>JAZNTW010000063.1:0-16248 GCA_045591925.1 Oscillospiraceae bacterium
GCAAAGGAATCAATTTTAGACTTATTGAGCAAGTTGAGATTGACAAGGTGGTTAATCTTATTAACACCAGACCAAGGTTTTGTTTGAACCTTAATTGTCCTGATGATGTTTTTTGTTGCACTTGACTTGACAGAATGCCAAGTCGCATTGGGAATGGGATATGACACGGCAAGGTCTGAGCTGGAAAGCGAAGCTGAAATACGCTATCGACAATGTTATTATGGACAGCGAAAACTTCGAGGACTTCCTTAAAAAATGCAAGGCAAACGGCATCCTTGTAGACTATAATCCGAACCATAAGATCGACCTCAAATTTATGCTTGCCGAGCAGAAAGAACGCAATCCCCGTGCGAAATACACCCGTGCGAAAACGCTGGGCTGGTTCTACACTACCGAGCAGATCAAAAGGCGTATCGAGGAATATATCGGCGGCATGATGTATACACCGAGAACGAAGATACGGCAGAGGATTGTCGATCCGAATATGAAGTTCCTCAGAGATGCGATTGACCGTGGCAATATGAAGCTCGCCAGTATCGCCAAGAATACTATCGCAAGGTACGGCATTGAGCTTGAAGATGTGGAGCGTGAAAGAGACACCGCTTTCAGTCAGAGAGCCGTCCTTGTTAGAGAGCTGAACACGATGAAAATACAGATCGAGGACTATCAGGCACAGCTATCAGTCCTCATGGAATTTCGCAAGTATAAGCCCGTTCATGACGAGCTGAAAACGCTCAGCGGACGGCAGGCTGCGAAGTTCCGAAAAGAACACCCCTACGAGCTGAATAAGTACGTGGAATTGAATGCTCAACTGCTTGAATGGTATCCTGCGGGACGGACTCCGACCGTTGAAGCATTGGGGCAAAAAATAAACGCCCTTATACAAGAGCGTTCAGAGAAAGATTTACAGTTCAAAGAAACAGACGCCAAGTTCAAAGCTCTGTCAAGTGCCAAGCGTGATCTTGATGAATTTCTCCGTCAGGAGCGCGATGCTCAGGATCAAAAACGCAGGCATAAAAAGAATGGGGATTTGGAGTGAGTAAGCAATGAAAACTATCTGATTTTGCTCACACCTGTAACCTTATAGTCGTAATGAGACTTCCCACTATCATCTTTAACTTGAACTCGCTTACAATGTACAGCGTATTTTTTACCGTGATGTTTCAAACCTCTGTGTGCAGCTATATCGTCATGTGCAGCGTGCCAGCATATGTAGCGGTTATACTCGGTGTCATTGGTATATTGGGGATGTGTAATGCGTGGAAACAGCTCAACTATAATTTGCTCAAACCCATTGGCATGAGATATAACATCTATCCATTTATCTGTGGTATTTACGTTATTAGCTTTGTCTCTGACAATGTAAACACAAATCGCTTCACCGGATTCATTATACAGGGTAAATCCGGCATCGTTAAAACGTTCATACCATTTCTCCATAATCGACTACTCCTTTTCCTGAAACCATCTCAGAAGTCTACGCCCTAAATCGTTGATTTCCATGTAGCACTTTACTGGCGTGCTGCTTCTATCATAACGTATGGTCGTAATACCTATAAGACCGTTCAAAACTTGCATTGTTAAACATTCTTGATTAGGAGGATACCATGTAGCATCAATGATCTCTTGCGGAACTTCTTCGCTCAAAGGATCACCACTTCGATCACCATCCGATAAGTGAATCTCACCTTTTGTAAGGATAGGCAGGACGATAGAGGCTTTCTTCATATTTATAGAAAAATCAAATCCATATTCTTTTTCAAAATCATAATCAATATATGGAATGTGTCCGCTATCGAGGAATTCGATAATTAGATCCTTAGAAAAACGTGTTACATCGAATAGTTCCTCAGGATATAATTTCAATACCTTCAAAAGAAAGTTAGGCTGAACATATTTCAGAAGATTCCGCAAGCCATCTGCAAGGTTCATATATTGAATGCTTCCGACCTTACAGATAAAATCATATGGGATTTTGGTCAAAGCATCGTCGAAAACTGTTTCCCAGTCGGCATAATTTTCAAGTATGTCAGGATGATAAAGGCAGATAAGTCCGAACAGTTCCTGTTGATTCAGGTTCAGGTGAAGCGATTGAATAATACCAATCAATTTATCATCTTCAATCAAAAAATACGGGAACACATCGTTTCTCATCGAATCGTTTTCACGGTTCAGTTCGGTAATAAGCGACGCTTCCGGTACATTGAACAGATATGCGAGCTTTTTTAGGTGAGCCGGCTTCACCTTTGTTCTGCCGCTTTCCCAATTCTGAATGGTAGTTTTGCTAACTTCCATTTTTTCAGCCAACTGTTCCTGCGTCATCTTGGAGTAGTTTCTCAATCGACTAATATAATCACCAAACGTATTCATGTTGACCTCCTGAGAATAGTATACCAAAAGCATTTCCTTATGTAAACTAAGCAGAATTGAATTATACAATAAAGTTTACTTAGCTTTATTATATACGGTATTCAGGCGAATGTCAATAAAAAACAGATGTACTTGGAAACAGCACATCTGTAATGGATTATGATTATTCGTCTTGCTTAGTATGGTTCTTTTGATACTCCTCCAACGCCGTGAGCAGCAGCTTATTCACGCTCATACCGAGCGATTCCGCATAAGCCTTGATCTTCTCGCGCTCTCCCTTCGGCACATTGACACGGATATAATCGTAATGTCCTTTGAGGTATTCCGTGTTCGGAGCGGACTTCTTTCGCTTCTTACCTGCGGTACACTC
Organism: Oscillospiraceae bacterium; assembly: GCA_045591925.1. Lineage (GTDB taxonomy): Bacteria > Bacillota > Clostridia > Oscillospirales > Ruminococcaceae > Firm-04. The sequence goes on from JAZNTW010000063.1 coordinate 2,741, forward strand.
CTTGCAATACTTCTGAGAGCCGGAGGTCACGGTGTAGGTCTTTCCGCAGATCGGACAAACCTGTTCGCTGCCGATCTTAATAGCAGAGCCGGACTTCTTCTTCTCCGCATAGGCTCTGTTCCTCTGAACCTGAACCTTATCACGGCAATAGATACAGTATTTGGCACGGGTGTTGTTCGTCTCAAACTCCAGTCCGCACATCTCACATTTATGCTTAAACAAAGGTTATCCCCCCTTAAAGCGTAGTAATAACGTAAATGGCATTTTCATAATGCACATCATCGGTAACAATGCTTTCATCATGTTTTATCCAAGCTATTCTAAATCTGACCTCCGGCATAGTGCGGTCAAGTAGTTGAAATACAAATCCAGACCAATCCGGCAAAACATTCAAAAGATAGCCGCGAAATTCTGATATGTCATATTGCTCAGGAGGCTTGAATCCTATACGAACCCCGTTTTTATAATAAGGTACAGCCTGACGGTCTTTTCCATCATCATTAGGATCATAAGCACCAAAGCTCAAAGTACAGTCATTATAGGTAATCACATTTGATATTGAGTTTTCATCGCTTGCACCGAATCCAAAACTGTAATCTCCATCCAATCTAATGATATAGCTTTCTCCTATCCTAAGTTCATCAGTTCTAATAATAATGTTTGACTGATATTCAGGTTTTACACTTGTCCACCTTTCGCATATCTCATCATAAACTGCGGTGGAATACTGCTTTTCAATGCAAGTTGTTTGAAATGGAATAGGCTGGTGATCTTTATTCAAGCACCGTAGCATTCCGAAAGGTGTAGCGAGTTCTTGTAAAGAATCCATAAAAACCTCCATTGAATCAAGTGTTAAGACTATTCTATCAAAAGTTGGGTGCAAAGTCAAGTATAATCCGAAATTTAGTCAAATCACACCGGGGAAAACCGAAAATCGGGGTGCTGATTGCTGCGCCCCTACAAAGATTCCAAAATACAGAAAACTATACTTGACATTGGGTGTAAAGTCAAGTATAATAAAAGCACAACAGAAACACGAAACACCACAGAATACGAAAGCGAGGTAAATCCTATGTTAAACAAGTTCATGGTAGCCGGCAGACTGACTGCCGATCCCGAAATCAAGACCGTTGGCGAGAACCGCCTCTGCAAGTTCACCATTGCCTGCGACCGCCCGAAGCGTAAGGGCGAGGAGAAAGCGCAGACTGACTTCTTCGACTGCACCGCTTGGAACCGCAACGCCGATGTGGTAGTTGATTGGTTCGGCAAGGGCGATATGGTAACGCTTGTCGGCGCTGTCCACATCAACCGCTACGAAAAGGACGGTCAGAAGCGTACTTCGACCGAGGTTCATGTCGAGGAAATCCACTTTTCAGGCGATAAGAAGCAAATCGCACATGAAAACGGCGGCTATAATGCCCATTACACAGACGAAGAACCGCTGTTCTAATCAGGAGGATACAGAAATGAATATGAATCCGATCATTACGGCTGTCGCCAATCAGAAAGGCGGAGTCGGCAAGTCTACCACAGCGTACAATCTCGCAGCCTGCCTTGCTCTGAAACACAGCAAAAAGGTTCTCTTGGTTGACCTTGATCCGCAGGCAAACCTCAGCGAATATCTGAAATACGAGCCAAACGGAAATCCCACGCTTACTCAGCTTATCATGACAGCCTGCACAGGCAGACCGCTGACCACCGAGCTGATCAAGTCGGCTATCCGTCATAATGAAACCGCCGGCGTGGACTACATTCCCTCTGACATCAATCTCGCCAACAGCGAAACGCTTATGCAGACGGCACTTTCGAGGGAAACAATACTCCGCCGGATACTCTCCGAGGATAATGTCTGCGGATATGATTTCGTAATCATCGACTGCCTGCCGTCCTTGGGAACTCTCCTTATCAATGCACTCACTGCTGCGGACAGGCTTATCATACCAGTTCAGACACAGAAGTTCAGCCTTGACGGTTTGCAGGCGCTCAGCTCTCTGTATGAACAGATCAAGACAGCTATCAACCCCAAAATCTCAATGCTTGGCGTTCTTCCGACTATGGTTGACCGCACGAGCGTCAGCAGAAATGCCCTTGAGGAGCTTTACGAAAAATACGGAGCTATGCTGTTTAAGACGCAAATCAGTAAATCCGTAGAAGCCGCAAAAAGCTCTGAAAACGGTACACCGCTTTGTATGACCGCCCATAAACTGGGTACGGAATACGATGATTTTGCAATGGAGGTGCTTTCAAGATGTTAAGTATGTCAGAACTCGCAACGAATCCCAACCGCAAGGTCACTACTGTCTGCTACGGCAAGAAGCAGGAGTGGGATGATCGTGAAGAAGCACAGGCTTTCTTCCTTGAAGCCATGATGAACAGTGACGGTGCTGAACACGACCGTTACGCAGGAATTTTTCTCCAGTTGCAGAACGGTCTTGATTACTGCACCGACGAAGATGATGACGAGGAGGACTGAACAATGAACGGGCAGTTTGATTTAAGTGCTATGCTGTCTGCCCCTGCGCAGACAGCAGTTCAGCAGATACCTTGCGAACAGCTCAAACCTTATCGCAACCATAAGTTTGAGCTTTACACAGGTGAACGTCTGGACGATATGGTTGCCAGTATCAAGGAAAATGGTATCCTTTCTCCGATCATCGTTCAGCCTGATGGTGACGGTTACGAAATCCTGATCGGTCATAACCGCTGGAACGCTTCAAAGATCGCAGGACTTCCGTCCGTGCCGGCAATCATCAAGATTGGTCTTTCCGAGGATGAAGCCGAGATGTACGTCATTGAATCTAATGTGATGCAGAGGGGCTTTGAAAACCTCAGAATATCCGAACAGGCTGCTGCCGTTGCACTTCGGCACAGCGAAATGTTCTCTCAGGGCAAGAGAAATGATATTCTCAGGGAGCTTGCTTTGATGGAGAACCCTGAATCAACAACTTCAGACCCAGTGGGAATGAAGTCCGCGCCTGATGTGAATGACAACATCGGTGAGCATTACGGTCTTGGAAGAAGCACAGTTGTCCGTCTTATCCGCATAAATAAGCTGATAGACGAGCTGAAAGCTCTTGTTGACAGCGGAGAACTGTCTATCCGTGCAGGAGTTGAGCTTTCTTTCCTTTCGGAAGATGCTCAGACAGTTGTTGCCGAGTGTGCTGAGGACGGCAAGATCGACATGAAGAAGGCAAAAATGCTCCGTGCATCTGCCGATGATGAGGGCAATATCGACCGCTACACCGTTGAGAGCATCATCAGCGGAGAGGACGGCGAAGCAAAGCCGAAGCCCAAGAGCGTGAAGATCAGCAATGACACTTATACCAAGTATTTCAGCGAGGGTATCAAGGCGAAGGAGATCACGGAAACAATTGAAAAGGCACTTGCTTTCTACTTTGAAAATATGGAGGAGAACTAACATGAAGAAGTTTATCACAGCGGTATTCTGCACCGCACTTGCACTCAGCTCAGGGCTTACCGCCTACGCTGCCGAAGCTCCCGACCGTGAGAGCCTTGAAACTGCCATTTGGGAAGATCTCTGGAACGGCAAGGACGATAACGGACTTGAATATCCCGAAGCATCGTACAAGCATCATCTGCTTGACAAGTGGCTTGACGAGAACTACGGCACAGGCGGATATGACTGGAACGATGTGGGCGAGGTCACACACGGATACCGCAGATACTATCGTGACCTGATCGACGGCTGGGACTTTGAGGACGATAACGATGGTAACTGGACAATTGAGACTGAGGACAACTTTTACAGCTTCACGCTTCTTAACGGTAACTGGCAGATGATCGACAAGAACGGAAATACCGTGGACAACTTTCCGCCGTTCAGTACACTGAAAGACGAACCTGATAGCACGGGCGGTTATGGGATCAACGATAACGGCGAGGATAGTCCGAGGGTGATCGGAGAGGTCACAGGAGGAACGGAAACGGCTTCTGAGGGAGATTCAGCCACAGAGAGCAACGATACCCCCGACAGTCCGTCAAGCGGTTCTGAAGGCAATCCTGCACAGTCTGAGACAAATCCTCTGCCTATCATTGCAGGAGTGGCAGCTCTCGCAGGAGTCGGCGGTATCGGCTACTATATGACAAAGAAAAGGAAGTGACGGCGATGTTATTCAAAAGCAAACAGACCGTGGACGGCGCTCCAGTTTGGGAAGTCGATACCGATACACAGACGGTACGCCACCGTAACCCCAAGACAGACGAAACGGAGCGTTATGTGTTCCATACCGACCACATCAGGTACTACCTGCACCACATCGAAGAAAAGCGGCCCGATCTCTTGCAGGAGATCGTGGACAAGGGTGAGATTTACAAGCACCTGGACGAGCTTGATACCAAAGTCACGGACGCTCTAAACCGTCAGACCGAGCTTCTGATGCAGTCGAGCCGTGACTATCAGGCTGCGGTCATGTCAGGGCGGATCGACCAGTCGGGTGCTATCGGAAATCTGCTCCGTATGCAGGCGCAGAGAGCTGTTTATGATACCATGATATACTTATGGAAGGACGAGTAATGTTTTGTGCGAACTGTTACAAGGAGATACCCGCAGGCAAGAGCTATTACAAGCATCAGGACACCAATCAGAGCTACTGCTCCCTGGACTGCCTGAATGACCACATGATCTACACCCACACGATCACCCTTGAAACGAGCGAGGGCGAGGAAAGCACCGAGGAAAAGGACAATGACGAGTGAGGATTTCATCGAGGACTTGCGGAGAAACGGCGTAAAGCTCATAAAAAAAGACGGCTCTCTTACCGAGATACCGGCGGACTTCCTGAAACAAGCCACTGAGCTTTGCAGTCAGCTCAGGTGCAGCTCAATCAGCTATGATATTGCTGATCCGCAGAACAGTGAGCATACAACGCTCAGGGTGCTTGATTGTGGGTATGCAGAATAAGAAACGGATAGCCGTCTGTTGAGGACGGTCTATCCGTGTTTGAGTGTATTCAGTTACTAAGCTAAATTAGAATTTTAATTGAGGAACAGGCAAATGATAAATAATATCAAACAATTCCTTGTTAAAAAGCGGTACAAAGCTATAATCAACAAATATTGACATTGGTTTGACATCTGTCCATTCGATCGGTATAAAACCATATCGAGCAAAATTGATCAAAGATTCTCTTGCTTTATCTTCCTGTTTCAGGTAAATATATATTTTAGCAGCATCAAAATGATCGTTCAAAAGCTGGGGCGCAGAAAAATGCTTGCTATACAGCTCAATATAATCTTCCGGATGTCCTTGATCTTTTATCATCAGCAGAATGTGACTTATGACCCCCGGATCTTCCAGCGGATCGCCCTGCAGCTTTGAAAGCCTCTTTTTATGAAATGTCAGGTATTCATCTGTGATTTCAGAAAGTTCCTTCGGAGATTCCGGCGGTGAATAGATATGATACGGATTTGAAAAACTTTCCAGATTTCCTGCTGCGTGTTCGATCAACCGCGGAATATGCTTAAAATGCTCAAATCCACGTCTTTCAAGCTGCTCATCAGAAAAATAATGATACATACTCATCAGAATTTCAATTGCTTCCTGCCTGATCTCTTCATCAGCCTTTTGCAGGGCATATTCCAGCATCTTTTCAGTTTCCCATCGTTTGTTCCCTGAGTACCATTCATCAAGAAAGGGATAAAACAAAATCGCTTGCTGCACACATTCATTGAAATCACAGCGAAAAAAAGCGGTTTGCGCTCTCATATCAGCAAGCTGCGGTTCATATCCTTTCAGCTTCTTTTCACATAGTTCTGCTTCACCGTATTTACAATCACGGTATAATTGGACTGTTTCTTTAAATACTTTGGTTATCCGTGGAAAAACAAGCGTTGAGAAATCAAGTTGCGACAAGTCGATTTTATTCATAACAAACACCTTCTTCTAAAAATAATACCGATTTAGCAGAGAGAGCCGTATTGTTCTCTCACTTACCCCTATTATACCAAACCGCCCAGAAAAAGTCAATCTCTGCACACTTTTTCACATCCTTTTCATTGCATTATACCGCCATTTGTGCTATAATCAGGATATAGAGCAGATCGGAGGTGAAATGCAATGGATAACGAAACTGAAGAATTAGTAAACCGTGCATTATACAAGCAGATCAAATCAATGAACCGTGCCGAAATGGAGACTTTCGTGAGAAATGTCTTTGCTCAGGGTTATCAGAGAGCCGAGAAAGAAACGCACCCCATTGATTATGACAGCTTACGAGCCGATCTGAGCAAGATCAAAGGTATCGGAGAAAATCGGCTTAACGAGATAATGACGGTCATAGATAATCATATCAAAATCAATGACGATACATATACGAAACCGCAAGAGTGACCGCTACCATCAAGAAAATGGAGAATTACTGTAATCGGTATATCAAGACCTTGCGGCTCAAGGTGAACTCAGAGGGATTTTTCGTGATAGAAATTCAGAAATAACAGAAGCGGTCAGCCGAAAAATGGTTGACCGCTGTTTCGTCATGGGGACTTTGAATCCAGTGGGATCAAAACTCATTTTAATCTACCATTCATTAGATAGAACACAACAAGCACCTGCATTATTATCATCAATGGTAATCCAACAGTGAAATAATCCTTTTGGGTTTTGTGATGAAATAGATACATCGCTATTAAACCACCTATTGAACCACCGATAAATGATAATGTCAGCAGCGTCACGATGCGAATTCGTGATCTTCTCTGTTCAGCATTATGCTTATCTATCTGAGAGATAAACCGCTGCTTGTTCTCTAAAGTCTGATAGCTGTACGCATCGAACGTACCTTTGGTGACATAGCGGAAAATCTGCACGTTCTTGTTTTCATTACCCTGACGGATAATTCGACCGGCGCGCTGTTCCAGATCAGCCGGTCGCCACGGTATGTCGAGGTCATGGACGGCAATCAGCTTCTTCTGGACATTCGTACCCGTACCCATTTTGGCGGTTGAACCTCCCCAAACACCTTACGAACAATCAAAAAGTGCGATAAACAGACGATATTGCTATAATAAAGGCAATAGCTACTCTCGATTTTTGGAGAGTAGCTATTTTTTAGCAATTTTACTTGAAAAAGCAGGAAATCCTCCCAGAACTGTTCTGGGAGGACTTCCTTACACCTTTATTTAGACTATTAAGGGGTTATCAAAAATATATATACTATCATTCTATGTAGCATCGGCACTGGTGTTTTCAAGATAAGCGATACAGCTCAAATCTGTTCCGTTTGCAAATTCTTCCAAGCCAAAGCCGCAGATACCATACATCTCTCTGCTCTTTCCATAGTAGAAGCGATAGTTCTCAGGAAGATTAGTGATTCTGATCGCATAGGTGATATTACCATTGTAGCTGTCAGGCTTGTTAAAGGAATACTGGAGGTTTTCAATATAAATTTCCTCGGTATCTCTTGTATTCCATGCTGCTACAACTTCCTTTGTCTGAATGCAGTATAGCTCACAATCAAGATTTGCTATGTTTTTGTTTGTGGCAATATCTGCTACTCTCAATTTTAGTGAATATGTGCCGTTAAGCGGTGTGGTAGTTGTAGCTGTTCCTTCCTTTGTCAACAGTATCTCAATATTCTTTACTTCTTCCAGCAATCCTGCAATATTGAGTTCGACGGAGTTTTTACCGTAAAAGCTGTACCCATCAGGTAGATCATCAACAATTACGATATATCGGTATTCTATGTCATATTCTTTAGAGAAACTTGCAGTATATGGGTTAGAATCTGAGGAATTCCATTCTGCAACAACTAAACTATCACCGACATCTCGACTATGCTCCGAATCAATCCATTCGATTCTTTGCCGAACCAGCTTCGCATTCACATTGTCGATTTTTGTCAGGTTGACGTCATCAACAAAGCTTATACGAAAAGCGTAAGAGTTTTGATCAACAGTTGTTGTCGTTGTTGTTTCATTCTCAGATGTTGTTGCAGTTGTTCGGTCAGGTGGTGGCTTTACAGTTTCGGTTACGATTATAGGAGGCGTATATTCAGAAACCGTTGTTACCGAAACAGGTGGATTCGTGGCGGTTGCCGCTGTTGTAACAACAGGCGACGTGACCTGAGTTGTCTGTGCGTCATGGTTCTTATTTGTAGTTACGGATCGGGTATTCGTTGATACAACGTCAGTTTGAACTGGTGCTGTTGTTATTGCTGTAGCTTGTTCAGATACATTGTTATATTTATCATCAACACACGTTGTAGTTGCAACAGAATCATGTGGGGTGGTAGCTTGTATATCAGAAGTTTTAGTATTGCTTTCAGTGTCTGTTATTTCCGATGGTTGAGTAATTAAATCTTTTCGTAAGGCTTTTCTTATATGTTCATTATTCCATGCTCCAAAGCAAATTATGATGGCTGCACACAGACTTGAAACAGTAAATGAAACACGTCTTATGATAACCATCTGTCTTCTTTTCTTCTCGCGGCGTGCTTCAACTTCTTTTTTGACAATTTCAGTCATCTGCTTATAGTCCATCATACTGATATCCCTCCTTTTCTATTTCTTTTTTGAGTGCCGCCTTAGCACGATACAGCAGATCAATGACCTGCTTATTGGATTTTCCCATAATCTGGGCGGCTTCAGTAGTGTCAAATCCTTCAAAATATGTCAGATAGATAACCTGACTGTATTCCGGCTTTAATCTATCAATCGTCTGTCGCAATCGGAATCGTTCTTCATTTCTTATATAATCACGTTCCAGGCTTCTCCCATCGGAAACATCAAGTGCATCATCAATAGAGACTTCGGATATTCGCTTGTTTTTCCTCATATAATCAAGGGCGGTGTTTCTGCCAATTGCAAAGAGCCACGTTTTGAAAGAACACTTTCCCTTAAACTTAGGCTGATCATAGAACAGCTTGATAAACGTATCTATTGTCAGCTCTTCTGCACGATGAATATCTCCAACTATATTAAAGAGGTAGAAAACAAGTCCATCTTTGTATTCTTTGATTATTTCCTCGATCGCATCTTGATCTCCTGAGAGAAAACGGCTGTAACATTCAGCACCATTATCCATTTCGCTCTCCTTTCGGGAATTACGAGTGAAGACTCAGGAATATACATCTCTCATATATTTAGTCGTATTTTTCTTCTTCAGAATCGCACCTTTCTGAAAAAAATTTTTTCTATATAATCATTATACCATACTTTTATCAGTTTTCAAAACTTTTTTGGAAAAAGCTGCGATTTTAACCTCTGAAATTACGACTAAAGAGTAAAGGAGGTTGAAAACACCTCGGTCGGCCGCCATGAACACATCTCTCAAGATCATGCTCAAACGCAAAAAGGAGGAAAAATTATGAAAAATGCTAAATTATTCCCTTTGCTGATCTCAGCGTCATTATCGCTGACACCGCTGAATAGTATAACAGCTTCGGCGGAAGACTCGTCGTATTCTTTCAACATTTCGTTCATTGATGAGGAATCTGAGGAATATGTGGGCGATGTGAATGCAAAGCTGATTCAGCAAGCTATTGAATGGACAGATGAAGAAAACTACTCCTGTGTTGGTGACGGAAATATCGTATGTGAATGGAATAGCTCCGACGAAAACTCTTTTATCACTCCCACCTTTACTGACAACTGGCAGGATTATGTGTACGCCGTTGTTGTTGATGAACTTCCCGAAGGCTATCTCTACAATTCGGGCAAGAGCGTCGATTATGGCATTTCGGGTTATCTTGACGGTGAAGTTAAAGTGGCAATCAAGCTGAATGAAGGAGCAGTCCAGGAAAACACGACTCCGCTTGAAGGCACATATTCTTTAAAGCTCAATGTTATGGATATTGTCCGCAATGAAAAGGTCGCTGGTTTGGACTGCGAGTTGTTTAACCTCCAGACTGGTGAAGTCGTAGCAGCTTGGAACACCTCTGAAACCGAGGAGATGTATGTTGAAAATCTCCAGTATTCCTTTGATAAGCCTGATAGCTACAATGGCAATATCACCTATGCTATAAGGATAACCAATCTGCCTGAAAACTATCGTTTCTTCTATGGCAAAACAAGAGAGCAGTATGGCGTATCCGGCTTTGGGTTGGAAGAATTTGCAAACGGCACGGACATCTCCTGCACTGTATACCTCGAAGATACAAGCGAGGATGCTCCGAAGTACACCTATGTCACCACTCCGCAGGGCAATACGACGACAGTTACAACTACTACAACAGTTACAGATGATGTGGTGGCAGCAACATCGTCTGATACAGAATCTCAGTCCTCAACAACAGCCACGGTTACTGAACCTGTTGATCTGAATACCATACCTCTGAGTGGCACATATACGTTGAAACTCAATGTTATGGATATTGTCCGCAATGAAAAGGTCGCTGGTTTGGACTGCGAGTTGTTTAACCTCCAGACTGGTGAGGTCGTAGCAGCTTGGAACACCTCTGAAACCGAGGAGATGTATGTTGAAAATCTCCAGTACTCCTTTGATAAGCCTGATAGCTACAATGGTAATATCACCTATGCGATCAGAATCACCAATCTGCCCGAAAATTACCGCTTCTTCTACGGCAAGACAAGAGATCAGTATGGTGTGTCCGGCTTTGGTTTGGAGGAATTCGCAAACGGTACAGACATATCCTGCACGGTATATCTTGAAGATACAAGTGAGGATGCACCGCAGTATACTTATGTTACCTCACCGCAGGAGAACACAACTACGGTGACAACAACAACAGCAGGAGAGGCTGATACATCGGCTACAACTGAAACTGAGCCTCAGACAACAACCTCAACTACGGTTACTGAGCCTGTTGACCTGAGCAATGTTCCTCTGAACGGCACATATATGTTGAAACTCAATGTCATGGATATTGTCAGAAATGAGAAGATCGCTGGCTTGGATTGTGAGCTGTTCAATATTCAGTCCGGTGAAGTGGTTGCAAGATGGAACACATCTGAAACTGATGAGATGTATGTTGAAAATCTCCAATATTCCTTTGATAATGCTGACAGCTACAATGGCAATATCACCTATGCAATCAGAATCACCAATCTGCCTGAGAATTACTGTTTCTTCTACGGTAAAACCAGAGATCAGTATGGCGTATCCGGCTTTAGCTTGGAAGAGTTTGCAAACGGCACAGACATATCCTGCACAATCTATCTCGAAGATACAAGCGAAGATGCTCCGCAGTATACTTATGTAACCACACCGCAGGAAAGCACGACCACAACGACCACTACAACTACTGGTGACAGCAGTGAAGAATTGCCACAGACTGGTTATTCGGGATTCTATAACGTTGTCGTTGGTCTGGCTGCTGTTTTGACGGTATCAGGTATTGCTCTTATTGCTAAGTCCAAAAAAGAAAATGAATGATTAACCATCTAAGGGTGCTGCTCTCGGCAGCAGCACCCTTATTGGTGTTTAGTACAATGAAAAGAAGAATACTGCGAATAATCGGTATTATTATGGTCATTCTCGGCGTATCGGTTTTATCTTTGTTTGCATATAAGAAAATCAGTCGGGAATTGTATCTGCGGAAACTACTGAAAGAAAATATCATATTTGAGATACCGAGTCTGAATATCAAAGTCCCCGTTCTTGAAGGAACTGATTCAAAGGCTTTACAGGTGTCGGCAGGACACTTTGAAGGAACAGGTTCACTCGGTCATGGAAATTACTGTATAGCCGGACATAACAGTACGATATATGCCGAGATTTTCAATGATCTTGACAATATCAAAATCGGTGATGAGATGTATCTGCTTGATACTGATGATAAGCGGACTCAGTATACTTACATCGTAACTGAGTATAACATCGTTGATCCACACTCAGTTGAGGTGCTTCGTGATTATGGCGATAACAGGCTTACTGTTATATCCTGTACAGATGATGGAGAGTACCGTCAGGTAGTTGTCGGAATACTCAAAGAAACCAATTATAGTCAAGAAAGGGATTGATTATGAAATTACCAAGAATTATAAGAAAAATGATAGCAGGAACAGTTTCTTTAGCTGTTGTAGCGGGTTTGGGTGTGTCTTCGCACCAATTGTCTGTAGATAACTCCTTCAAGGCTTTGGCGGCTGAAAACAACTCAGATGTGTTTGATGCAGATTCGTTTTTGGTATATACTGGCAGATACGGCGAGGAGCAATTGCCGATATTTGAATACTATTATCCTGCAACTGATATTTCCGGCACAAATTACAAACATAGAAAAAGTTACTATAAGGGTTCTATCTCAGATGAGCTAAAATATGGCGATGTATTTGTGACGGAAAATGATGTTGTTACAACATTGGATGAGAACACAAGAAACACTTATGAACTGGACAAGGATACTGAACTGAAAAATGTTGGAAATTGTACAGATCTGATGGAAACTCGCTCATTGAAAGTGGAACGAAAAACATCTAATATGTCAACAATGCCGCCCTCTTATGCTCTTTATACTTTTTATCTGAGCGATAAAGGGGGAAAAGAGTATTATTATTCTTTTGACAGCTTTGGAAGCAGTCTCGGAATGAATATTGCTGGAACAGCCGAAGGTGCTGAGGCTTCATTTGCTGTTTATAGAGACAGTGCGATCATTCCTGTAGAAGCTATCGTTGAACCTGAGCAAGCTGCCGGCGATGTGAACGATGATGGTGAATTTAATGTTTCAGATGTTGTATTGCTTCAGAAATGGCTGTTAACCGTTCCAGATACGCATCTTGCTAACTGGAAGGCAGCAAACTTTTGTTACGATGACAGGCTTGATGTATTTGATTTATGCTTGATGAAAAGACAGCTCATAGCAGAAATGAATGATAAGTCTCACGGTACAGATGCCGCCTTCCAATTAAGAAGCGTTTCCAATCTAAATACCAATACAGATAATCATAATGAGTGGCAGGGGTATATTGCACATTCTGAAAGCGAACTCAATGATATTATTCAGGAATGTGAAGATGTATCAGCACAGGATATAACCATAGACGGAATTGACAAGGATACATTCATTGATAATTCAGTAGTTATCATCTATAGTCCCTGCTGTGCAAGCAATCAGTATTCTACCATTGAGAGCATCACTATCACTGACAATAACCTTAATGCAGCTACTGTGACGAAAAAACCTAATTTTGCCCGGCTTGATATGTGCTACAGAAGATATGTATATATAATTGATAACGGCGCTATCGAAACGGTCAATAACATTGCGTTTACTGATACTTATTCGTATTTTGACGATATTGAGGAAAGTGTTGTTGTGAAGTGGTTCAAGGAATGGTGTCAAACATGATAAACCTACCTAAATGTTTAATAACCATTAAGTAATCTCACGTTATAGGCAGAATCAAATTCGATAATAACATATCAATATAAAGGAGATGTTTCAGAATTGAAGGTAAGCGTCAAATAACCCCTCGTCTACCATATCCCCCAAATGTGTTGTATAATAGAGTCTAAGCAAGTCCATAGATCAAATGAGAATGACTAAATCAGTCTATGGAGCAAGCTGGACTAAATTAGACACAGGAGGAACGGA
>JAZNTW010000064.1:0-47719 GCA_045591925.1 Oscillospiraceae bacterium
GTCAGATTTTTCGTCAGATTGTATAGAAATGACGCCGCTGGGCTGACGCCCAGCAAGGAATTTCTGTGCAAGATGGCGGAAAATATGCAAGTAGATGTGCCGCCAAGCCGTAAGGCGGACTTTGCGCGGTGTTGCCTTAAGCCCATTGAAAGGAGTATTCCGTCATGAAAAAAACACTGGCATCCGTGCTCCTGACGGCAGCAAGTCTCGGCGCTGCCGCCTATCTTGCGATCCCAGCAGCAGCAGCAGACGAAGCCCCTGCGCCAAGCGGCTGGCAGTCCGAAGACGGCAAGCGGTATTACTACAATGCCGATGGCAGCAAGGCGACCGGAGAGGTCACGATCGACAATATCGCATATCTGTTTGCACCAAACGGCGTGCAGCAGCGCGGCTGGCAGTCGGTCGGCGGCACACGCTTTTATTATGATGAAAACGGCGAAGCAAAATTCGGCTGGGTAGAATGGCGCGGCGAGACCTACTATGTTTCCAAAACAAAGGGCAAGCTGACCGGCAGTGCCGCAACCGACGAGGGCGATGTCTATCAGTTTGATGAATACGGCGTCTGCGAATTGTGGAGCAAGGACGATGAGGAGCATTGGCATTACGGCAAGGCGACAGGTGAAATTCTGATTGATGAGCAGCCCTATCTCTTTACCGAGGACGGCGTGCTTCAGACAGGCTGGCAGACCGCTTCGGATCAGATTACGCGCTATTATGACCCGGAAACGCATACGATTCTGACAGGATGGATCACAGAGCCGGATGGAAAAATCACCTATGCCGACCCCAAAACGGGAAAACACACCGGCTGGCTCACGGACGACAGCGGAAAACGCTGCTATCTGGATGCGGAAAAGGGTCTGCTGACGGGCTGGCAGATGATTGACGGCAAGCAATATAAGCTGATGAATGACGGCGCAGTTTATGTCGGCTTCTATTCGGTCAACGACGCGACCTATCTCTTTGGCACGGACGGCGTGATGGTGACCGGCTTCTATCAAGGTGATGACGGCACGCGCTATTTCAATGGAAACGGCGTCATGCTGATCGGCTTGCAGGAAATCGGTGACAGCACCTACTATTTTAACGCAGATGGTCTGATGCAGACCGGCGACCAGGTGATCACAAATCCGGATGGCACGGTTTCGTATTATACCTTTGGCGAGGATGGAAAAATGATCGCCAAGCCGACCGGCTGGCAGACCATTGACGGCGTCAAATGCTACATTCTTCCGGATGGCAGCAAGGCGACCGCACCGACTGTCATTGACGGCAAAACCTATCTGTTTGACGCATCCGGTACACTCGTAAGCGGGCTGTATACCGCCGCAGACGGCAGCAAATATTACGGCGATGAAAATGGCTGTGCCGTGACCGGCTGGCAGGAGCTGTCGAATCAGAGCAGCTACTTTGACGAAGCCGGCAAAATGGCTGTTTCAACAAAGGTCGATGGCTATACCATTGACGCAAACGGCTCTGCAAAAAACGACCGCGCAATCAAGGCGGATAGCTACATCCAGAAATCCGTCAAATCCGTCAACGGCATCTATCAGACCTTTGCAGGCACGTTCTATTATTCCAATGTCGAAACGGCGCGTACCACGGAGCAGCTTCTTGCAGCCGGCTGGGATTCGCTGATCGACCCGACCTTCTCCAAAAAGCGCGGCGTCTGCTATCATCTCGCAGCGGCACTCGATTTCACGTTCAAGCGTGCAGGCATCACAAGCCGTATCATCTATGCGTGGCATAATTCGCCGCATTACTGGGTACAGGTCTTGATCGACGATGTCTGGTGGAACTATGACCCGACCTATAATATGCAGCGCTGCCAGATCACCATGGAGCAGCAGAATGCGATGGATATTGCAAAGGGCGGTACGGGCTATACACTCTGCGGTTATGTCGACGCAATATACGACAAAAAAGGCGCACTCGTCAGCGCAACCTATACACCCATCGGAGAATGAAAAACAAATCAAAGAAAAGGAAGTTGATTCACATGAGAAAAATGAACCTGACTGCGGCAATTCTGAGCGTACTTTGCGCGGCTGCACTGACAGCCTGCGGCACCGAGACCATCCAGAACAGTGCCATTGAGGAAACGACCGTCGCAACAACAGATACCACCGTGGAGACCTCGACAACCACCGAAGCAACAACCAAAGCAGAAGTGACAACCACCGAAGCCGACACAACATCTGCGGAAGAAACCGCCGATACAACCACCTCCGAGGAGGCAGAGACCGAAACCACAACGGTTGAAGCGACCGAAGCACCTGCCGAAGTGCAGACCACCGAAGCACCTGCTGCGGAGCAGACCGAAGCGCCGCAGACAGAGCCGCCCGCAGAAGAAAAGCATCTGCTGGATGAATTGAAAATCGGCGGAAGCTGTGCGGATTATATCGCAAAAAATACCAATTATGAGATGAGAGAAAGCGATAGCTGCCTTGTCAACGGAAAGGATCGCGTCTATACGTATCCGGATTTCATTCTCAGAACGGTTGTGGAAAACGGCAATGAGCGAATTGTCGAGCTGGAATTCACAAGCGGCAATGTTTCCACGCGCAACGGCATCCATGTCGGCAGCACGGAAGCAGAGGTTGTGGCAGCATTCGGCGCCGCAGCCGATGGAGAATATTGCTATGAAACCGAGGACGGAACATTTGAATTCCTGATGGAAAACGGCGTCGTCCAGTCCATTTACATCTATTAAAAATCATAGAAAAGGAAACCGATTATGACGTTCAGCAGTCCAATTTTCCTGTTTATCTTCTTTCCGCTGACCGTTCTGCTCTATTTTCTGATTCCGGCAAAGCATCTGTCGCTCAGGAATGCGTTCCTGACTGTCGCGAGCCTGATTTTTTACAGCTTCGGAGAACCGGTCGCCTGTCTGCTGATGCTCGGCGTGGTATTCTGGAGCTGGATCAGCGCGCTCCTGCTGCAAAAAGGCGGAATCTATCGGAAAATCTTTCTGCCCCTTGGCATTATAGGAGATCTCGGCGTACTTTGTGTTTACAAATACGCCGACTTTCTGATTGAATCGTTCAATCAGCTGCTTGGGCTTTCCGTGCCGACACTGTCGCTGCGTCTGCCGGTCGGCATATCATTTTTTGTATTTCAGGCGATTTCCTATATCATGGATGTCTCGCGCGGAGACGCCAAGGTTCAGCGGAATTATGCGCGTCTGCTGCTTTATATTGCGTTTTTCCCACAGCTGATCGCCGGCCCGATCGTGCGGTATCAGACGGTGGAGGACGCACTCTCCGCACGGCATTCCACACCGGAGCAGATTGCAGCCGGCATTCGCCGCATGATTTTCGGACTTTCCAAAAAGCTGCTGATCGCGGATACGGTCGGACAGCTCGCAGATACGGTATTCGGCATGACGGATACGCTTGCGCTCCCAACGGCTTGGCTCGGCGCATTTTGCTATACGTTACAGATCTACTATGATTTTTCCGGATACAGCGACATGGCGATCGGCATGGGAAAAATCTTCGGCTTTGATTTTCCGGAGAATTTCAATTACCCCTATTGTGCAGCCTCCATCACAGAATTCTGGCGGCGCTGGCATATTTCGCTGACCTCATGGTTCCGCGAATATCTGTATATTCCGCTTGGCGGCAACCGCAAGGGCGCAGGAAAAACCGTCCGAAACAAGTGGATCGTATTTTTCTGCACCGGTCTTTGGCACGGCGCAAGCTGGACATTTGTGCTCTGGGGCGTCATCAACGGCGCACTGATGCACATGGAGCAGATCATCCGCCGCGGCAAAAAGAATCCGCCGCGCAAAACATGGTATCTGCATCTGTATACGATATTCGCGGTTGTATGTGCATTTGTCATTTTCCGTGCGGATACGATTTCGCAGGCTTTGCAGTTTTACGTCTGTATGTTCAGCGGAAAAAATCTGTCCATGGCGGCACTCTCTGCCTGTACGCAGCTCCTGACGCCACTGACTGTCACGGTCATTGTATGCGCATTGATTGGCTGCACACCGTTCCCGAAGCAGCTTGCAGAAAAGGCAAAAACGGTCGCGGCAAGTCCTGCGGAGGCAGTGCTTTCGGTGCTGACGCTCGGTTTGCTGGTGCTCTGCATGATGAACGCAGCTGCAACGACCTATCATCCGTTCATTTATTTCCGGTTCTGAGTATGTGGAGGGCTATATGAATGATAAGATAAAAAATGCGCTCCGCATATGCTATTCCGTTGCCGTACTGGGTATTCTTGCTGTCCCGACCATCATGCTGACCGTTCGGGAATGCCGCAGGGACGATACGGCAGAAGAAGATACTGTCAATACCGAAAACCGCGTGCTTGCTGAAAAACCATCGTTTTTGACAGATGAGCAAACGCTGAATCCGAATTATACGACAGAATTTGACGCATGGTTCAGCGACAGCTTTGGTCTGCGGACACAGCTTGTCTCCGCATATGGCAAGCTGACGAGCAAGCTGTTCGGCGTATCACCGGCAGAGGATGTCATCATCGGCAAGGACGGATGGCTGTATTTTGAACCGACCATCGAGGATGCAACCGGCATCCGGACGCTGAATGACGCAGATATCCGGCATATCGTTTATAATATGCAGCTCATGCAGCAATATGTCGAAGCGCATGGTTCAAAGCTGGTGTTTGCCGCCGCACCGAATAAGGCGAGTATCTATCCGGAGCAGCTGCCTGCTCGTTATCTGCAAACCGGGCATGAAAATAATCTTGACGCGCTACATCGTGCGCTCTCGCAAACCGATCTCATTGTATGTGACTGGCGTGACGCACTGCGCAAGGCTGCGGCAGAGGATCCCCGTCTGCTCTACCACAAAACCGATACGCACTGGAACGGCGACGGCGCAATGCTCGGCTATCAGACATTGATGCAGACCATCGGGCTGGACGATTTCGGCTTTGCGGAGGCTGTACGCACGGAAACCTGCGATTGGGACGGCGATCTCTGGGATATGCTCTCCCCTGCCGAAAAAAAGCCCGATCAGAATGCGGTGTATGCGATTCCGCAGACCTATCGCTATGTCGGCAGAATGCGCAGTATTGATGACCTGACGATTCGGACGACCTGCGAAAACGGCACCGGCAGTCTGCTGATGTTCCGCGATTCCTTTGGCCGCGCATTGATCCCACTGCTGGGCGAGCGATTTGCAGAATGCGAGTTTTTACGTGCAAATTCGATTCCGCTGGATATGCTGGAGACAGAGACACCGGATGTTGTGGTATATGAGCTTGTCGAGCGCAATCTGGATCAGCTCCTGACCTATACGCCGCAGATGCCTGCACCCTCCGCAGAATGTCCTGCCGCAGAGCCTGCCCCGACCACGGACGCATTCCGGCTGGAAGCCAGAAAAATGGGACAATATTTGCAGCTCTACGGTCTGTTTGATCCGGCATATGAGGAAGTGGAAGCGGTATTTGTCACACGGAATCAGCAAAGCTACCAGGCATTTCTCTGCTGTGAGCAGGAAGCCCTCGAACTGGAGCAGCATCAGGCAAACGCGTTTTCCTGTTATCTGCCCATCGAGCCTGCCGCAGACACGGTGCAGATCACGGTCAAAACGAAAGACCGCTGCGTACAGTACAGCGGCACAGTCCCGAAAAGCGAATAAACACAAAAAAGTGCTGTACTTTGCAAAGAAATACAGCACTCTCTTTTATAAAGACAACACCGCAAAAAGCCCGCCATTTTGCACAGAAATTCCTTGCTGGGCGTCAGTCCAGCGGCGTCGTTTCTATACAATCTGACTGCGCATCTGTACCACCAGCTCTGTGCGGTATTGCCTAACAGGAGGATTATGATGAACGAGGAACAATACACAGCGATACAAAACGAACTGCGCGAGAAAATATCGCTCACGGATGGCTTTGCGCTGTCCGAGCTGAACATCGTAGCCG
Source organism: Oscillospiraceae bacterium (assembly GCA_045591925.1). Classification (GTDB taxonomy): domain Bacteria; phylum Bacillota; class Clostridia; order Oscillospirales; family Ruminococcaceae; genus Firm-04. Next base: position 5,902 of record JAZNTW010000064.1, read on the forward strand.
GCATTGACCTTGCTTATTGGGAGCATTCCGGCGCGGAATATGCCGTATGCTGTATTGTCGTGCTGGACTATCATACGCATACGGTCATTGAAAAGAAGCAGTACAGCGGCAAAATTGAGGTTCCGTACTGCCCCGGATTTCTGGCATTTCGGGAGCTGCCGCTTGTGCTGAAAACCGTCGAGCTGCTGGAAACAAGCCCCGATTTGTTCATTTTCGATGGCAACGGTTATCTGCACCCACGGCATATGGGCATTGCAACCCACGCGAGCTTTTATCTGAACAAGCCGACAATGGGCGTCGCAAAGACCTATTTTCGCGTCGATAAAAAAACAGACTACATCGAGCCGGACGCCGAAGCCGGCAGCTATACGGATATTGTGATAGATGGCGAGGTGTACGGCAGAGCGCTCCGGACGCACAGCGGTGTGAAGCCGGTATTTGTCTCGGTCGGCAATCAGATCGGTCTTGATACGGTCTGCCGGATTGCGCTGGCGCTGACAGAAAAAGAGAGCCATATCCCCCTGCCGACGCGGCTTGCAGACTTGGAAACGCATATTGCAAGGGAATCACTGAAGCAATCCGGTGCGCAAGCTGCGCATTCAGTTTGTACAGAAACGGCGCCGATGGGCTGCTTGTAATCAGGACTCAGTTTCAGTGGATTCGCCATGTCCTGCGTCCAGAACAATGACCGTAGACTGCGCCGCAGAAGCCGGCACGGTATCGGGTGCATTCCGGTTGTTCCGATAAACTGCAAGCTGCATTCCACAGACGCTCACGGCAAGGATCGCAAAGAACAGCGCGCTTCTGGTCACGATTTTTTTGATTTCTGGTTTCATCATACCCACCTCTGATACTAATATTAGTAAGATGTATGAGCGCGTGCTTTGGAATATGACATTGCAAAAAAACGGACAGCATACTTTCGATAAAGTATACTGTCCGTTGATTTTTTTGCATTACAGGTTCATTGCCTGAATCTGCTTTGCGGTTTCTTCAACGAGTGCAACGCACTTCTTGGAATTTTCGCCGAACGCATTCTTGAAAATAGCAAACCAGCCAAAAATACGGTAGAAGTACATATTACCAATCGAAGATTCCACCTTTGCTTCCTCACTCTTGGTAACGCACCACTTTTTCAGACCGATTTTCAGAATCTGTACCTGATTGTGGCTGTCGATCGCCGGGAATACGATACGATCTGTCAGCATATAGTGGATTTTCTCCGGCTTTCCGGCAGCAAACTGCTGATCCTTAATCAGCTCCAAGAACTCATCGTTGGTGTAGTCCTTCGACACGGTAAAGCGCACATCCTTGCTCGCAGCAAACATTGTAATCTCTCCTTATGTGTTTCAAATTTTGACATTTGACAAATTGATGCACCGCATTGTCACATTCTGTCGTTTTTTATTATAACGTATGAAACAAATCCCGTCAATATAAAATCGTCATATTTTTTTGTCAATTCGTAGAATCGCAGAGTGAATTTCAAGCCTGATTTTACTTGAGAAAAAATATCCGCTGCGTATTTTTGAAAAATAATACTACTTCCTGTTTCTTTTTCACAAAAAACGCGTCGGCGATTTTTATATATTTAACTAAGTTGTTTTGTGCAAGACTAACCAACTTTCTCAAAACTACTTTGCAAATTGTTGGTGATGTGGTATAATAATCACGGATGCAAATTGCGCAGTATTTCCGTGTACCGGATTTGCATTCAAACAGGACAATTTTTTTGACTATCTAGAGGAGGTTGTATTATGAACAACAAGAGAAACTACTACAAGAGAACGCTCAGTGCTGTGATGGCAGTCGTAATGAGCGCGTCCATGCTCACGACCGGCTTCAACGCCGGAGCAGCGGACGAGACAGAACCGCTGGGTTCCTTACCAGGTCAGAAACTTGCCGAAACCAGCTTCGACTACAAGATTTTACCCTGGAACCCCGTCAGCACATCCTCGAACGGGCAGTTTGTTGACATCGACGATGGCGCAGCGCACATCAGAATCAACAAAGGCACCGGCTTGGATCAATCCTTTTGGGACTTAGAGTTCCGATACAGAAACCTGAATTTCAAGAATGGACATGAATACAAGGTCAGCTTCAAAGCCAAGGCAAGACGCAATGGCATGGAGCTGCATTCACGAATTACAAATAAGGGCGCTTCGGAACTATATTTCGGACTCGGCGGAGACAACAATGAGATGATCATGGGTCCTGCCATGGGCGGTCAGTGGGACTCCGCTGTCAAGCTCACCACCGAATATCAGACATTTTCCGGCACGTTCATTCCGACAGCGGATATTGAGGATGTAGAGTGGACATTCGCCTATGCAAAAGACCTGAACGGCTACGGCGGCAATGCCCAGAATGACGACGAGCTTTGGATTGATGATGTCTGCATTCAGGACGTCACTGACCCGACTGCAAAGCCGTCGAACGCAGATTACGGCCTCAGAGATCGCAGCACCGGCGAATTGGCAAACAACTACATCTCCGTAAACCAGATCGGCTACTATCCGAATCTTTCAAAGATTGCCGTTCTCAGTGACAACGCAGGCGCAATCTCGTCTGCTTCGAAGGAAAGCATCCTGACAGCAGATACCTACACATGGGAGCTTGTCGATGCAAAGTCCGGCAAGGCTGTCACCAGCGGCACCACCGGCGAAAAAGTCTTTGATGAGGATTCGCAGGATTACATCTGCAAGATTGATTTCTCCGCTTGGAAAGAGGAAGGCACCTATTATCTGCGGATTCCGAATATGGACTGGCGCTCCTACGAGTTCAAAATCAGCAGCGATATTTACACCGACGAATCGCATAATATGCTGACCAACGCGCTCAACTTCTTCTATCAGAGCCGTTCCGGTATGGGAATTACCGCTGATTACATCACCTCCGGCAACAAGTCTCAGCTTGCACGCGCCGCACACCGCGGTCAGGATGTCGGCTCAGTCATATCGGGCTGGCAGACCGACCATTTCGCAAGCTATGACAAGCTCGAGACAGATATGCAGGTTGAGGCAAGCGGCGGCTGGTACGAAACCAATCGCTACGAGAAAAGCCTCGTCAGCGGCGGTATTGCGGCATGGACGCTCCAGAATATGTATGAAAACACGCTCCTTGCTAACAAGGATAACGCAAAATTTGCGGATGGCTCCGGAACGGTCGTTGTACCGGAAGCAGGCAATGAGGTTCCGGATATTCTCGATGAATGCCGTCACGAGCTGGATTTCATGGCGAAGATGAAGGTCACAGAGGATGACCCGACATGGGGCGAATACGCCGGCTTGTATTACCACAGCATTCAGGATGACAAGTACACCGCGGTTGACAAGGTACAGTGGAATTATATCGGTGAAGAAAACAAGAACAGCTATGAAACATATCGTCTTGTCAATCCGCCGACACTCGCTGCAACGCTGAATTATGCCGCCTGTGCCGCACAGGCAGCAAGACTCTGGAAGGCATATGACGAAGCGTATGCCGCAGAGCTGATGCAGAGCGCAAAGGAAGCATTTGCAGCATATGAAAAGAATTGGTATGAGGCAAAATTTGATGAAGCAGATTTCCTGAACTCCCGCTATGCACCGCTGACCACCATACATGATGCCGTCAATTACGGCGATAACGAGGTCAGAGATGACGCATATTGGGCAGCCTGTGAGCTGTATATTTCCGCTTTGAAATTGGGCGATGCCGACGCTGCTGCTGCCTATCTGAAAGCACTTTCTGCCTATGAAAACGCATTCAAGGTTTCCACAAAGATCACCGGCGGCGAAAACATGGAGAAGGGTTCGAACACCCTGTTCAACTGGGGCAACACCGCTTCTGCCGGTTCGCTGACGCTCGCACTGCACCGCGACCTTCTCACGAAAGAGCAGAACGATACGCTGGTTGCATCCATCCTGAAAGCGGCGGACGAATTCATCCGTACTGAGAAACAGCAGGGCTACGGCATTCCGTATGACAATCCGGACAGCTTTGTTGAAAACATCTTGCTCGGTGCACGTACGGACGTCTATGAGTACGGCTCCAATGCACGTTCGCTTGCAAACTCGATCGCAATGGCATACGCATACCAGATTTCCGGTGAGGAAAAGTATCTCAACGGCGTTGTATCCGGCATGGACTATCTGCTCGGCTGCAATCCGCTGGCATTCTCCTATGTCACCGGCTACGGTACCCACCACGTCATGAATCCATGTCATGCCTACTGGGCAAATTCGCTGAATCAGCGCTTCCCGATGGCACCGGATGGCGTGCTGGTCGGCGGTCCGTGCCTGACATATTACACGGATGAACATTTGAGACTTGCAGGCATCTCGATGGAAAATTCCGATTTCACACCGCAGAGAATGTATCTGGACGCTGTGGATTCCTGGTCCGGCAGTGACACCTCGCTTGAGTGGAACGCAGTATTTGCATGGACAGTCTCGTTCTTACAGGATTATGACGGCACCAATGCACCGGAGGTCACACAGACCACCCCGACAACGACCGAGACAACAACCACAACAACTACCACCGAAACCACGTCTCAGTCCACGGAGTCCACAACAGAATCCACCGAAACAACTACCACAACGACGGTGACGGCGGCATCGACGACGACCACAACTACCACCACCGAAACCGCGCAGACTGTGCCTGACGATATCGTCTGGGGCGATGCAACCTGCGATGGTGAAACCGATGTTTCGGATGCGGTTCTGCTTGCACGATTCCTTGCAGAGGACCCCGAAGCAGGCATCACAGCCGAGGGTAAAGCTGCTGCAAATGTTATCACCGGCAAGCTGGATGCGGAAGATTTGACCGTCATTCTGATGAAGATTGCGTATATCATCTCGGATGACCAGCTCCCGTTGGACAAAATGCCGACACTGAAATAATCAATCGGTAAATCATTACCGGAGGCTCCTCGGATGAATCGGGGAGCCTCCGGTTTTTGTTAGGGCAATTTTTCATAGACAGACCAAAGGCTCCCTTGATGATGAGGGAGCCTCCGGTCTTTATGGGAGAATTTTGTATGTTTACATAAATCGTTATGCGGCAGTGTTCTCTGTGAACATCTTCCGCTTCAGAATCGAGAGGTCGGCAGCATTGAGCATACCGTCAAAATTCATATCAGCTGCCAGCAGAACGGATTGCTTCAGATCTGCGTCACCGCTGATGCAGCGCATCATCAGATGAATATCGGCTGCATTCACGTGTGCATTGCCATCGAGGTCGCCGCTGCCTGCGTAATCCGGAAGCGTTACCTCAAATGTCACCACATCGGATGCCGTCACCATACCATCTTCCTTGTTGACTGCCGTAACGCGAACGTAGTAGGAGCCGGGTGCGAATACGTGCGACAGGCTCGTATCGGTAAACATTCTGCATTCATTGAACGGCGCAGCGTCATCACAAACGCCGACGCAATATTTGATCTCCTTGCTTTCGCTGTCGTATACGCGGATGTTGTAGTAGGTTGTATTTTCGCAAGCCTGATAGGAAATCGTGACCTCATCGGTCATGCTGACAGATACCAGCGGCTTTTCCGGCAAGCGCTTGACAGGCTCGGGAATGGTGGTGGTTACCGTTGTTGCCGCGGTCGTTGTCGCCGGTGCCGCTGTCACGGGAGGCGCGGTCGTCTGCGCCGGATTTTGTGCTGTATCGCCGCGCTTCACCCAGCAGTTCGTCCAGTCGGTATAATTTCCGCGTGTGAGACTATTGTTGGGGTTCATCGTGCCCCAGCGCACGATATTGACGGTGAGTGCAGGGTCTACATAGAAGCCCTCGAACGGATACATATTACCGAGCCGGCTGTAGTAGCCGCCTGCCTCTGCACTGTCCCACGGAGAGGAAAGCGCACCGCGGTAAACGCCGATGTCGTAATGCTTGGTATATTCCTCTGCGCCGTTTTTGCCGATGCCGCCGCAGCGAATGAGGTCTGCGCCCTGCGGATATACCGTGCCATTTTCGCAAGATTTGGCAAGTTCATCGGTATTTGCGCAATGCATGAACACAACGGTCATATAATCGAGACTGCCATCGGCATAATGAACAGGTTCGCTGCTCTGGAACAGAACCAGACCGTAATTATTTGTCGCGTAAACAACCTTTCCGGTAAACGGTGCAACCGCATATTCCTCATATTTTCCGCTGCAATCCATATGGTAAGAATTGGCGTGGGAAGCGGTTTTTCCGCTTTCAAAGGCAAGCTGCGTGACGCACATTGTCCGGAGCGGGAAGGTTGCATATTCGTAATCATCGCTCATATTTGCTGATATGGAACCGGAGAAATCAGAAAAACAAATCATGCTGATCGCGCCTGCCAGAACGGCAGCCGTCAGCTTCTCAGAGAATTTTTTCATAGTCTTATTTCCTTTGCATTTTTCATGTTCGGGGAAAACCCGGTCTATGCGATTTGCTCGAATCATCACAAAAACGAATAGATTGAGCAGTGCTTTTCGGCTATTGAATTATGATAAAATAAACAAAATTATGACTATGTTTCTTTTCTTTATGTTATCATTATACATCCTATACGGGAAAATGTCAAGTAGTATTCCATGATTATGAAAACATTCAGTAATATTGCACGACTTGGAAACAACCTGTTTATGCAATATGATGAGAACGCATCAGCTTGTATGTAGACTGCGAACAACCAGCAAAAATCGGTACATACAGCACAAAATAATCCTCATTTTTTGCGTTCACGTTACAAAGATTCCCAAATGCTGCGAAACCGCGCAAAATCAAGGAAATTCCCGTCAATATTTCCAGAAAATCTGTATTTCATCTAGTTATTTACAGATTACGATATGTTATAATCAAATTACAGAACACTAATAGTATAGTTAGTAGTTCTGGGTACATGTAACTTTTTAAGGGGGAGTATTTATGTATCTCAAGAAACGCGCAAGCAAGCTGCTGACTGTCGCACTTGCCTGCACCACAGCGCTATCGTCAGCCGGTGTGCTGCCGATACAGACACTCGCCGCAGATGATGCGACGTACTATTTCCACGATAGCTTTGAATCGGGCGATTGTGGATGGGGCGGCAGAGGCGGTTGTACCGTCCAGACCAACAGCGATATGCCCTATCAGGACAACTCCGCGCTGTTCGTATCCGGCAGATCGGATACATGGCATGGTGCGGAAAAGGACATCTCATCCATCTGTGAGCCGGGCAAAACCTACAGCTTTTCCGTCTGTGCGGAATACGAAAGCGGCGCGGATACGATGACATTCCAGCTTTCGCTTGCGTATACGGATGCAAGCGGCACCGCTGTCTATGCACATCTCGCCAAGGCAGACGCCGTCAGCGGAAGCTATGTCCAGCTTGCCAATCCGGAATACACGATCCCGGCAGACGCGTCCAGTCCGATTCTGTATGTCGAAACGCTCAGCGGCAGCAGCAGCTTCTATATTGACGAAGCGATCTGCGCCGAAAGCGGCACTGTCATCGAGGGTCCGAAGGAAGTCAAATTTACGCTCGGCGATGTCGATCTGGACGGCGAAATCAGCGCAGCCGACCTGTCGCTCGCAAAGCGCTATTGCGGAAAGGATTTCCCCAAGAGCATCATGAAGCGTGCCGCAGACCTCAACCAGAACGGCAGCGTCGAAACAGACGATGTCCGCTGGTATGTGCAGTACCTGACCGGACAGACTACGGTATATCCGGAAAAGGTTGCGCCGCCGGTTCAGCCGTTCAACTACGATCCGAATTTGAAGTATCATCCGTTTAACGAGGACGACTACCTGAAGCAGGCAGCAAATCCGGGCAGAGTCATCGAGGAGCACTACAACGGCCCGCAGGGTCAGAATACCCTGTATGTCTATCTGCCTCCGGGGTACGATGAAAACCAGAAGTACAATATCTTCTATCTCATGCACGGCGGTGGCGAAAATGAAAAAACCCTGTTCTTCCAGAATGACACCATGATGCAGAACATTTTCGACCACATGATCGCAAACGGCGAGCTGGAGCCGCTGATCGTCGTAACACCGACGTTCAATCAGAGTGGTGCAGAGCAATTCTGGTCGGAATTCCGCGACAAGGTCGTACCGTTTGTCGAGGGCAAATATTCCACCTACGCAGAATCGACCTCTCCGGAGGATCTGCAAGCATCCCGTTTCCACCGCGGATACGGCGGCTTCTCGATGGGCGGCGTTTCCACATGGGCAGTTCTGACACATTGCCTTGATATCGTTGCATACTTCATGCCGCTTTCCGGCGACCACTGGGGCGGTACCAACGGCGGCTACCAGAAGGCAAAGGCGATTGCCGATGCAGTTGACAAGTCCGGCTTGCAGAAGGACGAATACTTCATCTGCTGCGCAACCGGTACAACCGACATCGCTTACCCGAACCTCAGCCCGCAGGTCGATGAAATGAAGAAGATGAGCCAGTTTGTCTATACCTCTGATTTGTCCAAGGGTAATTTCTATTTCCTGGTTGCAGAGGGCAAGGACCACTGGTGGGGCAATGTCCGCCACTATGTCTATGACCTGCTGCCGTACTTCTTCCACGAGCATCAAACCTAAGCATAAAAAGAATCCTGAGAAGTTCTTGCTTCTCAGGATTTTTTTGTAGATTCAGTTTCGGGCAATGCGGAATCTGCGGTTATGCCTGCGCGCCCTGCATTCGCCGCAGGAACGCATGATAGGTCTTTTCGTCAATTTCCATGAGCGAATGCTTCTCGTCCTGAAATTTCACCGCGACCGTATAGATGCCCTTTTTCTGCATCGCAGCCGAAGCGTGCAGCCGCAGCTTCAGCAGACAAGCCGGGTCCAGCGAGCCGGTCAGCAGCAGCGAATTGCCCGAACGCAGAATATCCTCCGTCATCAGCTCAAACCGCGCCACCGTTTCGGGCGTTAAATACACATCGTCAATTTTTTTCATTGTCCCCGAAATATACGCGAGCTTTGCGGACATACAGAAAATACGGCAGCCCGTATAGTCGCCGGCAATGACCATATTTTTGGCAGATGCCATTTGAATCACTCCTTGTTTCGTATTATAGTAATTTTTTGCTATGAATTAGTATAATTATAACATTATTTTGCATCTTTGTCAAGAGGAATTATTATAATTTACATATTTAGGTTTTAACGCTGCCCGATTGGCAGAAAGCAGACGGAATGGATTATAAATCTGATAAAAAAGCAGATTTTCTGATTGCCAGGACGCGTTTTGTATGCTATAATAGGGATAATCATTATGAATCACAATAAGGAGGATGATGCAATGATGAAACAAACACTTGATTGGAATGTTTACCTGAAAACAGCAGCCGAAACTGCCGCCGAGGGTATTGTCATGCTGAAAAATGACAATGCTGCGCTGCCGCTGCTGCCGAATGAAGAAATTGCGCTGTTCGGCAGAATTCAGCTTCATTATTATAAGAGTGGAACCGGCTCCGGCGGTATGGTCAATGTTTCAAAGGTCACGAGCATTCCGGAGGGCTTGGAGGAGCAGGGCGTCCGGCTCTACGCACCGCTTCTGGACACATATCGGAAATGGGACGAAGAAAATCCCTACGACCTCGGAACCGGCTGGGGCGGTGAGCCTTGGTGTCAGGCAGAAATGCCGCTGGATGAAGCACTGGTCGAACGCGCTGCTGCCGCCTGTGAACGCGCGGTGGTCGTGATTGGCAGAACCGCCGGCGAGGAGCAGGATAACCATGCCGACGCAGGCTCTTATCTGCTCACGGACGGCGAAGCCGAGATGCTGCGCGTGTGCCGCAAGCACTTCAAAAAGATGATCGTGCTGCTGAATACGGGCAATATCATTGATATGAATTTTGTCGATACCTATGCGCCGGACGCGGTACTGTATCTCTGGCAGGGCGGCATGACCGGCGGTACGGGTGCGGCGGCTGTCCTGACGGGCAAAATCGCACCGTGCGGAAAGCTGCCGGATACGATCGCCTATGAGATTTCCGATTACCCCTCGAATCCATATTTCCACGGCGAAACCAACAACAATTATGCCGAGGATATCTATGTCGGCTACCGCTATTTTGAAACCTTTGCACCGGAGCGTGTACGGTATCCGTTCGGCTTCGGACTGTCCTATACAACATTCTCTGTCACGGCAGAAGCGCCGGTTCCGGTACGCGACACCTACGAGCTTCCCATAACCGTGACCAATACGGGCAGCGTGTCGGGCAAGGAAGTGGTGCAGCTCTATGTCGAGGCACCGCAGGGCAAGCTCGGTCAGCCGGCAAGACAGCTTGTGATGTTCCATAAGACCGATGTTCTCGCACCCAATCAATCCGAAACCGTTCATCTGGAATTGGAAATTCCGGCGTCCTATGACGACAGCGGCGTGACCGGTCACGCATATTGCTGGGTCAAGGAAGCCGGCGAATACAAATTCTATATCGGTACGGATGTCCGCACTGCAGCATATGCCGCAAGCCGTTTTGTCGATGAAACGATCGTCGTTGAACAGTGCCGGCAGGCAATGGCGCCTGTTGCAACATTCCAGCGTATGAAGCCGGTACAGGATGGCGACAGCATGACGATCGGCTGGGAGGACGTACCGCTGAAGCAGATTGATGAAGCCGCGCGCCGGATCGAATCGCTTCCGGCAGAATTGCAGCCGGACGGCAAGAATTATGTGCTTGCGGATGTTGTACGCGGTGATGCAGACTTAAACGCCTTTGTCGCACAGCTATCCGATGAAGAACTGATGCAGATCGTGCGCGGAGAGGGCATGGGCAGTCCGCGCGTGACAGCAGGTACGGCATCGGCATTCGGCGGCGTTTCGGACGCACTGACAAACCGCGGCATCCCTGCCTGCTGCTGTTCGGATGGACCATCGGGTATGCGAATGGACTGCGGCACAAAAGCATTCAGCTTGCCGAACGGAACATTGCTCGCAGCAACGTTCAATATGAAGCTGCTCACGGAGCTGTTTACCTGTGTCGGATTGGAAATGACCGCAAATAAGGTGGAATGTCTGCTCGGTCCGGGCATGAATATCCATCGGCATCCGCTCAACGGTAGAAACTTTGAATATTTCTCGGAGGACCCGAAGCTGACCGGTCTGATCGCGACCGCAGAGCTGCGTGGTCTGCACAGCGTCGGCGCTGAGGGTACGATTAAGCATTGCTGCGGCAACAATCAGGAAACCAATCGGCACTTCGTGAACGCAGCAGTCTCGGAGCGTGCGCTGCGCGAAATCTACCTGAAAGGCTTTGAGCTTGCCGTCAAGGAGGGCAAGGCGCAGTCGATCATGACGACCTATGGCAGCGTCAACGGACTTTGGACGGCTGGCAACTACGATTTATGCACCGAAATCATCCGCAGGGAATGGGGCTATACCGGCTTCCTGATGACGGACTGGTGGGCAAATATCAACGAGCGCAATACCGAGCCGGATAAGACCAATTTAGCGGCAATGGTTCGTGCGCAGAATGATGTATATATGGTCTGTGCGGACTGCGTGAAGAATGAGGACAATCTTGCAGAAGCACTTGCGGACGGCAGATTAACACGCAGTGAATTGCAGCGCTGTGCGGTCAACGTATGCAGATTTGTGATGCACACACACGCCATGGCGCGTTTGCTGGGCGATGCGCCGGAGGTGACCGTTGTAAACCGACCGGCAGACGCCGAGGAGCAGACCGGAGAGGTTGTATTCTATGACCTTGATACGCAGCTGAGTATTCCGCTGGACGATATCTGTACGGACAAGGGTGCGAGCCACGCCTTTGCGCTAAAGGTTCAACATCCGCATTGGTATCAGGTCACGCTGACCGCGTCCTCGGAGCAGAGCGAGCTTGCACAGATCCCCGTGACGCTGTTCAGCATGGGAACGGCAAACGGTACGTTTACATGGAACGGCACAGGCGGCAAGCCCGTATCGTTCACGGCAGAAGTACCGCTGTTCTCCCACTTCACAACGATTCGGCTGTATTTTGCGCAGAGTGGTCTGCGGATGCACGAAATCCGGTTTGAGATGCGTGCCGAGGAATTTGATATGGCACATATGGGAGACAAGCCGGAGGCTTGAAGCCGGCGGCAAGGTCTTGACAAAACCAGCAAAAACTGCTATAATAATATTAACAGAAGCATTTCGGCACAGGTGCGTATCGTACCTGTGCCGGAGTTTGCTGATTTGACCAATAGAATATGCGGGTGTGGCGGAATTGGCAGACGCACGAGATTTAGGTTCTCGCGCCGCAAGGTGTGCAGGTTCAAGTCCTGTCACCCGCATCATATTAGCACCCCAATTTAGATGCAATCGAAGTTGGGGTGCATTATTCTGCCTAAACGCATATAATACGCTGTTTTGAGGGCAATCGGAAACGGTAGGGAGTATAACAGAGAGTTATATGAGGCTCTGAACGGTCGAAATTGGGCAAAAATGAGTAGACAGACCTCAAAAGTCAACGATTATCCAAGCTATCGTTCATTTTAGCGAAAAATCGAAAATCATTTAGGGTGCATTTTGAGGTGTTTTTGGGGTTATCGTTGATTTTTGTAACGAAACTCAGAAATGGCTGTAAATAGGCATACAAAAAGAGGGGCTGCGGATAAGCCAGTGTGAGAAGTATCACATTGGCATCCACAGTCCCTTAAAACTATCTATTACGCTGTTATCTTATTTTGGATCCGCCCCATTCCACGACTGTGAAGCCGTTTCTTTCAAACGTCGAAAGTTCCTGCGGCTCAATGTCCACAGCATCTTCAAGTGAAACATAGGTCATGAAGATGCGGAGCATGCTGTCGGGTGCAGGTGTGATGTTTAGCTTTGCAGTGTCCGTATAGGCATCACTCTGGAAGGAAATAAGGTTATACGCATTATGCTCCATCAGTGGCAGCCAGTATACGATAAACTCGTTCATTTCCTGTTCGTTCAAGCCCATATATGTGAGCTTTTCTTTGAGAAAGCTCTCTGTATCGCTGCCCGCAACACAGAACCCCTTTGAGAAGTCAAATCTGGTACGGCAGTTTACAGCGTCCCAGAAGAGATACTTGTGATGTGAACCGTCCGCCTTGTTCACAAGCGTTCCGTCTGGATAGGCTGTCACATCCCAGCCATTATTATACTTTGGATAGGTCGTAGAGAGTTCAGCTTCTGTCAGCTCCAATTCCACATGAACATAGGTTTCTTCTTCGGGATAGAGGTAGATGACAGGTTTAGCAGCAACAGGGAGATCCAGTATTTTACACAGTGTTTCACCATCATTTGAAACCATCTGAATCCAGCCATACTGTCCTTCATATTCTACAAACGCCCAATTGTTGTTGTTCTCTTGAACTCCCAACTCATTAAGTATCGTTCCTTGTGGAATCGTTGTAACTATATTATAACTCGTATCAGGACCGAGATACATTGAAATCTCTTCCGCTTCAACGCCTATAGGTGAGCCATATAAAATCTCATGATCCGGTTTCACATATGTAGTAACGGTTTTACGAATTAGTTCTCGCTTCATCAGACACAGGTCAAACACATTGAGCTTATTGTCATTGCAGAAATCAACTGCCTTCCAGTTTGCAAGATGGGTGTCCGGAACGGCAAGCAGCCACTTTTGCAGCAGTACCACATCAGAAACATTGAATTCTCCGTCATCGTTCACATCGCCTGTGGGAGTGAATTTCAGCTTGAAAACAACATCAGCAGAGCCATTATCGTACCGTGTCACAGTCATGGAGTTTTCAGGGAGAATCGTTCCGCTGTAATAGCCGACACGCTCTGCATTATCGGGTAATGAGTATTCCTTCGGCAGAGAATAGCTGTCTAATCCGAATGAGAAACTGTCTGCGTCAAAGAAATTGGCTATATTGTCATCAACAATTGCAGGATTTGTTTCCATCATGAGAATTGGTCCCGTGTATGCCATACCGTCTGGAGTGCTGACACCAATGCTCGTTGATATAGACGGTTTAAAATCGTCTTTGAGAATAATTGGTTCATCTGTATCATAGTCCACAAGTGTGACTCTCATCTGACCTGCAAGCAGGTCGTTCTTTTCAGAAACCATTGTGACTTTAGTCACATTCCCGAACTGTTCCGGATACGTTTCCAGAATACCGTCTGTATAGGTCACTTCATATTTCATGCCAACGCTTGGAGCAACATCGATGTCAATGTATTCCATTGATAAAGTGAGGAGTTCTTTTGTGTTCGGGCGGTCGGTGGGTTTCACAAGCAGATATTTATCGTGTACCTCCACAACCTCGACTGTCATTGTATCTGTTATGGTTTGAGTCTGTTTAGCAAGCGGTACTACCATATGATCATTGTATAGCGCATAGGTATAAACATCGCCAACCTCGCAGTCAAGAGGATCAACACCAAGCGAGGAGGCAAATGTGCTTAATCCATAATAATATTCTTTGCCGGCATCATCCTTATATCGTATGCTCCAATGTGATGAGCCATCATAGGTTTTGCTTGTTACGCTCATGTCCTTCTTTTCCATAAGGTCAGGGCAGTTGCCTGCTTTAATCAGCTCTGCACCTTCATCGAGCGTATAATAGTAAACATGAGCATTAGCCGGATCGTCTTTGACCGGATATACTTGTGTCATAGGGACATCTCCCTCAGCAACGAAAATGTCTCCATAGGCAAGGCCTGTCGGTGCATTTTCCCATATAACCTTGTCCGCATTATAGCTTCCGTCTGATGTTGGATACAGATAACGGAACTGTGGAATGCCTCCGCTGTAAGTGCCGACATAGACGAAGAATTGGTCTTCATTATTAAACAAAATACTGTTTGCTTCTGTTTCGGCAGCAAGAGCAGAGCTCTCGTAATTAATAGGAAAGCCAATTGAAAGCGTAGGAAGCAGCATACACGCACTCAGAAACACGGCACTTAACTTAGATGAAAAACGTTTCATAATCGTACCTCCTTTGTAAATAATGAGCGTAAAAATATTCACGTACTTCAACAGGATACAATAACCCTGTTTTACTGCATTCTATCATATTTCATGGCAAAAGTCAATGCTTTGAAAACAAAAAAATCACATCTCAGCCACAGCCCCTAAAAATATATATTTACACTTCAATCTCCATGCCGTTCCGCAGCGTGAAGGTCAGCTTTCCGTCCGTACCCACGGTTGCTTTCTCAACCAGAAGCAGCCAAAGCTTACCGTCAAAGGTGTCAGTCACAATACCGTCATGTTCCATCGTCCGAATCAGTGCTTCAAGCAGTTCCTCGCGGGACAATCTTTCAGCCCGCTTATCCAGAGGGGTTCAGGTTGGCTACGGTGAAAACACACCATAGTTTTTAAAAAACTATTGCAAATTGATCATGAGTATAATATAGAAAAAGAATCGACTAAGAGGATGACAGCTTAAGTGCTGAAAAGCGTGGAAATACGTCGAAAACACAAGTGATCAATTTCGTCACGTATTGACAAAAAATCCAATCACGCAAGTAGTTGGATTTTTTTGCTTTTTCACTTTTCACTGTTCACTTTTAGCACCCATGAAGCGAAACAAAGCAATTATTTCACTTCTCCCATTGAAATTTCCTTAAAATAATGTTATAATTGAATTGTTGAAAACCGTATGCGGCAGGCATACGAGCAACAAAGAACATTTTAAGGCAATACTGCACAGAGCTGGTGGTGCAGATACGCAGTCAGATTGTATAGAAATGACGCCCAGCAAGGAATTTCTGTGCAAGATGGCGGAAAATATGCAAGTAGATGTGCCACCAAGCCGTAAGGCGGACTTTGCGCGGGGTTGCCTTAAGACAAAAATTTTATTTCAGGAGGCTTTTCATGAACACATTCAAGAAAATGACGGCAATGACCTCTGCAATGACCGTATTGCTATCAGCGAACCCGGCGGTTTTGCCGGAACATTTAACGGCGCAGTTTGCCGTGACTGCGAGCGCTGCAGATGTCGCAGAATCCGGCGAATGCGGCGCACAGGGCAGCAATGTCACATGGACACTTGACAGCGAGGGTACACTCACCTTTTCCGGCAAGGGCGCGATGAAGGATTGGCCATCTGACATACCGCAATGGGCTATGAGCGATACCGTCAAAAAGGTCGTCATCGAGGGTGGCGTCACGAGCATCGGAGAAAATGCGTTCTTTAGATGCAAAGCCTTAACCGATATCACAATCCCCGACAGCGTTACAAGCATCGGCATTTCGGCGTTTCATGGCTGCGAATCCCTGACCGCAATCACACTGCCCGACAGCGTGACAAGTATTGGCGACAGTGCGTTTACATACTGCGTCAAACTAGCCGGCATCAACATCCCCGATGGGGTAACAAGCATTGATAAAACGACGTTCTATGGCTGTGAATCCCTGACCGCAGTTACACTCCCCGACAGTGTCACAAGCATCGGACTGGGCGCGTTTGCCGAATGCAGTGCCTTAACAGCAATCGCACTCCCGGACAGTCTGACCGATATCGGTGAAAATGCGTTTTATAGATGCAGTGCTTTGACCGCAATCACCATTCCGGAGGGCGTAACAACAATCGGACTCGGTGCGTTTGCCAGATGTGAAGCCCTCGCCTCCGTCGAATTTCCACAGAGCCTGACAACGATCGGGATTGAGGCTTTCTACGGCTGTAATGGCATGACTTCCGTTACAATTCCGGCTCAAGTTACGAGCATCGGTCAGCGTGCACTGCATAATTGCAAGGCTCTGACCGCAATCAATGTCGATGAAGCCAATGAACATTTTACAAGCGCAGACGGCGTATTGTTCGATAAAGACAAAAAAACGCTTCTGCAATATCCTACCAATAAGGCAGGAGAAGCATATGTCATCCCGGATGGCGTCACAAGCATTGCCGACTTCGCATTTCAATATTCACCCCTGACCGCAATTACCATTCCGGCAAGCGTGACAAGCATCGGAGATTCCGCATTTGACAAGACGCCGTGGCTGACAGCAAAAAAAGCCGAAAATCCATTGGTCATCGTCAATAATATCGTGGTAGACGGAACCGCCTACGAGGGCAGCGTCGTCATTCCGGATGGCGTAACGAGCATCGGTGTCGGTGCGTTCCGCGGCTGCGAAGCCATAACCGCAATTACACTTCCGGACAGCGTAACGACCATCTGTGATTCCGCGTTCTCTAATTGCGAAGCCGCAACCACGATCACCGTTCCCGACAGCGTGAAACGCATCGGAAAATCTGCGTTTTATAATTGCGCCGCCTTGACCGCAGTCAATATTCCGGATGGCGTCACAAGCATCGAATATATGGCATTTGCATATTGCGAAGCCTTAACCGGAATCACACTCCCAAAGAGCGTAACAAGCATCGGAAATTATGCGTTTTTATACTGCCAAAATCTATCCTCGATCACAATTCCGGATGGCGTGACAAAAATCGGAATCGGTGCCTTTGAGGATTGTGACGCAATCACCGCAATCACACTCCCAGCCGGCATCACCGAGATTGCAGACGATACGTTGAAGGGCTGCAAAGCCTTAACCGCAGTCAGCATTCCGGACGGCGTAACAAGCATTGGCAAAGAAGTGTTTACTAATTGCGAAGCCCTAACCACAATCAGCATTCCGGACAGTGTGACGGATATTGGATTTTGGGCGTTTTACAATACACCATGGCTTGCGGCAAAGCAAGCTGAAAATCCGCTTGTCATCGTCAATGGAATTCTGATTTTAGGGCTGCCCTCCGATAGCGAAGTCGTGATTCCCGACAGCGTAACAAAAATCGGAACATATGCGTTTATACTTTGCGACAGCTTGACCGCAGTCACGATTCCGGACAGCGTGACAACGATTGAGGAGGGCGCATTTTATCGCTGCTCCGCCTTAACCGCAGTTACCATCCCCGGCACCGTAACAACGATTGAAGACAGCGCGTTCTATGACTGCACATCCTTAACCGCAGTCACCATCGAAAATCCGGACTGTGATATTTTCGATTCGAATCTCACAATTCCCACTACAGCTGCCATCCACGGCCGCACCGGCTCGACTGCGCAAGGCTATGCAGCAAAATATGGCAGAAAATTTGTTGCGATCGGTGAAGCCCCTGCTGCAAATGAAACCGGCGATGTTACCGGTGACAAGTCGATTGATGCCGCAGATGCACAGCTTACACTGAATGCGTATGTTGCAACCATGGCAGGACTTGAAACCGGTCTGAACGACAGCCAGGCAAAAGCCGCAGATATCAATGGTGACAATGTCATTTCCGTTGAAGATGCGCAGATGATTTTGCTCTACTATGTACAGAACACGGTCTCCGGCATCCCGACCACTTGGGAAGAGCTGCTCAAACAATAAATCACAAAGGGAGCGTCCGCGTGGGCGCTCTTTTGTTGTCATATTGCCTATGGTGTTACGGTTCGGGCAGAAACGATTTATTTTCGATTTTCCATTGCAATTTCACGAATAATATGATATAATTGCATTGTTTGCAAGCGTATGTGACAAGCATACGAGCAATAAAGGCAACACCGCGCAAAGTCCGCCTTACGGCTTGGCGGCACATCTACTTGTACTTGCATATTTTCCGCTATTTTGCACAGAAATTCCTTGCTGGGCGTCAGCCCGGCAGCGTCATTTCTATACAATCTGACGAAAAATCTGACTGCGTATCTGCACCACCAACTCTGTGCGGTATTGCCTAAAGTTCAGTCTAAGACTAAAATAAGGAGGCTTATGATGAATCTTTTCAAAAGAATGACGGCTATGACATCGGCATTGGCAATGCTGCTTACAGCAAATCTTGCCTGTCTGCCGGAGCATATGACAGCGTTTCATGCGATTGAAGCGCGTGCGGCGTCCATTGTGGACTCCGGTGAATGCGGCGCAGAGGGCGCGGCGGTCGCATGGACGCTCGATACCGCAGATACGGTGCGCTGGGAAATGCCCACGCGGACTGTGGATAATCAGAAACAGCTTGTCAATATGCCGATCGTGCTGTATGACGAGAATCTTTGTCAGCTTCCTGTCGCAAAGGCGGTATTTGATCTGAACTACGATTACAATACCATCGGGCTTTACACCATTTCCGGTGATTCCGACGCGTATCAGAAAGCAATCCATCTCAATGCAGCAATCATGCGTGTCACAATCGGTGCGGACAACACCACAGCGCCGGTCGCCGGAACGCATCTCAGCAATGTCATGGATCTGAATTTCCAGATTCCGGAGAATTGTCCGCTTGGCAAATACATCGTCAGCATTGAGAATCTCACCGTTTACGACAAGGACGGCAATGACATCTCAGCGGCGGTCAAAACCGTAGACGGCGTCATCAATGTTGTAGAGTATGTTGAGACAACGACAACGGATACTACCACATCGGGTACGACCACCACCACGACAAGCAAGGCATCTGCGACTACGACCACAACAACCACAGCGACTACCACCACAACAACCACGCCGCCAGCCACGACCACCACAAGCGTGCGCTATCAATGCGAGATCGTACCGGAGAACAACACCTATTTCTTCACGGCAGATGATACCACACCGTTCTCAAAGCATCCGGATTTGCAGATGATGTTCAATCCGATTCTGCGAATCGACCGCATCTTCCTCGATGAAACCGGCAAAGAACTTGATCAGGAACAGCTGCCGAATCAGAGTCTGTTTGAAATTGCGCGTCTCTCGGATATCAAGCAAACGCCGGCGTCGCTCTTTGCAGAATCCAATGCGCTGGAGCATTCACTCTCCTATACGCTCTACGAAAAGGAGTTCACCGAATTCATCAGAAAGACTACCATCATGATAGATGGAGCCGAGGTTCCGCTCTCCGACATCGTTGATTCGCAAGCGATCTTCAAAACCAGTACGTCGGTCACCTTTGATACACCGGTCATGATTGCGCCGCGCGGTGATATCTCACTGGATACCAAAATTGATTCGATAGACGCACAGCGCGTACTCCTCATCTATGCGGAATCCATGGCGTCCGGTGATGAGAATCTTATCTATCATGAAAGCAATCCGGCTCTTGCAAAGCTCGCGGCAGATGTCGATCAAAACGGCGTTGTCGATGTCGCAGACGCACAGTATATCCTGATTTATTATGCGTATCTGCTCTCAGAAGAACCCAATCTCTCATGGGATATGATTATTACCGAATAATCGTCCGACTAAGACCCCCTCGATCGCTGAGGGGGTCTTTTTATGCCGCGCTCCCCTCCCCCATAAAACAAACCGGAAATTTTCCCGTTTTTGTTGACACTTCAAACAGATTATGGTATAATCTTGATATAAAAATCGTTTGTATTCTCATAAAAATAGATTTAGGGCAATACCGCACAGAGTTGGTGGTGCAGATACGCAGTCAGATTGTATAGAAATGATGCTCAGCAAGGAATTTCTGTGCAAGATGGCGGAAAATATGCAAGTAGATGTGCCGCCAAGCCGTATGGCGGGCTTTGCACGGGGTTGCCTAAGGAGGGCTTATGATGAAAGCATTCAAGCAAATAGCGGCGATGACCTCAGCATTGGCATTGCTGTTTACGACGAATACGCCCCTTTTGCCCAAGCATTTGACAGAACAGCTTCCCATAACTGCAAGCGCGGCAAATGTTGTGAGCTCCGGTGAGTGCGGCGCACAGGGCAATAACCTCACATGGACGCTCGACAGCGAGGGTACGCTTACGATTTCCGGCACGGGCGCCATGAAAAACTGGGCGTATGGACCATCGCCATGGAAAAGCAATTATAAAGTAAAGAACATTGTAATCGAAAACGGCGTAACAACCATTGGCAATGGCGCATTTATAAATTGTGCCTATTTAACTTCCGTTACAATCCCCGACAGCGTGACCAGCATTGGTGACTATGCGTTTTCCGATTGCAACAGCCTCCCTGCAATCACCCTTCCGGCGCAGGTAACAAGAATCGGCGCAAAGTCGTTCTATAGCTGCAACAAATTAGCCGCGATCAACATTCCTGCCGGCGTGACAAGCATTGGCGCATATGCGTTTTATGGCTGCAGCAGCTTAGCCGCAATCGCGATTCCCGAACGCGTAACGAGCATTGGACACGGCGCGTTTTGGGATACACCATGGCTGACCGCAAAACGCACGGAGAGTCCGTTTGTCGCAGTCAATGGCATCCTGATTGACGGTCGTACCTGCACGGGCGATATCGTGATTCCCGACAGTGTAACAAGCATTGGGGATGGTGCGTTTTATCATTGCAGTGCCTTAACCACGGTCACAATCCCCGCTCACGTGAAACATATCGGAGCGGAGGCGTTCTATTGGTGCGACGGCTTAACCGCAGTTTCGTTCGAAACCGGTTTGGCAAGCATTGGAACCGGTGCATTCAGACGATGCAGCGCCCTCGCCTCCCTCACAATCCCTGATGGCGTAACCGGTATTGGCGACAGTGCGTTTTACGATTGTGCAGCCTTAACCGCCGTTACGCTCCCCGAAAGCCTGGTGCGGATCGGATTCCACGCATTCGATTATTGTCCATCCCTAGCCGCCATTACGATCAGCAATCCGAAATGTGAAATTTACAATTCCGCAGCTACGATTTCCAATACGGCAACACTCTATGGCTACGCAAATTCCACCGCACAGCGCTATGCAGAACAATACGACAGACAGTTTGTGCGCCTTGATAAAAAGCCGGAAGCCACAGTCAGCGCAAATCCGGCATCTGCGATCACAGCCGTAACGCCAGCCCAAATCGTTGACTCCGGCACCTGCGGCGCCTATGGCAGCAACCTCGCATGGACGCTCGACAGCAACGGTACGCTCACGATTTCGGGTACGGGTGAGATGGCGCATGGAGGGGGATATGACTCGCCATGGAGCAATCGCAATATCAAAAAACTCGTCATTGAAAATGGCGTTACCAGTATCGGAGATTTGGCATTTGGTGATTGCGACCAATTAAATGTCATCATCATAGAAAATCCGAATTGTGAGATCTATGATCAGGCAGATACCATTCCCGATACTACTACGATCTATGGCTTCAGAGACTCGACTGCCGAAGCATACGCAATAAAATATAACAAAGGGTTTTACGCACTGGATCCGGCCCCGGCAAATAAAACCGGCGATGTCAGCGGCGACGGCTCGGTTGATGCCGCCGACGCACAGCTTACACTAAATGCGTATGTTGCAGCCATGGCAGGACTTGGAAGCGATCTGAACAGCAGCCAAGTCAATGACGCAGATGTCAATGGTGACAATAGCCTTTCCGTTGACGATGCACAGTCGATTCTGCTCTACTATATCCGGAACACCGTCTCCGGTATCCCGACTTCTTGGACAGAATTGCTCAAATAATCAATCACAAAAGGGAGCGTCCGCTGCGGCGCTCCTTTTGCTGTGATATGGGCGATGGCATTTCTGCAAGGCGACCGCACCAATCCACTTAAACATCGCAATAAATAGCGTGAAATTCGTATATATTGCTGTTGACACTGCATCCAAATCATGATATAATTGCAGTATGAAAATCGGATGTATTTTCATAATGACCCGTACCAATTAAGACAACATTTTATTGCAGGAGGATGCAGATGAACAGTTTCAAGAGAATCGCGGCGATGACCACGGCTGTAACTATATTGCTCTCAGCAAATTCGGTGGCTCTGCCGGAAAATGTAACAGCGCATATTACCATGACAGCAAGTGCTGCGGACGCCGGCGAAAACGCTGCAAGGGGCGAAAATCTCACATGGGAACTCGACGACGAAGGGACGCTCACGATTTTGGGAGAGGGTGCGATGTGGAATCAGGATGATCCGGACGCACCAAGTTTTTCTGAAAATAGTAGCATCAAAAAAATCGTCATTGAAGATGGTGTGACAAGCATCGGAGACTACATATTTCAAGCGTGCTACAACGTAACCGAAGTCACCATCCCGCAAAGCGTGACAAGCATTGGTAAAGGCGCGTTTGCCGAATGCACCTCTTTATCTTCCATCGCAATTCCGGAGGGCGTGACAGCGATTGAAGCGGATACGTTTTCCCAGTGCTCTGGCTTGACCGCCATCATCATCGAAAATCCGGAATGTGAAATTTTGGAGGACGCATATCCCTCGCAGCGCTTAACAATTCCGGATACTGCTGTCATCCACGGCTACAGCGGCTCAACTGCCGAAGCGTATGCAACAAAACACGACTGCGAGTTTGTTTCACTCGATGAAAATCCGGAAGCGAACAAGAGTGTGTACTCCGGCACCTGTGGCGCTAACGTCACTTGGACGCTCGACAGCGAGGGTACGCTCACCATTTCGGGCGTGGGCGAGATGTGTAACTGGTATACTAATACTACACCATGGTCTGATGTTACATCATTTTATGGTGATAATCAAATAAAAAGTATTATCATTGAAGACGGTGTGACAAGTATTGGTGATTATGCGTTCGCTGGCTATGATACAATCAGCTCTGTCACAATCCCCGACAGTGTGACAAGGATTGGAGCGCACGCATTTGACGGTTGCTCCGGCTTAACGAACATCACAATTCCTTCCGATGTGACAAGTATTGGAGATTGGGCATTCGCTTATTGCAGAGCCCTGACGAAGATCACAATCCCCGATGGCGTGACAAGGATTGGAGCGCTCGCGTTTTTCTGCTGTGAAGCCTTAACCGACATCACAATGCCTGACAGCGTAACCAGTATTGGAGAAAGTGCATTTTTTAACTGTATCGGCTTAACCGCAGTCCGCATCCCGGACGGCGTAACAAGCATTGAAGCTGAAACATTTATGGATTGTGATGCCCTAACCGAAATTACGATCCCCGATGGCGTGACAAGGATTGGAGGGGACGCGTTTAACGGCTGTACAGCCTTAACCGCCGTTACAATTCCCGACAGCGTGACAAGCATTGGAGTGGCCGCATTTAACGGTTGTAATGCCTTAACCACTGTCACAATGTCCGACAGCGTGACACGGATTGGAGATCGTGCATTCGCTGATTGCAGCTCCCTGACGGAGATTACGATTCCCGATGGTGTGACGCATATTGGAGAGAACGCGTTTTATGATTGCAGGTACCTAACGAAGCTCACAATCCCCGACGGCGTGACGCATATTGAAGCGAACGTGTTTAACGGCTGTGAAGCCTTAACCGATATCACAATCCCGGACAGCGTAACAAGTATAGGAGCAGGTGCATTTTATTACTGTGACAGCTTAACCGCAGTCGCCATCCCCGACAGCGTGACGAGCATCGGAAATGAAGCATTTGCTTATTGCTCCGGCTTAACCGACATCACGATTCCCGACAGCGTGAACAGTATTGGCGGACTTGCATTTAAGAGCACACCATGGCTTGATGCGAAACGAGCTGAAAATCCGCTTGTCATCGTCAATGGCATCCTGATTGACGGACAAAGCTGCGAGGGCGAGATTATCATTCCCGACAGCGTAACAGGTATCGGAGCTTATGCATTTGAGAAGAGCAGAGCCATCACCTCGGTCGTCATCCCGGACAGCGTGACAAGCATTGGCGCTTATGCGTTTTCGGAGTGTATGGACTTAGACAATGTCACAATCCCGGACAGCGTGACAAGCATTGGCGCTTATGCGTTTCAGTACACACCATGGCTGATGGAAAAGCAAACCGGATATTCGTTTATCACAGTGAACGGGATCCTGATCGATGCACCCTACTGCGATGATACGCTCGTCATTCCCGAAAATGTGGAAAATATCTGTGATTCTGTGTTACTTGAGTGCGAATCCGTAACCGCATTCGAAGTAGCCGAAGCAAATGCGCATTATACAAGTGTGGATGGCGTGCTGTTTGACAAGGACAAAAAGACGCTCGTAAAATATCCTGCCGGAAGCAACGCAAAAGCATATGAAATTCCTGCCGGCGTGACAAGCATTGCCGATGGCGCATTTCAAAATTGCGATTCCTTAGCCAGCATTACGATTCCGGACGGCGTAACAAGCATCGGAAACAGCGCATTCTCAAATTGTTCACGCTTAACCGCAGTGATACTTCCCGATAGCGTTGCGAAAATCGGCAGTTATGCGTTTAACAACCGTTACACGTTGAAAGCAATCACAATCAGCAATCCGGAATGTGAGATCCCTGATTACGAGAATACGATTTCCAATACTGCTACCATCTACGGCTGCGTCGGCTCGACCGCGCAGGACTATGCCGAAAAATATGACAGAAGATTTGCTACACGCAGAGAGCCGGTTTCGGCGGATTGGGGCAATGTCAACTGCAAGGATGCGGTTGACGTATCAGATGCAGTGCTGCTTGCACGCTTTGCCGCAGAGGATACGACCGTTACAATTTCCGCACAGGGCAAAATCAATGCAGATGTGACCCATGATGGCAATATGAATAGCGATGACACCATTTTGATTTTAAAATATATTGCAAGACTTGTATCCAACGAGGCGTTTGCGCCGTAATCACAGCAGCAGTACCCTGCTCGCGTAAACGAAAAGCATTCCCCCAGCAAAATAATCCCAAACAGGAGCGTCACTGCGGCGCTCCTGTTGCTGTTATATGCTTCCCTTTTTGCGTATGACCGCCCTTGACTTCTTTTGCAGATTGTGATATAATTTCGCTATATCAATTTCATAATCAATTCCGCTGGTTCAAGACAAAATTTTTCAGGAGGATCACAATGAACAACTTCAAGAAATTGACAGCTATGGTATCGCTTACGGCAATTTTGCTCACAGGCTGTACACAACAAACCGAGATAAGCTCCGGTGAATGCGGTGTAGAGGGCAGCAATATCACATGGACGATTGATAATGGAAGCACCCTGCTCATTTCAGGCGAGGGTGCAATGGTAGATTGGGATTCTAAGGACTCGCCATGGTTTAACAATGACAGCATTCAAAGAATCGTCCTTGAAGACGGCATCACAAATATCGGAAATCAGGCGTTCTGTAATTGCCGCGCCTTAACCGCCATCGAAATCCCCGATAGCGTGACAATTATTGGAGCGGAAGCGTTTCTGAATTGCGAGGCTCTAACCCAATTCACAGTCCCCGCGCAGGTAACAAGCATTGGAACTGCCGCACTTAGTGCTTGCTCTTCCTTAGCAGAAATCATCGTAGAGGACGAAAATGCGCATTATTCCGCTGAAAAGGGCGTGCTGTTCGACAAAGAGATGACAACGCTCGTCCAATATCCGAAGGGAAGAAAGGGCAATTTGTATATCGTCCCCGATGGTGTTACAAGCATTGGAGAGAAAGCATTTTCGCACAACACCTCTTTAGCCAAAATTCAATTCCCGAACACTCTCACAAGGATTGAGCAATTTGCATTTCAATCCTGCGACGCCTTAACTGATATCACAATCCCCAAAAGCGTCACAACCATTGGCAAGGACGCGTTTGCGGCTTGTAACCAAATAGAATCATTTACGATTGAAAATCCAGAATGTGAAATTTTTGATTCAGAACACACCCTCCACGCATTCACAGAAAATCGACCGGTCATTCATGGATATGCGTACTCAACCGCATATAACTACGCGCAGAAATATAATAAGAGGTTCAGCCCCATTTATGCGCCCGTCGGGGAAAATTCCAATGCCAACTTCAACCAATGCGGCGAACATCTCACATGGTCGCTCGATAACGAGGGTACGCTCACCTTCTCCGGCGAGGGTGATATGACAGACTGGTCGCCCGAAACATCGCCGTGGTATGAAAATGATCAAATCAAAAATGTCATCATTCCGTATAGCGTGACCAGCATCGGAAACCATGCGTTTGATCATTGCAGCGCGATTGCCTCTATCACAATCGAAAATCCGAACTGCACCATGTATGATTATGCAGAAGCCATTCCGGAATCAGCCGTCATTTATGCCAGCACGCCTTCAACCGCTGCAGAATATGCTGAAAAATATGGCAGAGAATTTATCGCACTCGATGAAACGCCCGAAGAAACCCAGATCATCGACTCCGGCGAATGTGGCGCGAGGGGCGACAATCTCACATGGACGCTCGATAGCGAGGGTACGCTCACAGTCTCCGGAACAGGAGAGCTGGCAACTTGGCTCGGACCGAATTCTCCATGGTATCACAACAATCAGATCAAAACGATCGTCATCGAACCCGGCATGACAAAATTCAAAGCGTTTGCTTTTGTTGGCTGTACCGCCGCAACCTCTATCACAATCCCCGACAGCTTAACGGATATCGGCAGCTTCCCGTTCGCTGATTGCTTCTCCTTAACCGAAATCAACGTCGATGAAGCAAATGCGCATTATATGAGTATAGATGGTGTGTTGTTTGACAAAAAAGGTCAATGTCTTATGAAATATCCCGCCGGAAAAACAGATGAATCCTATACCATTCCGGACAGTGTAACGGGTATTGCCATCACAGCATTTGAACATAATGACTATCTGAAAGAACTCACCATCCCAAAGAGCGTGCAGAAAATCGAGCACGGGTTGTTTCGTGCTTCTGACGCTCTGACCGCAATCACGATCGAAAATCCGGATTGTATCATCGGTGATTTTGAAAGTACCATTTTAGATGGCACAACGATTTACGGCTACAAAGGCTCAACCGCTCAAGACTACGCCGAAAAACGCGGCAGAAACTTTGTCGCCATCGACTAACAGCCTGCCGCGCGTTCGGCATAACATCACCCAAAACAGGAGCGTCATTTCGGCGCTCCTTTTGCTGTCAGAGGGCGTGGGAGATTGTTCCATGAGAATTTATGAAGCTTCATGAAAATCTGTTGAATTTCCGTATCGCATCGTTGACTTCCATTTTGGATTATGTTATAATAGCACTATAAAAAATCGAATGTATCTTAAACCGGTTTCAGACACAATACAACTTTCAGGAGGTTTATCATGAATATATCAAAGAAAATAACGGCTATGGCAGCGGCTATGGCAATCTTGCTTACCGGATGTGCAGCAAACGATGCAAGCTCTGCCACCGACAGTGCAGAGAGCAGCAGCCTCGAATGGTCGAGCGCTGAATCGTCTGCAACAGACATTGTACCCACCTCCGGCGAATGCGGCGAAGATGGCGACAACCTCACTTGGTCAATCGACAGCGCCGGCGTGCTCACCATTACCGGCGAGGGTAAAATCAAAGATTTTTCGTTCTATGGTTATCCGGGCTTAACCGCAGTCAACATTCCGGAGGGCGTAACAAGCATCGGAAACGGCGCATTCCAGCTATGTGAAGGCTTAACCGCCGTCACAATTCCGGATGGCGTGACAAATATTGGTCTTGGCGCGTTCCAGAAATGTACCGCTTTAGCTGATATCACAATCCCGGAGAGCGTGACGAGTATCGGCGACAGTGCGTTCGGTTTTACACCATGGCTTGCGGAGAAGCAAGCTGAGAATCCGCTTGTTGTTGTCAGCGGCATCCTGGTGGACGGACAAACCTGCACGGGCGACATCACAATCCCCGATGGCGTAACAAGCATCGGTGACGGCGCGTTTTATAGCTGCACCAACATCACTTCCATCACAATCCCAGATAGCGTGACCAGCATCGGCAATACCACATTTGCACATTGCAGGGGCTTAACCGCGCTGACAATTCCGGAGAGCGTGACAAGCATTGGCGACAGCGCGTTCTGGTATTGCGACGCCTTAGCCGATATTACCATTCCGGAAACCGTGACCACAATCTGCGGAAATGCGCTGATCGGAACGCCGTGGATGACGGCAAAGCAAGCCGAAAGTCCGTTTGTCATTGTCAATGGTATTTTGATTGACGGACAAATTTGCGAGGGCGATATCGTGATTCCCGACACCGTAACAAGCATCGGTGACAGCGCATTTGCAAATTGCTACGCCGTCACCTCGGTCACAATCCCAGAGAGCGTGACCAGTATCGGAGATTTTGCGTTTGATTGTTCAACCACCTTAACCGCAGTCACCATCAAAAATCCGGATTGCGAGATTTTTGATTCCGAATTTGTATTTTCAGCTTCAGCAGCAATCCACGGCTCCAAAGGCTCCACCGCGCAAAACTACGCCCAAAAACACAGCAGAGAATTTGTTGCACTCGATTAAAGCCTGCCGCGCGTCCGGCAGAATACAAATCACATAACATCTCAAACAGGAGCGTCACTGCGGCGCTCCTGTTGCTGTTTTTACGCCCCGATTGCACCGCAAAGGATTTTTTCTACCGCTCCCATTGAAATTCACCGTATAATATGGTATAATTACATATTGTCATGCGTTTGGATGCCCTGATCCACCGCAGCAATTCAGACAATCTTTTATTTTTAGGAGGAATTACATGAAAGCAGGAAAGAGAATCACAGCGTTCACTGCGGCATTGGCAGTGCTGCTGACTGCAAATCCGGCGGTTCTGCCGGGCTATGTGGCAGCGCAGTTTGCCATTGAAGCGAGCGCGGCTGATATCGTGGACTCCGGCACTTGCGGTGCGCTGGACTGCAACGTCAGCTATACGCTCGACAGCGAGGGTACGCTCACCATCTCCGGCAAGGGAGATATGGCAGATTTTGAGTTTGCAAAATCGCCATGGGGTGAGAACGCCAATGTGAAAAAGGTCATCATCGAAGATGGCGTCACAAACATCGGAAGAAGCTCGTTTGAAGCCAACACCACCATGACCGCAATCACCATCGAAAATCCGGAATGCTATATCGAAGATTCCGGTATTACGATTCCGGAAAACGCTGTGATTTACGGCTATGCCGACTCCACCGCCAAGGCTTACGCGGAACTGTATGACAAAGAATTTATCGCGCTCGATGAAACCGTCGCAGCAACCACAACCGCTGCAACAACGACCACAACAACCACCACAACGACCGCGGCAACCACTACCACCAAAGCTGGGATCACCATATTAACGGTACCCCCTATCACAGTAACACCCGACCAATCGGCTGATTCCGGCGAATGCGGCGCACAGGGCAGCAACGTCACATGGGCGCTCGACAGCACCGGTACGCTCACCATTTCGGGCGAGGGCGCGATGGCAGACCTGACCTTCCGTGACACGCCGGCATATGACGTTACGAAGGTCAAAAAGGTTGTCATTGAAAATGGCGTCACAAGCATTGGCGCATATGCGTTTAACAGATGCTGGTTTATGAGCGAAATCTCGATTCCGGACAGCGTGACAGGCATTAGCGACTATGCGTTTACAGGCTGCAATGCCCTGACCACAATCACCATCCCCGACAGTATGCTGTGGCTTGGTGAGGGCGCATTTGAAAATTGCAGTGCCTTAACGGCAGTCACCATCCCGACCAGTGTGACGAGCATCGGACGCTCTGCATTTTCCGGCTGCTCTGCGTTAACCGAAATCACACTCCCCGACAGTATAACAAGCATCTCGGATCGTACATTTTATAATTGTACCGCATTGACCACCATCACACTTCCGGAAACCTTGACAAGCATCGGCTCCTCTGCATTCGATTATTGCAGATTCTTGACCACAATCAAGATTCCAGAAAGTGTGACAAGCATCGGCAGCTACGCGTTTCAAAATTGCCAAGCCTTAACCGAAATCACGATCCCCGAAAAAATCACAAGCATTGGCTTCCACGTATTCCATGGCTGTGCGAAGCTCACCACGGTCACGCTCCACGACGCGATCACAACCATCGAGCCGTATGCGTTTACCGACTGCAAATCGTTAGCCTCGATCACATTCCCCAAGAGCCTGACTAGCATCGGCGAGGGCGCATTTTCAAATTGTGCTGCACTCACCGAAGTCACATTCAACGAGGGCTTGACAAACATCGGCGGACGTGCATTCTATGGCTGCGACAAATTAAGCGCGATCACATTCTCCGACAGCTTGAAAACCATCGGAATGCGTGCATTTGCATATTGCCACGCGTTAACCGAGGTCACACTCCCCGGCAGCATCACAGCAATCAGCGAGGAGCTGTTTGCAGGCTGCAGCGGCTTAACAGCAGTCACGATTCCGGACAGCGTCACAAGCATCGGAAACCGTGCGTTCTATGATTGCAAAGCCCTGCCCTCCATCACATTCCCCAACAGCGTCATTACGATTGGAGAGCGTGCGTTTTCACAGTGCTACGAATTAACCGAGATCAATTTCTCCGAAAGCATCACATCTCTCGGAAATTTTGCATTCAGCTATTGCACCGCCTTACAGAAAGTCACCATCCCCAATGGCGTGACGACGATTGGAAACAGTGCATTTTTGCGCTGTGAAGCCCTGACCGATATCAGCATCTCCGAGACCGTGACAACGATTGGCCAGTCGGCATTTGATTGCTGTGTCGCGCTGCCTGCAATCACAATTCCAAGCGGCGTAACAAGCCTTGGTAAAATGGCATTCAATAATTGTGATGTCTTGGCATCCGTTACATTTGAAAATCCGGATTGTGAAATTGGCGATTCTGCCGGCACCATTCCGTATTACATCATGATTTATGGCTATGAGGACTCCACCGCACAGGCATATGCAGAAAAATACTGCGGCAAGTTTACATCGCTCGGCGCAAAGCCTGCCGTCACAACGACAATCGACCCAGCCACCACCACCACAACCAGCTCCGAGACAACCACATCCGCAGATGTCACAACCGAAACCACATCGTCTGTGACGACTACATCTACTGCAACGTCTGAATTCACATCGTCTGTGACGACGACATCTGCTGCAACGTCTGAATCCACAACATCCGCAACGACGACATCCGCAGATGTCACATCCGGAACCACACCTTCTGCAACAACCGTAACCGGTGATATTACAAAAACCGATACGACAGACACAACGACGACCACCAGCGGTACAACGACCACAACCAGCGGTACAACCACTGCAACGACCACAACCACAACTATCAATACTACCACCACGACTACCGATACAACCACCACGACCACCGATACGACCACCACAACTACCGATACGACCACCACAACTACCGATACAACCACCACGACCACCACTACAACCACCACAACTACCACTACGACCACCACGACTACCACAACTACCACCACAACTACCACTACGACCACAACTACTACCACTACTACCACCACGACTACCACTACCACAACAACTACTACAACAACCACTACCGATACAACTACAACAACTACCACAACAACAACCACTACCGATACAACGACAACAACAACAACTACTACAACAACCACGACTACCACAACAACTACTACCACAACCACCACTACGACCGATACGACCACCACGACGACCGATACAACCACAACAACGACCGATTCTACCACTACAATCACCACAACCACATCCGGCACAGATACCACGACCGAAACGACCCCGACCGTCACGACGCCGACCGAGCCCAATGTTGTGCAAGGCGACGTCAATCGGGATGACACGGTAGATGTTGAGGACGCACAGCTCGCCCTGAACGCCTATGTTGCAGCTATGGCAGGACTGGAAATTGAACTGGATGAACAGCAGACCAAAGCGGCTGACGTCAATCAGGATGGTTCGATCTCCGTCATTGACGCACAGAACATTCTGCTCTACTACGTGATGAATGACCTCTCCGACATCCCGACCACTTGGGAAGACCTGCTGAATCCGGCACAGCCGGCAAAAGAGCTACCCCGTTTGTCGTTGTTCTCGTATCTGCGCGTGCTCTTTTATTGAACGAATACTGACCGCGCTGACTGCCGGACAGCGTCCATAAATTCGCTTTCTGTCATACCACACCTCCTTGTATTGAAATCGGGATGATCGTTCGTCCTTCACTTATAACACAACGGAGCACCTCAAAACATTACATTAAAAAAATCTCCGACAATTTTTCGGAGATGGAAAACAAAGAAAAGTGGGTAGCAGCATTTGCCATCCACTTTTTCTTTTTATAAAGCCGCCGCAGAACGAGTCAAAAGCGCGTCAGCCCTCTTTTTTCCGGATGATATCCGACACATCCTGCAAGGAAATAAACGCCGATGGATCAATCGTATGCACCATAGCCCTGAGCTTGTTGATCTGGAAATGGTTGATGATAAAGTAAATGATTTCCTTTTCCTCTTTGGAGTAGCCGCCGACCGCATTGACAATCGTACCGCTTGCAGAAAACTGCTCGGCAAGCGCATCCGAGATATCATCTGCCTTTGTCGTGACGATCATGGCGCATTTTGATTTATCGAAGCCCTCTACGACATAATCTACGGTTTTTGAGCCGATGAAATATGTGACAATGGAATACAGCGGCAGAATCCAGCTATTGATCGTGATGCCGCAGATGATGTACAGCACCGTATTAAAAATCATGACGAATGTGCCAATGGAGATGCCGATTTTCTTTGCAAACATCACAGAGAGGATGTCGATGCCGTCCATTGCGCCGCCAAAGCGTATGGTCAGACCGCTGCCCAAGCCCGATATCACGCCACCGAAAATCGCACACAGCAAGAGATCTGAGCCTGCAAGCGGCGATATGAACGAGACATCGATCGGCAGAACATCCATAATCAAAAACGACATCAGCGAATATACGCCGACAGCAAACACAGAGTAGATCGTAAATGCCGCACCCTGCTTCTTCAAACCAAAAAGAAAGATCGGGATATTGAGCAAGAGCAGGAACATCGACAAGCCATAGCCCCATGGTATGACCTGATCGAGCAGCATGGATAAGCCGGAAATACCGCTGTCATACAGCTTCACGGGAAACAGAAACAGCGTAACGCCGAGCGCATTGACCACGCCTGCGACTGCCAGCATCAAAAAATTAAAAATTTTGAGTTCATCAAGGTTCAGCTTGATGTTATGACCACTTGGACGCTTGACAGCTTTCTGCATATCATCCATCACACTCCTTATGATTTATCATAATTATAGCATAATCTACGTTGGATTTCAATGGGAGCAAAAACGGGGTGCAAGCAGTCCTCATGATCAATCCAGCTTTAATGCTTCAACCAAATCGCTCCAGCTGTCAAGACCGAGGAATTCAAAATCAAGCGTGATATTCTCATTCTTCTGACGCGCATTGCAGGCAAAGGTTCTGTCGTCATAGAATACCGGAAACAGTCCTGCATTCTTCGCACCGATAATATCCACCTGCTTTTCATTGCCGACAAACCAGATTTCATCAGCGCGCAGCCCCGACTTGCGAATTGCCATTTCAAAGATATGCGGGTCGGGCTTTCGGAAGATATAGTCGCTGGAGGTAAGGATAAATTCAAACGGATGCGCCGGAAATGTCTCACGAATTCTCCTTGTCAATGCCTCCCCCGACCAGCACAGATTGCTGATGATTCCCGTGCGAATGCCACGCGAATGAAGGGCATTCAGCATTTCGGCAGCACCGGGCGTTGCCTGCGCATTTGCGACGCCGTTCCAGATGATCCACTCCGCTTCCTCCATCGAAACCGACAGCTTCAAATCAAAATGCTCCAGAACATGACGAAGAAATGTATGCTCATGAATCTCAATCAGCTCACCGCGCAGCGCCCTGATTTCATCAAACAATTTCAGCAGATAGTCGCTGAATTCTTCCAGTGTAATTTGATGCGGATTTTCGCTGATATACGGATAAATCGCCTTGTTGCCATTTGCCGGCGAAACATTCGTCTCATACATCAGCGTCCCGCCGTAATCAAACAATATCATTTTTGGTTTGTTCATCACAATCACCTCACATCAATCAAAGCTGCTTTCTGACCCATGCGCTTTCCAGCACATCATAGATATATTGGTTTGGCACGCCTTCTTCAAAATACTTGCTGTTATCGCCGCCAAGCATCTCGACCGCAAATGCTCCTACCGCCCGCGACCGCGACTGACCGGCATAGCAATGCACCAGCAGGGTATCCGCGGTTGTCCGATATTGCTCAATAAAAGCAATAATTTGCTCTGCCATATCGTCGTCAAACAGCACCGCGCCATCTACTTCCGTGACAATATCATCAAAATAAAGCGTCAGTACGCCCTTGCAGAATTGGTTTTCTGTAAATTGAAAGCCAAAGCCGCCTGTATGACTGTCCTGAATGGAAATCACGGCATAGCTGTCCGTCAAGGCGCCCTGCTCTGCCGCCTCCTGCGCTAAGCCAAATGGATAATAATGCTCCATCACATAGCCCAATGCGCCATGAACCGATTTTACAAGCACGCGTTTCATAGCTGCGCCTCCTCCTGATTGCTCGGCTTATAACACTTGCTTTTCCTATCAATTTATGGTATACTATATTCAATTCGCAGATTAAAAAAAACACGCATCATTCTCTGTGTACTTTCACAGAGAACGACACGCAAAGTGGGTTGTGCCCCCCGCGCGAGTACATACTATGGGGGAGCAACATGAAAAAAGGGGGATTCGGGAGCAGCATATGCCTCCCTGAGAAGAAATGAACAAATTTGGTGTCCGGCTCAATGCGCCGGCTGATAAATAAATCTGCCGATTGCCGCATTCAGCTTTGCAATCTGCGCCGCATCGGTCACAGACGCTTCGAGCTGAATTTTTTGATCGCGGTCCAGCGTGAAAATACCCATAATGGATTTTGCATCAACGAAATAATGACCGATATGAAGCTGCGCTTCAAAACGGAACTGGCTCATGACGTTGACAAACTCAGCAACGTCGGCAATTTCCGGGAGATAAACGGTGGCTACATACATCGTCTCTTACCTCACTTGCATCCAAAGTATCCGACCATCGTACAGACGAATGGTTGAAATCAAAAATAAGGGGTGTACGGGGATGCCGCGCGCACAGCGTGACGAGAGGGGGATGCACGGCTGGTTATCTGCCGCTTGCTCCCGCGCACCAAATATTTTTTGGAGGGTTGTCATGAATCACCCTACGCTAACTATACATCATAAATCGCCAAAAGTCAAGCAATTAGGCTCTATTTTGTACACCTGACCGATTTTTTCGGTGACTTTCGTATTTCTTTTTGCATTCCCAATACTCTGTAAGGGATGCACAATCTTTTATTGTTGAATTAGTGCATATTGCACAAGGAGAATTATATGAAATTCAAAATCCTGACGCTCGGCTGCAAGGTCAATCAAACAGAAAGTGCCGGACTCGGTGTCGTTCTGCGCGGAATGCAGTTTGAAGAAGCCGCAGCCGCCTCCGACGCCGACATTCTGATCATCAACAGCTGCGCCGTAACCGCAGAATCCGTCCGCAAAACAAAGCAGCTCCTCCGGAGTCTCAAGCGGAGAAATCCATCTGCCAAACGCATTCTGACCGGATGCTGGCCGCAGGCGTTCCCCGATGACGATTTCTCGGATGCGGATTTTGTAACCGGAACCAAAAATCGCGAAGCAATTCTGGATTTTATCACCGCACAGCAACATCCAACCGAAAAAAACATCCCGACCTATCAGAGCAACGATGGGTTCTCCCCCCTCCCCTGCGCCGACACCACGCGCACACGTGCATTTCTGAAGATTCAGGACGGCTGCAACCAGTTTTGCAGCTACTGCATCATCCCCTACGCGCGCGGCAGATGCCGCTCCATGCCGCCGGCGCGTTTGCAAAATGAGATCCGCACACTCGCTGAGGCAGGCTTCCGTGAAATTGTGCTGACCGGCATCAACCTCGGCTTTTTCGGTATGGATACCGGTCAGACGCTTGCCGACGCCGTGGAGCTGTCCGCCGCGCAGGAGGGCATACTTCGCGTGCGGCTTGGCTCACTCGAACCGGAGCGCATGGACGCCGAAACGCTTCAACGATTCGCGAAATGCGAAAAATTCTGTCCGCAGTTTCACCTTTCGCTGCAAAGCGGCTGTGACGAGATTCTCAAACGGATGAACCGCCGCTATACGACCGCGCAATACCGTGAACTCGCCGCAGAAATCCATGCGCGATTCCCCGACGCCGCGCTCACAACGGATGTCATCGTCGGATTCCCCGGCGAAACCGATGCGCAATTTGAGGAAACCTGCCGCTTTGTTCAGGAGATTGGATTCACGAAAATACACGTTTTCCCATATTCTCCGCGCGAGGGAACAAGAGCTGCCGCATTCCCCGATCAGGTGCCGCAGGAAATCAAGCTAAAGCGTTCCGCAGCACTCACGAAGCTCGCAAACGAGATGCGGATATCGCATCTGAAACGCTTTGTCGGGATGCAGCTCAGCGTTCTGGTCGAGGGTGAGAAACAGCAAAATGCACAGCGGTTTTACCAAGGTCACACTCCGGATGGTACACTTGTGAAAATTTTTCCGAAAAATGCAGAAAAGGGTTTGCAGAATTCCGCGATTTGTGTTACAATAGATACGTATGAGGATGACTGTCTAATCGGCAGACCGGTCTCCGGCTGCTGAGTCAGGCATTCCCCGATTCCCTTATCATATTATATGTAAATGGAGGATGATTCGTTCATGGCTGTTTATCGTATTTACACCGAAAAAAAGCCGCAATATGCCGTAGAGGCACAATCTGTGCTCGCTGATCTGCGCACTGCGCTGCGTCTGGATGTCCAGAGTGTCCGCGTCCTCAACCGCTACGATGCCGATCACATCGAAGCTGCTGATTTCCAGAAAGCAATTCCGACCGTGTTCTCGGAACCGACTGTCGATTATGTTTATGAAAAGCTGCCGCTGCTTTCCAATCAGGAGCGCATTTTTGCTGTCGAATATCTCCCCGGACAGTTCGACCAGCGTGCGGATTCCTGTGAGCAGTGCATCCAGATTCTCAACGGAAAAGAGCTTTGCCGCGTCAGAAATGCTCGCGTCTACATTATTTCCGGTGTTCTGACCGATGCGGAATTCGATAAGCTCAAGGCATATCTCATCAATCCGGTTGAAAGCCGCGAGGCATCGCTGGAGCCGGTTGAAACGCTCGATATGAACTATGCGCTGCCGGAATCCGTCGAAACACTCGATGGCTTCTGTGAGCTGGACGCTGCCGGCAGAGAAAAATTCCTCGAAACCTATGCACTGGCAATGGATTTCGATGATATCACATTCTGTCAGGAATATTTCCGCGACACCGAGCACCGTGACCCGACCATCACCGAAATCCGCATGATTGACACCTATTGGAGCGATCACTGCCGTCATACCACATTCCTCACCACCATCGACCAGGTGAAAATCGAAACGCCCTATATCAAGGAAGCCTACGAGGATTACCTGCGCATCCGCAAGGAGCTTGGCAGAGAGAATAAGCCGATCACGCTGATGGATATGGCAACCATGGCGATGCGCAAGCTCAAGGCAGACGGCAAAATCCCCGCACTCGACGAGAGTGAGGAAATCAACGCCTGCTCCGTCAAAATCAAGGTGGATACCGACAACGGACAGGAGGACTGGATCCTCATGTTCAAAAACGAAACGCATAACCATCCGACCGAAATCGAACCGTTCGGCGGTGCTGCAACCTGTCTCGGCGGCGCAATCCGCGATCCGCTGTCCGGCAGAAGCTATGTCTATCAGGCAATGCGCGTCACCGGCGCGTCCAATCCGCTGATCCCTGTTGCCGACACCATCCCCGGCAAGCTGCCGCAGAGAAAAATCACGGTCGGCGCAGCAAACGGCTACAGCTCCTACGGTAACCAGATCGGTCTTGCAACCGGTCACGTTTCCGAGGTTTATCATCCGGGCTATGTCGCAAAGCGCATGGAAATCGGCGCGGTTGTCGGCGCAGCACCTGCCGAGAATATCCGCAGAGAGCGTCCGGAGCCCGGCGATATCATCATCCTGCTCGGAGGAAAAACCGGCAGAGACGGCTGCGGCGGTGCAACCGGCTCCTCCAAATCCCATACGCTCGAATCGCTGACGCACTGCGGTGCCGAGGTGCAAAAGGGTAATCCACCTGAGGAGCGCAAGCTGCAAAGATTGTTCCGCGACCCCGAAGTGACAAAGCTGATCAAGCGCTGCAATGACTTCGGTGCCGGCGGTGTTTCCGTTGCGATCGGTGAGCTGACCGATGGTCTGGACATCGACCTCAATGCAGTTCCCAAGAAATATGACGGTCTTGACGGTACGGAGCTTGCAATCTCCGAATCGCAGGAGCGTATGGCTGTTGTCGTTGCACCGGAGGATGTCGATGCGTTCATGGCGGCAGCGGCAAAGGAAAATCTGCTCGCAACCGTCGTTGCAAAGGCAACCGATACCAACCGTCTGCGCATGAATTGGAACGGAAAGACCATCGTTGATCTGTCCCGTGAATTCCTCAACTCCAACGGCGCAGAAAAGCACACCAATATCATCGCAGCAGCACCGAATGGTACGCCGCAGCGCGATGAGCATTTTGAAGATACACCCGATGGCTGGCGTCAGCTCATGAGCAGCCTGAATATCTGCTCGCAGAAGGGTCTTGTTGAAAAATTCGACTCCACAATCGGTGCCGGCACGGTTCTGATGCCCTACGGCGGCGTCTATCAGCTCACACCGTCTCAGGCGATGGCAGCAAAAATTCCGGTGCTTTCCGGTGAAACCTCCACCTGCTCGATCATGGGCTGGGGCTTCAATCCGATCATCTCCGAGCATTCGCCCTATCACGGTGCCATCTATGCCGTTATCCAGTCTGTTGCAAAGGTGATCGCTGCCGGCGGCTCGTGGCATCAGTGCTGGCTGACATTCCAAGAGTATTTTGAGCGCACGCAGAATAACCCCAGACGCTGGGGCAAGCCGTTCTCGGCACTGCTCGGCGCATTCCGCGCACAGCTTGAACTGTCCTGCGCATCAATCGGCGGCAAGGATTCCATGTCCGGTACGTTTGAGAATATCGACGTTCCGCCGACCCTCGTTTCCTTTGCAGTTTCCACCGCAGACACCAAGCGCGTCATTTCCACCGAATTCAAGGAAACCGGCAGCACGGTCATCCGCCTTGCACCGGAATATTCCAGCAGCGGTCTGCCGAACTGGCAGAGCGTCCGCGCCGTATTCGATTATCTTGAGCAGCTGATCTCCGAGGGCAGAGCAAAGGCAATCTGGTCTGTCGAAAACGGCGGCGTTGCAGAGGGTCTTGCAAAGATGGCATTCGGCAACCACATCGGCTTCGAGTTCACCAAGACCTTGCCGGAGCGCATTCTCTTTGAACCGTGCGCAGGTTCGTTCATCGTAGAACTGAACGGCGCGGCAAAGCAGGGCGAAGAAGTCATCGGTAGAACCACTGAGCAGTACAAAATCTTCTCCGGTACGCAGACCATCAGCCTCGATACGCTCCAGAAAGCATGGGAGGGCAAGCTCGAATCTGTATTCCCGTGCCGCATCAAGACAGCGTTCGCAACCATCGAGCCGTATGCGCATAAGGCTGTCAGCCGTCCGACATCGACAATCAAAACCGCAAAGCCGCGTGTTCTGATTCCGGTATTCCCCGGCACAAACTGCGAATACGACACCGCACGCGCATTTGAACGTGCAGGCGCAGCTCCGGAGGTTCTGGTTATCCGCAATCTCTCCGCAGCAGCCATTGAGGAATCCGTTGAGACGGCAGTCAAGCTGATCGAGAATTCGCAGATGATCATGATTCCGGGCGGCTTCTCCGGCGGCGACGAGCCGGACGGTTCCGGTAAGTTCATTACCGCATTCTTCCGCAATCCGAAGGTCACCGAGGCTGTCCACAATCTCCTGAAGAACCGCGACGGTCTGATGCTCGGTATCTGCAACGGCTTCCAGGCACTCATTAAGCTCGGTCTTGTTCCGTATGGCGAAATTACCGAGATGAGCGAAAACTCCCCGACCCTGACGTTCAACACCATCGCGCGTCACCAGAGCATGATGGTCACAACGCGCATTGCATCCAACAAATCGCCGTGGCTCGCAAGCTGTGAGGTCGGTGATCTGCACACGATTCCGATTTCGCACGGCGAGGGCAGATTTATCGCTTCCGGTTCCCTGTTACAGCGTATGGCAAATAATGGTCAGATCGCAACACAGTATGTCGATCTCTCCGGTCGTCCGACCATGGATATCCGCTTCAATCCGAACGGCTCGGTTGACGCAATCGAGGGCATTACCTCTCCGGACGGCAGAATCCTTGGCAAGATGGGACACAGCGAACGTATCGGCAACGAGGTCTGCAAGAATGTTCCCGGCAAGAAGGATCAGCAGATTTTCCAGAATGGTGTCCGCTATTTTGCCGACTAATTTCCGGCATTTCCGTTGGTCGTATGACAATCGGGAAGCCTGTGCATCGTAACATAAGACTGCGTGGAAATTCCGCGCAGTCTTTTTTTGCAGCATAATCTGAACGCGAAGTCTCCGCACAATCTGACAAAAATCGGCATATATATATTTTGAAGATGCGATTAACTCCGGCAATTCGGGACAAACTACAATCAGCATTCACTACATCTTCAAGAAAAAAGAAACCGAAAGGAACATTTACTATGATAACAGTTAAACGCGGTGAAATATATTATGCCGATCTCAGTCCGGTTGTCGGCTCGGAGCAGGGTGGCATCCGTCCGGTGCTGATTATTCAAAACGATGTCGGAAACCGCTATAGTCCGACCGTCATCGCTGCCGCAATCACGAGCCGCCGCGACAAGGCAAAGCTCCCGACCCATATCTCCCTCAGTGCAAGAGGCTGCGGTCTGACCAAGGACAGCGTCATTCTGCTGGAACAAATCCGGACAATCGACAAGCAGCGTCTCAAGGAGTGCATGGGCGAAATCCCGCACGAGGTACTGCGTCAGGTTGATCACGCGCTGGAAATCAGCTTCGGGCTGATCCCCCGTCCGCGAAACCTCCATCCTGCCGGACATTCCGCGCAGCTCAGCCAGTAACCAGCTCAGACCGGCGGCAGCTTTTCCACATCGCCGCTGCCGTCGGCTGTATGCTCTGCAAGATTCGACCGTATCCGCAGGATTCGCGATTTTCTTGCAAATGTTATGATACAATAGATATGATACAAAAAAAAGAAGACAAACAGCCTCAAATATGTTATGATGTTAATAACCACAAAAACACATAACGAAAAGAGGCGTTTATCTTCATGAATATTATAGCACAAGAAGCACGGTTT
>JAZNTW010000065.1:0-3622 GCA_045591925.1 Oscillospiraceae bacterium
TTAGCCTTGATAAGAGTTCGCGGGCTTGGGTGCCTACGATAGAGGCACCCATTCTGAATCGCATCGCGGCAGCGATGCTACTTTATAATAAAGGAACCACCGCGCGGGGCACGAATGCGAAAGGGACAACCCAAGAAAGAGGGGAATCGTCGCTGCGCTCCGGTCTCCCCTCTGCTACCTTGAATATTCTTTAGGGGAAAGAGGGAATGCGAGTGCAGCACATCTGGGGGTCGAGGGGGCGCAGCCCCTTCGTCGCGCGAAGCGCGAAATCAAATATAAATACAAAAAAACAGGGAAACTGCACTTGCAATGCCCCTGTTTGTATATATGGCAATTCCGCACATCTGCCAATGACTATTTTTCGGCAATACCCCCATATGCAGACAAATCTACGAAAAAACCTCCGCGGATTGCGCTCCACGGAGGTTTTTCTTGTGCAATTTGGTATTATTTTGTGGTGTTGCCAAGGATATCATCCCAAGTGACGTCATTGCCGGAAAGCACGGTTTCCACATAATAATTCAGAATGAACTGCGCGTCCTCGACAGATACCTGATTATCGCCGTTGACATCTGCCGTCTTGTTTTGCGGCGCAGACAATGCGCGTACCGTTCCGCTGATGCCTGCGGTGTATTGCTCCAGCACAAGCTGTGCATCCGCAGCGTCCACAGCCTCATCGCCTGTCATATCGCCGCGCACCGCATTCGGCTGATAGATTTCATACCCGACCCGACAATGCGGGCAATATAGTGCTATATGCCGCACCGAAAAGCTGACCTTGATGCTCCCATCGGTTTTGGCTTCCAGATTCTCTTTGTATGCAAGAAAATCCGCATACTCTGCTTCATTTGCAGGCGCCAGCACATAGACATCCGGCTCAGTTCTTCGCAGATATTCTGTAAGTCCCTCGTCAATGACAAACCGTTCGTCGGTCGTGAGCAGCGCTTCGGTTTCATCGGAAACCGGCGCATTGACAAGAATTTCAGACATCCCGTAGCGATCACACTGCACCACCTGAACCGCCTTGCCAAGATAGGTCATATCCGAATCGGCTGCTATACTATTTATAATATCCCGATAGATTTCATCGAAATTGACAGGATTCACACCCACGCCGGATACCGTCAGGCAGTAGACCTGCCCGGTGATCTGCGACTGCGGCAGAACAGCTCTTTCGCCGACATAGGCATCATATTCGGTCAGCGTCTCCACGCTTGCAAACTGCGAATGCAGCATATCCAGCATCATCTGTTTTTTCTCTGCAAACGGGGTCAGCTGAATGGAGACGGCTGCGTGATCCGGCGCAGCGGTGACCGGATACGCGCCAATCTGCGTGATTTCTGCCGGTTCGTCCTCGATTCGCACGGCAAGACCATATTCCAACGAGCCGGTTACAAGCGTCATCGGTTCCACATCCTCGGCGGCTGCCGGGATGCAAAACGCATTGCAGAAAACCGCCGCAGTCAGAATCATAGCAACCAGTTTTTTCATAAAAGAGCACTCCTTTCATATGAGATCATAATGGATTGCAAGCGCGCTTCCAGCATTTGCCGGAACGCATCCGCATCCGTAATTTGTTCCGCGAAAACTGTGATATCATCGGTCTGAATCGTCGTATCTGCCGGGAAAGCAAGCAGATATGAGATGCTGACATTTTGGGGAATTTGCGCATCGCCATTGAAATAACAAAAAGTCAGGTACAGCTGACCCTCGATGAGCTGACCGGAGGTTATGAGCGCATTTTGACAGTCTCCCGTGATTTGGACATGGAGCAATTTCTGCTCAGAATCAGCAAGACCCGGCGCAATATTGTCAAATCCTTGGAGCGTCGCCTCGGTCGGTTCGGAGACATGGCAGGTCAGCGGCTTCGGTTCCAATACGGAAGTCGGTGTGTCATGGTCGATCCGATATACCGGAACAGAAAATTCACCGGCTGAAATATGCGGCGTATTTGCAGTTGTTGTTCCGACCGCGACGCCCCTTGTTGTGGTTACGGTGGATTCGGCAGGTTGTTCTGTTGTTGTGAGGACTGTCGGCTGCGTCGTCGGCAAGTCGGTGATATCGGTCAGAATCGGCGGCTCTGTTTCATCCGAAACGGGTAAATCGGAAATCGGCTCGGTGATAGTTTCAGAGGAATCTTCGGTGGATTCGGTTTCAAGCGTTGAAACGGTGCTGACGGGTTTTGCGGTTGTGCGGGTGGTCAAGGCAGTGGTCGAGAGGATGCTTTGCAAGGCAGATCCGGTCACAGCGGTTGTCTCGGTTATCTGCACGGCAGGCTCTGTGATAGGCGGCTTTTCCGCACGCAGCTTTGGATAGACTGCCGCAGCAATCAGCGCGACAAAGCAAGCGGCAGCTGCCGGAATGATCTGCCATATTTTGCGATTTTTCTTGACATACGGCGCATTTGCGGAATCAATCACACTGTCGGGAAGCGCATTCATCATCAGAATAAACTGCTCCGGATTCATAGCAATCCCTCCTTTCGCAAATATGCTTGCAGGCGTTTGCGCAGACGTGACAGCGTGACGCGAACATGATTGACGGTCATATCGTAATCCTGTGCAAGCGCCTCATAGGACGAAAACCGCCAGTATCGCCTGACAAACAACGCCCTTTGCGCATCGGGAAGCGTTTCCAGAAAGCGCGCGACCGCATTCAGCATGAGCCGCTGCTCGACCGCGTCCTCGGTATTCTGTGTGCTTGGCAGAATCTCCGATAATTCGTCAAGCGCATCGGCGTACTGCCCGTTTCCGCGCTTGTCGCGCTGCTTTGCCTTGTAACGATCCAAGGCGATATTGCGCAGAAGCTTCAGCAGATAGGCGCGATAATTTTCCGGCTGAGTGGGTGGGATTGCATTCCAGATTTGCAATAGCGCATCGTTGAGGCATTCCTCGGCATCCTGCGCGTTCCCCAGAATATCGAGCGCAACAGCCCGACAGAGCGCGCCGTATTTTGCCGATGTTTCGTGCAGCGCCTGTTCCTCTCTGTTATTCAGCATCAAAAGAATTCTCTGATCATCTATGGCAATCACCACCCTCACTGCCCTCTCTATTTATAAAGAACGACAAATTTTCGTAATCATTACAGGATTTTCAGATTT
Organism: Oscillospiraceae bacterium; assembly: GCA_045591925.1. Taxonomy (GTDB): domain Bacteria; phylum Bacillota; class Clostridia; order Oscillospirales; family Ruminococcaceae; genus Firm-04. The sequence goes on from JAZNTW010000065.1 coordinate 3,101, forward strand.
TATGGCAATACCGCACAGAGTTGGTGGTACAGATACGCAGTCAGATTTTTCGTCAGATTGTATAGAAATGACGCCGCTGGGCTGATGCCCAGCAAGGAATTTCTGTGCAAGATGGCGGAAAATATGCAAGTACAAGTAGATGTGCCGCCAAGCCGTAAGGCGGACTTTGCGCGGTGTTGCCTTATAACATCATTATAGCACATCCCGTGGATTCAGGCAAGCAAGAACGGATGGCAGCGTGAAAAATATATCGGATTTCTCTGCGCCATCAAAAAACAGACCTCTAAGGATGTCCTCGGAGGTCTGTTTGTAATTTTGTATTATTTTGCATGACCAATGATATCATCCCAAGTGACGGCATTGCCGGAAAGCACGGTTTCAACGTAGTAAAGCAGAATGAACTGTGCATCCGCAACGTCAACAATGCCGTCGTCGTTGACATCTGCCGCCTTGATTTGTTCAGGCGTTAGCGTACTCGAACCGCCTGCAAGCCCATCTGTGTATGCCATCAGCGCAAGCTGT
>JAZNTW010000066.1:0-73424 GCA_045591925.1 Oscillospiraceae bacterium
CGCACAGAGTTGGTGGTGCAGATACGCAGTCAGATTTTTCGTCAGATTGTATAGAAATGACGCCGCCGGGCTGACGCCCAGCAAGGAATTTCTGTGCAAAATAGCGGAAAATATGCAAGTACAAGTAGATGTGCCGCCAAGTCGTAAGGCGGACTTTGCGCGGTGTTGCCTTAAAAAAGGCGAGCTGTGCCCGAATCGAACTGCACTGATTCGGCAGCTTGTAAAACTGCTCAATCAGCAGATCGGCTTTTTCAAATTGACAGGCGCGGTAACAATCAGTGATGGTTTTCAGCTACTTCGGAATTGCAACAACGCTGTTCAAATTGTTTCCCATTTTCGTCATTCTTTCAAATATATAATGTCGTGCGGATCGTTTGAATGTATTATATCATAAAAAGCGGCTGCTTTCAAGATGTCTAATTATGACAGTGGAAAAAAACACAGCCCTGTGTTATAATAATATCATAGATGAAAAATTTTTCTTCGATTTTGTGACCTGCGGGATCGTTTTGCTGTGTATTAGGGTGAAAGGTCTTTCAGTCGTTCGGAAAGGAGCTGAGAACATGGACGATCAGCAGATTGTAGAGTTATATTGGGCGCGCGCCGAACATGCAATCACGGAAACTACGCAAAAATATGGGCGATATTGTCATTCCATTGCATTCAATATTCTTCACAATGACGAGGACAGCGAAGAATGCGTCAATGATACCTATTTGAACGCATGGAACAGCATACCGCCGCATCGTCCGGCTGTTCTCAAAGCATTTCTCGGCAAGCTCACGCGCAATCTTGCATTGAACCGGTATAAACAATGCACCGCAGAGAAGCGTGGAAACGGGCAGATACCGCTGATTCTGGACGAGCTGCATGAATGTCTGCCGGCAGCGGAAAATACAGAGCGTATTCTTGATGATATGGTGCTGACAGATGTACTCAACCGGTTCCTTGCATCACTTCCCGTTGAGCAGCGCAGAATTTTCATGCGCCGGTATTGGTATATGCGCTCGGTCAAAGAGATTGCTGCCGATTATGGTCTGAGCGAAAGCAAGGTGAAAATGTCACTGCTTCGCGCGCGCAACGAACTAAAACGCCGATTGGAGAAAGAGGGTATCACAATATGAAAGCAGAAAAAATTTTAGATGTTCTCGGTAACGTAGACGAAAAATATATCGGAGAAGCCGATCCCGAAACGATTGTCAAACGCAAGCCTGCATGGACAAAGTGGGCGGCAATGGCAGCTTGTCTGTGTCTGCTGGCAGCCGGTGCTGCGGCTGTTTTCCGGCATTCTGCCAATCCATCCGGAATTACGGCAGGCGGTGACCCATCCGCGACGATGGAGGGCGGCGATTATAGCACCGGAAGCTATAGCGTTGCAGTATATCCTGCCGATGAAAACCTTGAAGATGTCGCTTCGGCAGATGTTGTCAGCCTGACGGAAGATGAAGCGATGAAGCATCTGCTCGCAGCGTATCTTCCAACGCAGCATCCGGAGGGCTTCCATTACGGCAGAGGTGCTGTGTATCAGACCGAAATGAAAGACGGAACACAGTATCAAATGCTGCGGATTGAGTATATCAATGGCACAATTCCGGAGCAGCAATATTCTGATGACGGCGGCGCGATTGCACCCGAACAGGATACAACCGGCGCGCTCTATACAATATGTGTTTACAACTTTGAGCCGAATACGGATACCGGTATTACGCCGATTGAAGCCGTCACGGAAACAATGCTGGAAGAAAATTTTACGGTCTATATACGCGCCGGAGAATGCTATATCAGTGTATCGCTTGAAACAGCGAATCCTGCAACGGTTCTGGAAGCGATCAAATATATAAAGTGAAAAGCGCACCGCTTATCGTATCAAAAAAGAGCGAACTGATGTTATCAAAATCAGTTCGCTCTTTACTTATGAATAATGAAATTTTGTTGCCAAATCGTTGCCGGGGCTTCGCTAAAACACGACTTTTACGGCTCTACAGCCGGGAAAGTGGCTCTGCGAAATTATTCCCACTCGCTCCCTGTCATTTAATCCTAAACAGATTTGCTTATGGGATTTTGGCCCGATTATTTATATTATTTTCATTATTCAGATAATAGAGACTATCTGATTTTTTGTTGCCAAAACGTTGCCACGGAACAGATAAAGTATTTCTTTGAAAACGCCATGCCTAAATACAATTTTGTAATCATCAGGAACAATACAATTGGTAATAAACACCCATTATCATGGATCAATTAACTGTTGTTAATTTGTATTATTTACTACCACATTATTATCGTAGCTGGTATTGCTTTCCATCATAATATTGTTTCATTCCAACTAACAACCCTCTTAAAAAAAGCACCGTTTCATTCTTGATCTTTTCCAAATCATCAATGCTATAGTCTCTGCCACATTCAGCAAATGAAAGAGTTCCGTGAGCAAGATCGTTTCTTCGATCTTTTACAGTTTCAAGTACGACCCCACCACGACTTGCGGCATCAGTTTGAAAAACGATCCCATGTTCATTACACACATTTCTTATCTGCTGAGCATCAAGATTACCACTAATTGCAGTAGCTGTTCGATCCAACTCTATTACTTCACCAGTGAGAATTGAATTAACGATTTCCAACGCTTTACCTTTATACGAGTTAAAATGCGCTTGTTGATCATATACTTGCCGAAACTTATATGAAAACCAAATGTCCTTTATCTCTTTACGAACACCAGAATATGTAAGACCTTCTTGTCTAAGTTTGTCGTAAATTTCAAGAATACCACCCATTACAGTAGATTCCACCAAGTTGTATATCATCAGCAATGTATTGGCTTTTAAAATTTTTATAAATTCGGAATTAAAGTATGGAGTTTCTGCTGTATGATTTGCAGTACCACGATCCAACTCTTTTACAGCCTCAAAGTAAAGATCAATTTCCCGAACTCGTTCGTCGAACATATCATAAATTGCCTGCATTACTCCACGTCCTCAAGAAGTTTATCTTTAACATACACTATGCGTCCATTAACTCTTGCTGGGGAATTGCTCGCATGAGTTGTTGTATGCCGTAAAAATTCATCAGACTCCAACCATTCCATGGATTTAGGAACAAGGTTAGGTTTTTCTCGTAAAGCCAGCGCAACGCCAACAGCAATTGCTTCGAACCGTACTCGTGGAGTAGATTTTGCCTTGGCAGATTTTGCAAAACCATACGGGAAATACTCTTTTACAAAACGAAGCATTGCGTCAAATTCAGACTTCATCTTTGCTTGATCAAACGAATCCTTTGTATTTTCAATATATTCATCCAGAAAACTATCGACACGATGCGTAAAGTCTTGATAATGATCTAAAAATGCAAAGAAACGAATCACTAACTCAAGCTGTTCATATCGTTTTGCCATAGTCTCGCTAATTGGACACACCTCGCCAAAGAGTGGCTCTTTGGTACAGGCCATTAAGAAGTCCATAAATGGCCCTCTAAAACTGCCGCGACGTATCTCGCTTGCATTAGCCTCTCTGCCAGTTGTATTGATTCTATTGAATATTTCTTGACGGATTTCCAATGATGTATCATCGGACAGCACGATAATACGCATATTTGTTTTATCAAACTTTTTCCTAAAATATGCCGGAATATCGTTATAAGAGAATCCGTTGAGCGATGTCAGCTTCTTTAAATCTGAAAGAATTAAATCACCGGACATAAATTCTTCCATTGCTTGAGTTCGCTGTGCACCATCAATTATTTCACAACGTCCATCTTCAGTATCTGAAAAAAACATAAGAGGAATTGGAAGTCCTAAGAGAATTGATTCAATAAATCGGTTTTTATCGGCAGCATTCCAAATATACTGTCTCTGGTATTCATCCGGGATATAAAACTCATTATCATGGTATTGCTGAATTAGAAAATCAATTGAATAGTCACGTGTATTATAATCAATTTCTTTGCGCAATGCACGAATTTGTTCTTCTGCTGTAATCTTTTGTTCTTCTGAAACAGGATCTTTTCTATTTGCCATTATTGCACCCCCAGATTGTGTAAATGTTCTAAAATACTTGTACCTATAGCACGCCCAAGTTCTACAGGAACAGCATTACCAATATGGATCCCAATACTACGATTTGTTTCTTGATGATTAGGGTCAAGAAATTGATAATTTGCAGGAAAAGATTGCAGCAGAGCACCTTCACGCATTGATATTGCTCGATTTTGCTCTGGATGACCAAATCTACCATTTCCATATCCATAATACTGGGTTGTGATTGTTGGAGACGGCTTATCCCATTCCATACGACCGTAAACTGCACGATAACCTTTTCCTGTCTTTTTTTTATGACATGGCAATTTCAAATTATCATCCCAATCTTTCCAAGACCCACCAGGGACAGATTGACGGATACGCTGTCTATTCTTCTCTGACAAGCGACTGGCTCTATGGAGCGGGTCAATGGGATCAACAGCTCCATCTTCCAAAACAGGTAGATTTCCGATTGCATTTCGCACGGTTAAATAGTGTTCCTCGTCATAGAGTGGAGGAATCAATTTGATATCGCCTAACCTCGAAGCAAGCAAAACCAAACGTTTTCTGCACTGAGGAACACCATAATCGGCACAATTAATAACTTGCCAAGTATAATGATAGTTCAATCCCTGCAATTGATTCAAAAAGTCTCTAAATACGTTTTCATGTGCTAATTGAGGAACATTTTCCATCGAAATAATTTCAGGGAAAACTGCTTGTACCAAATCAGCGAAGTAGTACAATAACCGCCACTTATCATCTTTTTTTCCATTCTTGTTGTATCTATGCGAGTATGTTGAAAACGGCTGACAAGGCGCGCAACCAACAAGGACCTTTGTGGTATTTGGCACAAAATAATTATTCAGTTCGTCTCCTGTAATCTGAGTAACATCTCTCAAAATAAAACGAGCATCATTATTTTGTTCATATGCATATTGGCATGAATTTTCAACATCAATTCCCGCAACCACAGGTATACCAGAAAGCTGTAAACCGTGAGTTAAGCCGCCTATGCCGCAAAACAAGTCTACTGCTGATATAGGCATATTCCATTCCTCCTTGAATACAAGCGTTTTCTCACTGTTTAATAAAGGTTAATAACCTTTCAACCAAGGACGCTTCATTTTTCTTTTTTAGTTCGCATTCCCAAATTCGCAACACAGTCCAACCACGCTTTTCAAACATTTCTGTTACTTCCTGGTCATGTTTTATGTTACGTTCACGTTTTCGTTTCCAATACTCCTGATTATCGGCGGGACGTGTATTCCGGCAATCATGTCCGTGCCAAAAGCATCCATCGACAAATATTGCAATCCGTTGTTCAACAAACACAAAGTCCGGATGACCTTTTACTGGGTAATTGCGTCTCCAGCCAGTAATGCCGTTTGTTTTGAAAATCTCTATCAACCGAAGTTCTGTGGATTTGTTTTTCTTGGACTTCACCTGACGCATAATGCTGGAGCGTTTTTCTGGGTCAAACACATCGGCCATTTGAGTTTACTCCACAGGAACGTTTTTATATGTCAGGTATAATCTAACCGCCTTTTTAATTTGAGATTTAACTGACGTTGATAGAGCTTTGAATTCCGGCGTTCTCTCAAGGTAGAAAAGATAAACCTCTTCTTCAGAAAGCTCCAAAATTGTATCGGCACGCTTCAGCCTTGAAATTGTATCGCTGATAACTGCACCGGAATATGAAGTATTCTCTTCAAGCCAAATCTTGAACTGTGCTATATCTATCATTTATTGACCCTCCAGCGCAATTTTTACTGTCTCGGCAACAAACGCTGCTAAGTTAACCGGAACGGCATTTCCAATCATTTGCTCAACGTCTGTTTTGCTTCCAATCCATTTGAAGTCTTTGGGGAAGGTTTGTATCCATGAACGTTCTTCTGTTGTAAGCGCGTGTAAATCGTCAGTCACCGGGCAAGCGTCGTTTGGATGCCCCGGATATCCTTTGGGAACTGGGCGATTTACGCCTCTCATTGTAGGCGCCGGCTCATCAATCGAAAACACTGCTCTCCTGTTGTAATTGCGCGGATGACGATAGTAAAATTCAAACCCAAGCGTATCCCCGAAATAATCGCGCAGCGTCATCGGTTCCTTCGACATACGCTGCTCAAATGCCTGAATTGCAAAGCCATCGGGCAGCCCCTGAACGCCAAAGCAAATAAAACGTTTGCGTTTTTGAGGTGTTCCACACAAGCTTGCGTCCAAAATAATTTCTGTTAATCCATAACCAGCGTCTTTGAAAATTTTTCGAGCGCTGGCATATGCTTTGCTTGTTCTAGCACGATCAACGTTTTCCATTACAAAGCACTTAGGGCGAATGGTTGCAACAATCTCAGCATAGCTGTCTGTCAAACTTGCTCTGCCAGCTTCAATACGCTTGCCAGCGTGAGAAAAATCCTGACAAGGAGGTCCTCCGATAATCATATCTGGAGCGTATTGAGTAATAACGGATACAGCACTATCGACATCGGATAAATCAATCTGATGAACAGGATGAGAAAAATTAGCCGTATAGCACTTTACAGCTGCATCCCACCATTCAAAAGCAGCGGCAATATTAAATCCTTGGAGCTGAAAACCGAGCGAAAGACCGCCACAGCCAGCAAATAAATCTACGACTTTCATTTCTACTCTTCCTTTTCCGCAAATAATGTGCTATAATATTATATTGGGGGGTATTAATAGCCACTCTATCATTATTATACACTAAAACTCCATTGGCGTCAAGTGTTTGACGTCAATTTATTGAATTTTTTGTTATTGATTGTGAGGGATAGATCATGCCGTCTGGTCTTTACGGGATTGAATACTCTAACAGAACTATAGACGATCACTGGGGAAAGAACTGTTTCAATTCCAGTTTTCCTGCCGCTATGGCTAACTATATGTTGGATAATGACATTCCAGCCATATATATAAATCTTGCCGAAGTCCACGGAGAAATGAAAGTTGTAGCAACAGAAATACCTATTAGCAAGGTCTTCAATTGCGGTGACAAGCATCCAAATGAATTGTTCTTTGCCTTTGAAAGTGTTTTTGAACCATATCAAGAATATTCCTTTGATCAGATTGATGGCATTGACCTGGTAATAAAAGATGTTGCTGGAAACTTTCTCTCCCCTTTGGAAGTAAAACTTACCGTCTTGCCTGATAACACTACATACAGAAAACCAGAAGACCAGTGGGGGTCTGAAATGGTAATTCGCTCTGCAACCACATCATACTGTGCATTAGGGATGTTCGATGCAATCAAACAACATGCAGCAGAAATCCGCAGTTTGTTTGAGGATGCCTGTTCTTCGATTCAAAGCTGGGACAATGACTTTGAAATGACGCACAAATTACCGAGCCTTTGTCAAAGCATAGATGCTTTCCAACATCGATTCTACCAACACCAAAAACCTCTCCTGATGCAGACCTTGTGGAAAACTCAGGGAAAATCTCCTTTGTTAGCCGATCATGCGTTTGATATAGTAGTTTGGAGCGACTATGCTTTTTCGAGGCTTTTTATTGATAGTTCATACGAAGTCACCAACACGATGAGCAGACCGATGAGAGCTACCGCAAGACTCGCAAAATGTCTATGGGAGTTAAGTAAGTCCGGAAAAATCAGAGTTGTAGATATCTACAGACAAATGGCGTTTGGGAATCAAACGGATAAAGAATTTTCAATTCCTGGGGTAAAGTGGAAAACATATGTAACAACTCCGAGGACAGCACAGCTAATTCTGCCCAAAGAAGCCGTAAATGAAATAATCGAAGACGGCTATATCGAAAGGCTTAGTCCTGAAAGACGCTTTGATCAGACCCTGTATTTTACTGTTCGCAATCATTAACTTTGTATCCTTTACAGCATAATTCATATACTCGGATAGTAGTGACTAAAGCGACCGTCAATGAAGTTGACGGTCGCTTTGTTATCCTTATTTCTCAGATTTATTCTATAGGTCTATATTCGGTAATATCCCTCAAATATTTTTCCGGATCACCGTTGAGTATCAAGTCAGCGTATTCCAGCGGCGCATTATAAATCAGCCAGTCCAGTTCACTCCGCTGATACATATTATCCGCCACCTCATTCTCCACCGCGGTACAGTCGATGGCGATCACTGTCCCGTCCATGAACTCCAGCTCCACACAGCCTGTATCCATATTGTACTCACATTTCCGAATCTTTTTCATAAGTCCCTCCCAAACCTCGTTTCTTCGCCAGCTCCCGCGCCGCCTGTTTCCGTTCTTCCGTGTATGGTGCCGTCAGCCGGATACTGAACCGCTTTTTATCCACCATAAACGTCAGTCCGCCGAAATCATCATCGTCCGTCTGCCGGCACAGCTCCGGATACGCCGCCGCAAATTTTGTCAGCCGATTCTTCAGATCCGTGTTGTAAGTGAACACCCGTACCCACGGATTCTGAACTGACACCAAAAAGTTAGACAAAGAATAATAGAAAACATTGTGCAAAGCGATTAAGCGGCAGGCTTGGTCGCTTTGCTGCATTATGCAGCGGTTGAGAGACGGTATTCAACAGGCGACATTCCATCAAGTTTCAGCTTGATTCGTTTCGTATTGTACCATTCAATATATGTCTTGAGTTCTGCGATGAAATGTTCAACAGAGTCAAACTCCTGCAAATACAGAAGTTCTGTTTTCAACAGACTGAAGAAATTTTCAGCACAGGCATTGTCCAGACAGTTTCCTTTCCTCGACATACTCTGCCGAATGCCTTTGTCTTTCAACATTTTCTGGTAATGCTTATGCTGATACTGCCAGCCTTGATCTGAATGCAGAATCAATCCGGAACCGTCAGGAATTTTGGCAAATGCCTGTTCCAGCATATTTGTTACCTGCTTCAAGTTCGGATGATAGCTGAGATCATATGCCACAACTTCACCGTTGAACAAATCAATGATCGGCGAAAGATAGAGCTTCGTTCCGAACAACGAAAACTCTGTCACATCAGTTGCCCACTTCCGGTTCGGTGCATCTGCTTTGAAATCACGTTCCAGAAGGTTCGGTGCAACTCGTCCAATTTCACCTCTGAACGAATTGTATTTCTTCATGCGCACACGGCAGAATATGCCCATTTTGCGCATCAAACGCTGCACGGTCTTGTGATTGATCTTATGCGTTTTTTGCAGTTCCTTCGTGATTCTGCGATAGCCGTAACGACCTTTGCTGTTGTTGTAAATCTGACGTATTTTCTCTTTGATCTCTGCATACTTGTCCGGCTTCGGATTCTCAAACTGCTTGCTGTAATAGTAGTAGGTGCTGCGAGGAATCCCGGCTATATCAATGAGTAGACCTACCTTGTGTTCATGCCTCAGCTCCCATATCACTTGTGCTTTTTCTCTTGCCGTACCCTCTCGGCAACCAAGGCATTCAATTTTTTTAGGTATGCGTTCTCCGCACGAAGGCGTTGAACCTCTGCGATCAGATCCTCCTCGACTTTCTTTGCCAGCTTCGGCGATTGACCCGTTGACTTTCGTCCTCTGCGCTCGATTCGCAGTCCGTCCGGACCTTCTTCAAGATAGATGCGTTCCCATCTTGCTACCATCTTGTGGTCTGAAATCTCAAATTGCCGTGCTGCTTCGCAATAACTTAGCTTTTCACGCCCCATCGTTTCTACAACTTTAATCTTGAACTCCGGCGTATACCGCTTATTTGGTTTCCCTTTTGGCATTAAAATGCCCCCCTTTCGTTAGACTTTGATTCGGTATATCTCTATTATACCACATTGTCTAACAAAAGGGGAGCATTTCAATTCTGCTCGTCGAACGTGATCGTTGTCTCTTTCTGCTCCTTTTTCAGTCCGGTTCGCATAAACCCTCCGTTTTTCTTGATTTTTCACAGGTCAACACCTGCTTTTTTTGCATTTTTCCCGATGGGAGAAGCCGGTCTGAGCAGGACTTCATTCCGGCATCCCCCAGAAGGAAATTTTTGATTTTTACAGGTCAAGACGTAATGCCGATTTTTACCGTAATCTGATCCGGTAAATGGTCATTTTGACCTCTTACCACCTACACCCGGTATCATATTTCATTTCACCGCAACGTGCCAACTTGGCACGTTGCGGTTGGAGTTCGGGAATCTCTCACCGATAATGGACATTTTGTCCGTTACCAGTGCTACTCTCGTTCCTCAATGCCGTTCCTGCTGTCTGCGGTGATCGTGACGGGTAAACAGATTCCGTAAATTCTTCGCATCAATAATGGAATCATACCACCGGACTTTCTCACGCAGTTCCGCATTTTCTCTTTCCAGTCCGGCACGATCCAGTTTACCGAGAACCGATTTATACTGCACCAGTTCATCTTTCACAGCTTTCAGTTCTGCCTGTAATTCAGTAATCAGTTTTTTTGCCGCATCCAACGCCTTTTGAAGTTTCGATTCCTTCCTCTCCTGCACGATGTACTTTCTGACTGCCGTTTTCATGGATTCAAAATCCGTTTTCTCTACTGCAACCTTTGATGACAGCGGAATCGGCTTCGCTTCGATCTGCTCCAAGTGCCGGAGACTGATCTCCTGCTTTTCAATTCGTGCTTTCTTCTTTTCAAATCCGGCGGTTTCCTTTGTATTCTTTTCAAAATTGAAGTCTGCCGGTGTAAGTGCCAACAGCTCGCCCTCACGGATACCGCACCAGTACAGCATTTCAAATGCGTAGTAGGATTGGGGCTTATCCATCATCACTTCTGCGAATTTCAGATATTCCTCTTTCGTCCAGAACAGCATTTCACGGTTTTTCTTCTTTCCCATGCTGCCAGCCTTCTTGCAGGGATTTTCTCGGAGGTTGTAATACTTGACTGCGTGGTTGAAGATGGCGCTGAGCTGATTGTGGATGGTTTTGAGATACACAGGAGACAGGGGATTGCCTTTTTCGTCCTTGTAGTTCATCAGCTCGTTTTGCCAAGTGATGATCTGCTGGGCGGTGATGCTGCTCATTTTCAGCTTGCCGAAATACGGAATGAGCTTTGTTCGGATGATATGCTCCTTGGTCGCCCAGGTGTTTTCCTTGATACGGGTCTGCATATCTGCGGTGTACTGTTCATAGAAGCTCGCAAATGTCATATCGAGGTCGGCACTTACCTTGTGGAGCTGTTCTCGTTCCCACGCCTGTGCTTCTCGTTTGGTTTTGAAGCCACGCTTCTGCGTTTGCTTCTTCTCACCCGTCCAGTCGGTGAAGCGGTAAACCGCACGCCATGTGTTGGTCTTTTCTTCCTTGTAAACTGCCATATTATCACTTCCTTTTTTCTTTTTCGTAGCCGAACTTTTCATTAAAGAATTTTCGGTTGACCCTGCCGGAGATCACCATATATCCTTTTGCTTTCAGCTCGGCGTTTAGGCTTCTCATAATCTTGTAAGCATGGGAGACGGAAATATCCAGCTCCTTTGCGACGTCCTCTGCTCTCATAAATGACTGCTTTTCTACCATAGGCAAAATTTCCTTTCTTTGGTTGTTGGCTTCAAGTTCCCAAGTTGGTAACTTGATTTTATTCCTCCACAAGTTCCCAGGTTGGTAACTTGTGGTTGGTGGTGGTCATTTTGACCACCACCACTTTGGCGGCTCTATCAAGTGGTCATTTTGTCCACTTGATTTTTCTTCCCCGCAGATGGTCAAAATGACCTGTTGCGGTAAGGTGTCTTTTTCGGTAGATTTTTACTTGGCTAAAACCTCCTCTCACTTATTTGGAATTTCAGAGGGTCCTTTTTCAACCACCTTTGAAAATTTCTCAAAATATTTGATAAAAGTCTTCTCATTGTATTCGGAATTTCAAAGGGGTCAAAATCAACGGTCTCTGTAAAAATTCCTATGTAAATTATGTAAATTTTTGCGACTAAGCGGATTTGTTTAGTTTCATTATCATTATACTAAACATTTATGTTTATGTCAAGAGGTTTGCAAAAAAATATTAAACAAATTTATTTATGCTATCTTGACAATCCTAAACAAATATGCTATACTATTGAAAAAGCAATACATACGACAGGAGTTAATGTTATGGCTATTGGCGAAAGAATCAGTTTTTTCCGCAATATGCGGGGTATGACACAAAAGTTTTTAGGTATGCAGGTAGGCTTCCCGGAGAAGTCTGCCGATGTTCGTCTTGCACAGTACGAAACAGGAACAAGAACTCCCAAAGCGGACTTGACCGCTGCATTGGCTGATACTCTTGATGTTTCACCGCAGGCACTTGCTGTACCGGACATTGATTCCTATATCGGCCTGATGCACACGCTGTTTACCTTAGAGGACAGATATGGTCTTGAGGTCTGCGAAAGCGACGGCGAAGTGCATCTTCGTGTCAACGTATTCAAGGGCAAGGATGCTTCGCAGCTCCACGAAATGATGTGTGCTTGGCGACAGGCTGCCGCAATGCTCAAAGCGGGTGAGATCACACAGGAAGAATACGACCGTTGGCGTTATCGCTATCCGGAGTTTGATACCAGCGGACATTGGCACAAGGTTACGCCTTCCCAGGGAATTAGTGATATGCTTGTAGAGGCTATCAAGGACAAAGTGAACGATTAAGGAGCTTCGTATGGATAAATTACAATATGATAGTTTTTATAAGTTCCTTGTTTCACTCGGTATAATTCTAATTACTTTGCCAATAGTTGCGCTTGTGTTTGTTGTAAATTGCGAACCTATTTTGATTAGTCAAAGTGAATTTGATGTTCTATCAGAGTTTTCGCAGAATAGCGTTCAGCAGAAGGAGAGCGTTCTTAGTTTAATTGTTACTTGGTTACCGATATGTGCGCAAATTCTTATACCAATTGGTGTAGGCTGTTTGCTATATGGTGGTATTAGGTGGCATTTAATTCAGCTACAATTGGATGATCAAGTAAAATCGGACACTATAATGAAGAAAATCAACGCTCAAAATATGAATGCATCACAAATTGTGACAAAGGCCGCTGGCGAGGTCACAGATGCAGAATCTAATGAGGAAGCGGAAAATCCTCCGCAGCAGAAATTTGCTATGGCTGGTGATAAAATCATTAAGTACATGCAGATTGAAGATCTATGCTATGCGTGGGCAGAACGAAAATATTCAAGAAAATATCATCTTAAGAAGCACGTCCGCATAGGAAATTGGGACTATGATTTTGTTGCAGTATCTAAGAAGAATGATTCTGATCTTTTATTTGAGGTAAAATACTGGAAGCAACTTCCTCCAACGCAAATAACCAGTAGCTTGCTTTACAAGATGTTTACAGCTGAGAAAAACTATGAGACCGAAACTCACCGAAACATCCAGAGTATAATTATTATTGTGACTCCCAAGCAGAACCTCGAAAAGATGCAGGAAAGACTGGCGAAAAGAATTGAAATTAGAAACATGGATTGTTCTGCAGAGATTCAATATTTGGCTGAAGAAGAGTTAACCCAATTTAAGAGCTAAACAAAAAAAGAGCTAACTGACTTAATCAAAATCAGTTAGCTCTTTACTTATGAATAATGAAATTTTGTTGCCAAATCGTTGCCGGGGCTTCGCTAAAACACGACTTTTACGGCTCTACAGCCGGGAAAGCGGCTTTGCGAAATTATTCCCACTCAATCGTTGCGCAGGGCTTCGGCGTGAGGTCATAGAGCACGCGGTTGATATTTTCGACCTCTGCGGTAATACGCGCAGTAATATGCTGGAGCAGTGCAAACGGAACATCCTCAACCGTAGCGGTCATCGCGTCTGTCGTATTCACAGCGCGGATGATAACGGGGTATGCGTAGGTACGCTTGCCATCCTTCACGCCGACGGAGCAGAAATCCGGAACAGCGGTAAAATACTGCCAAACCTTGCCCTCAAGACCATTCTTTGCAAATTCTTCGCGCAGAATGGCGTCGCTTTCACGAACAGCCTCCAGACGGTCGCGCGTAATTGCGCCGAGGCAGCGAACACCGAGTCCGGGTCCCGGGAACGGCTGGCGGAATACCATATTATCCGGCAGACCGAGTGCCTTACCAACGATGCGAACCTCATCCTTATACAGCAGCTTGACCGGCTCAACAAGCTCAAACTGCATATCCTCCGGCAGACCGCCGACATTGTGATGTGCCTTTACGCCGTCGCTTTCGAGGATATCCGGATAGATTGTACCTTGTGCGAGGAACTGGATGCCATCGAGCTTGCGTGCTTCTTCTTCAAACACACGAATAAACTCTGCGCCGATGATTTTGCGCTTACGCTCCGGCTCTGCAACATCTGCGAGCTTTTCGAGGAAGCGGTCAACAGCATCGACATAGACGAGGTTTGCGTGCATCTGATTGCGGAAAACCTCCACAACCTGTTCCGGCTCGCCTTTACGCAGGAGTCCGTGGTTGACATGAACACAGACGAGCTGCTGTCCGATCGCTTTCACCAGCAGTGCAGCGACGACAGAGCTATCGACGCCGCCGGATAGCGCCAACAATACTTTTTTATCACCGATTTGGGCGCGCAGTTCTTTGATCTGCTCGTCGATAAAGGCATTTGCAAGCGCCTCAGTTGTGATTCTCTCCATAGATTCAGGTCTAACATTGGAACTCATAACACAAAACCTCCGTTAATCTATAATTTGGTATTTCCTATTATAGCACAAATTGATGAAAAACGCAATGGGCAAATAGAATGAATATTTGTATACAAAAACGACCTGCTGTTTTGACTGTTATGAGGCGATTACAGATTTTTTTATCTTTCCCATGGTGTTTTCAACAATAATGCAGTATAGGCAGACAGCGTGCAAAAGACTCCGGATAAACCAAACGCTCCGGCAATCAACCGGAGCGCTTCGTCTGTTCAATCTTTACAGAATACCAAATGCCTGATACATCTTTTCAATCAGGCTGGTGATTTTCTCAGAGGATGCGGAATCCAGCTTGACCACGGTTCTTGCATCCGGTGCATTGTCGAGGTCGCAGGCGTCGAGCACCTTATCCAGTCGCATGACATTGAACACGCTGCATGAAATATAGTTGCTCAGATGGACAAACTGCTTATTGGGGAATTCCTTGCACATACGCAGATAGAAATTCTTCTCTACGCCGAGAATGAAGGTCTTGCAATCGGAATTCGCAATGATCTCCATCATTTTGCCCGTACCGATGGCATGGTCTGCCTTGGCGGTAATGGCTTCGCAGCATTCCGGATGCACCATGACAAGCGCATCGGGATATTCCGCACGAAGCTGCTCCAGATCGTTGACGGATGCGCTGTTGTAGACATTGCAGGTTGGCTGATACGGATAAACCAGAACCTCTTTATTCACCTTGCGCATCGCCTCTCTGGTGCAGTTGTACTCACCGACATAGAGCAGACGGTCTGCGTCCACATGGTTGATGACCTCCGGTACATCGCCCGGAAATGCGATATAATCAGCAAGCAGCTTGATGCTCAGCGGAGATGTGCCATAGACAACAAGCGGCAGCTCCGGATACTGGTCGCGCCAGAGCTTTACATGGTCAAACTGGAGCATATTGTCCATTGCAACCGGGCAGGTTGAGCCTCTGTCGGGAACAAATACATTCTTGTCGCGCATATAGCCGGCTGTCAGCTCTGCGAAAAAGGTCGGCGCGAGCACAAGCACATTTTTCTGCTCGCAGCCCTTGATGACATTCAGGAAGAATTCGCGGCTGTCACCGATCGCATCTGCAATTTCGTGGGTTTCTGCCGGTGCATAGTGATGCGCAATGACAAAAATGTCATGCTTCTTTTTCAGTTCTTGGATTTTCTGAATTTGTGAATTCATTGGTTTTTTCCTCTCTGTATATATTTGCCGGGGTTATCCCCCCTGATATAGTATAGCAATTTCTGGAAGATAAATCAAGATAGTAGCAATTTTCGGAGAGATATCGTCAGTCATAGAGCATAATCCGTCATGTATTTTGCT
This sequence comes from Oscillospiraceae bacterium, assembly GCA_045591925.1. Taxonomy (GTDB): domain Bacteria; phylum Bacillota; class Clostridia; order Oscillospirales; family Ruminococcaceae; genus Firm-04. The sequence goes on from JAZNTW010000066.1 coordinate 15,894, forward strand.
TTCTCCATTGAAAATCAGACCGCGCTTGCTCCGACATTATGGTATAATAGAATAAGTGCGGATATCTGATACATAGATAACATGATTCCTGTACGCTGAACATTCACATACGAAAAATTTCTGATTTTATGCACGAAAACGCCGTGTTCAATCGTTTTATAGGTGAAGCGCGACAGAAACGCGCTGCATTGCGCAATGAATTCAATCGACAGGAGGTGACTCCGCTTGGAAACACTCAGCTTTGAGGACATCATGACTGCGAACTATAATACGCTGCTGCGAATCGCCGTACAGCATACCGGCAATCGTCCGGAGGCAGAGGATATTGTGCAGGAAACCTTTTTGAAGCTGCTCGAAAGCGGCAGAAAATTCCGGGATCCTGCGCACGCAAAGGCGTTTCTCATCCGCGCAGCGGTCAACCGATGTCTTGATTATCTTAAATCCGCACGGCATCAGCGGAATATCGCCCTGACCGATGCAGAGGAATACACGCTTGCTTCCTGTGGCGGTATCGGGGATGATGACACAAAGGCTGTCCTTGCGGCAGTCGGCAGGCTTCGGCCGGAATACCGGAATGTGATTTACCTCTATTATTACGAGGAATATTCGATTCGTGAGATTGCCGCAATCCTGCACAAAAGCAGCAATACCGTCAGCTCGTGGCTGACACGGGCGCGCAAGCAGTTAAAGGAGGTTTTACAAAATGAAGAATACAGCTTATCAGAACGCAATGAGACAGATTTCGGCAGATGATGCAGAAATCCGCAGACAAGCACAAGCAATTCAGGCGCAATTTGACGCACGACATCCGGTGCGGATCAAAAAGCGCGGTTTCCGGCTCGGAGTCGCCGCTGCTGCTGCCGTTGTGCTCTGCGGAACGGTCACAGTCGGCGCAGCCAATGGCTGGAACTATGCAAGCATCTTCACAAAATATTTCTCCGAAAAAGCCGGCAATGAGGTCGTATTCGATTTCACAGGCATGGGCATGGATATCGGGCAGACTGTTGCAGGCGAGGGCTATGATTTAACCGTACAGTCGGTCGTAGCCGATACCAACGCTGTGTATGTGGTCTATGATATCGCATTGCACGATGATATCCGCGCAAAAATCGAGCGCTATGGGGATGCGCAAATTACGGGCGGCTTATCCGCGCTCGTCATGCAGGATGGCGCAGAAGGTACGTTTTCTCCATCTGTCCACGGCATGAATGCAATCGACCTCGGCAACGGCGTTTACCGCAATCTGCTGCATCTGAAGATGGATTGCGGCACAGACCTTTCGGGCAAACAGCTTGAACTGACAACGCAAAACTATCCCGTTTATATCGGATATGACTATTCCGAAGATGGCCGCAACAAGTCCATGAAGCTCTGGACGCTCGATTCGACCGAGGATGCCAAAATGGGCAGAGCATTCACCTCGGAACCGTTTATGATCTGCGACCTGAGTGGAATTGCCATACAGGAGGGCAAGAGCGCTCCATACGGCGGCACGCTGCCGAATGACGGCAATGACAATGTTTTTGAGACGATGAATGTTACGCCGTTCCAGATTCAATTCCTGCACGAGGAAACAATCATCTCGTATGAAGCAGCGCCGAAATGGGGTACAATCTGCCAAATTGATCCGCGCTATGAAGCCGCACAGAATGTCGCCTACACAGCGGTCTATGCGGACGGCACGGAGATCACCCTGCAGGAAGCAGAGGGCAGCAGCAGCGCAGGCTCGCGCCGGACTCGCAACGAGGACGGTTCGTATCACGCAAAATTAGATTACAGAATGCTGCTTGCAAGCCCGATCAGCATGGACGGACTGACCGCAATCCGCATCGGTGAAACTGAAATCCCGCTGACACCGCAGTAATATCCAATCAAAACCCCTTGGCTGAGCCGAGGGGTTTTTGCGTGATATGTTCTTGTGATATCGACAGTACGGTTTGTTTTGATATGACGATTCTGCTGTTAATTCATGTGCTGCAATTTTTCCTTTTGCGCCATTGCATTTTCTGTGATGTTGTGATATAATATAAGTTGGCTTGTTATTCGCAGGCGAGGATGAAAAAGAAAGGAAGAACACGGATGGCAGATTACGCCGCACAGATCAGAGAGGGCATTCGCGCGGTGCTGGAGACATTTACGCATACACCCAAGGCTTGTGTTCAGAGCTTTGGATGTCAGCTGAATTTCTGTGACGGAGAAAAATACAAGGGCATTTTGCAGGACCTCGGCTATGAGCTGACGGAAACGCCGGAGGATGCCGATGTGATTCTGATGAATGCCTGTGCGGTACGTGCGCACGCAGAATCCAGAGTTATTGGCAGGCTTGGCGCGCTGAAGCCGATCTATGAAAAAAATCCGCGTCTTGTGGTCGGACTCTGCGGCTGTATGGCAGAGGAGGATGAGGTACGGACATTGCTTCGGAAATCCTATCCGTTTGTGAAGCTGATTCTCGGCGCAGGCGCAATGGAAACGCTGCCTGACGGCTTGCTTGCGGTCTATCAGGGTGAAAAGCGGCATGAAACGCTGCAATTTGCAGGCTTGCCGGATGAAACACTCCCGACGGTACGGGCTTCGGGCTTTCAGGCAAGCGTACCGGTCATGTATGGCTGCGATAATTTCTGCACATATTGTATTGTACCCTATGTGCGCGGCAGAGAGCGCAGCCGGAAGCCGGAAGCGATTGCGCAGGAGGTTCGCGAATTGATTGCGCAGGGCTACCGTGAAATTTTACTGCTCGGTCAGAATGTCAATTCCTACGGCAGAGGGCTTGATGAGGAAATCAATTTTCCTGCACTCCTGCGGATGCTGGACGAGATCGAGGGGGATTATTTCATCCGCTTCATGAGCTCGCATCCGAAAGACGCAACGCCGGAGCTGATTGACACGATGCTGCATTCCAAGCATATCGAGCATCATTTGCATTTGCCGGTGCAGTGCGGCAGCGATCGTGTGCTGCAAGAAATGAACCGGCGGTATACTGTTGAAAAGTATCTTGAAATTGTGGATTATGCGCGTGCGCAGTCGCCGGATTTCGGATTTTCGAGCGATCTGATCGTCGGCTTCCCGACTGAGACAGACGAGGATTTCGAGGGTACGATGCAGATGATTGCGCGCGTGAAATATGACAATCTCTATACGTTCATTTACAGTCCGCGCACCGGTACGAAAGCGGCAGAGATGCCGTTTGTATCGACGCAGGAGCAGATTGCGGAACGTATGGAACGTCTGCTCAAGCGGCAGCGCGAAATCTCCGAGGAATACAACAAACGGTTTCTCGGAAAGAATGTGCGCTTCCTTGCGGAAAAATGCGACCCGCAAACGGGTCTGCTGTTCGGCAAAACGCGTGAGGGAATGTCTATCGAGGTACCGGGCAAGCAAGCGGATGTCGGCAAGCTGCTGGATGTTCATGTGGTCGGCGTGAAGAATTGGGCGCTGACCGGCGAATTGATCTGAGTACGGTCTTTCGATTGGGGCATACGCCTCCATAGAAACGCATCTGCAAAAATCATTCAACCAAACAAATGAAACATGGCGGCGCAAAACATGAAAAACAGCAATCGCTGCAATTTGCATTGGGCTTGCGGCTTTCGGCGCCGGTCTCATTGACGCGGAAAGCGTTCAGTGGATTTGAGGGATGCTTCATGACCGAGCTCAGCTACAGTGCGGAGCTTTCCGGATAGGAGATCGCAGAGTGGGACGCAAAGCTTCCCAGCTATGTCGGTGATCCGGATAAATGGGTGGATGATGTGATCGTGCTGGATTCAACATTTTTTACAGACGTTTTTTCGAGCCGACATTCGCAGGCATGACACAGGAACATTGGCATTGGACAATCACACATACGCCGGCTGGCGGCTGGGAGCTGAAACCCGGCGTGTGGGGTTATGCTTAAGGCAACACCGCGCAAAGTCCGCCTTACGACTTGGCGGCACATCTACTTGCATATTTTCCGCCATCTTGAACAGAAATTCCTTGCTGAGCGTCAGCCCAGCGGCGTTATTTCTATACAATCTGACGAAAAATCTGACTGTGTATCTGCACCACCAGCTCTGTGCGGTATTGCCTTAATATTTTTATTGAATTGAAATAAAGGAGAAAATCATCATGGCTGATTTATTGGAAATGGCAAAGGAACTCGGTAAAGCATTGCAGCAGGATGCGCGTTATCTTGCATTTCGCAAGGCATCCGCTGAGAATGACGAGAATGCAGAACTGCAAAATCTCATCGGCGAATTCAATTTGAAGCGCCTTGACCTCGGCAACGAGGAGGACAAAGCAGATCATGACGAGGCACGTGTGCAGAAGCTGGGCGAGGAGGTTCGTGCACTGTATTCGGAGATTATGGCGCATGATTCTATGCGTACCTATCAGGCGGCAAGAGCAGAATTTGAACAGCTTCTTGACGGCATCAACCGTGTGATCGCTTACAGCGCCGCTGGTCAGGATCCGGATTCGTATGATCCGACGGCTGCATCGAGCTGTTCGGGCGATTGCTCCGCTTGCGGCGGCTGTCACTGATATGGCTTTTGAAATCGACCGTTCCAAGCTCTCCCCGATGATGCAGCAATATCTCTCCATCAAAGAGGCATCCGGGGATGCGATTGTATTCTTTCGTCTCGGAGATTTCTATGAAATGTTCTTTGACGATGCGATACTCGTTTCGAAGCTGCTGGAACTGACGCTGACCGGCAGAGATTGCGGTCTGCCGACAAGAGCGCCGATGTGCGGCGTGCCATACCATTCCGCAGAGCAGTATCTCAAGCGGCTTGTCAATCTCGGATACCGCGTAGCGATTTGTGAGCAGATGGAGGACCCGTCTCTTGCAAAGGGACTCGTGGAGCGCGGCGTGATTCGTGTTGTAACGCCCGGTACGCTGATTGAATCCAATATGCTGGATGAATCAAATTGCAATTATCTTGCAGCGGTTTGGAGTCAGGGCGAGGAGATTGCATTTTGTGCTGCGGATATTTCAACGGGCGCGGTCAATCTGCATAAACCGGAGGGGAAATCGCGCATAGATGACCTCATCAGCCTGCTTGACCGCTATCATCCTGCGGAGCTGCTGATTACAAAGGATTTTCTGGATTATAAGCCCGTTGCGGACTTCCTGAAAACGCGCACGACCTGCATGGTAACGCTGCGTGACGATGAATGCTTTTCACCGGCAGTACAGCGCGAGCTGGTTCTGAAACAGTGTGACGCGGATTCCTTTTCGGCACTTGGAATATCTGAAAACGGCGTAGATGCGTATGTATGCTGTGGATTATTCCAGTATGTTGCAGAAACGCAGCGCGCATTGGTTGGACGGTTTACAGAGATTACCGTTCACGGCAAGGATGGCGTGATGGGGCTTGATTCCAATGCGCGGCGCAATCTGGAACTGACGGAAACACTGCGCTCTCATGAGAAAAAAGGCTCGCTGCTCGGTGTGCTTGACCATACGGAAACGGCGATGGGCAGAAGAATGCTCCGCACATGGATTGAGCAGCCGCTGACTGCGCCGGCGCGTATCATGGATAGATTGAACGCCGTTGAATTGCTGATAAAGAATAGCGTTACTATGACAGAATTGCGGTCGCTTCTGGATCAGGTTTTTGATTTGGAACGTCTGATGTCGCGCGTGATGTTCCAGAAAGCAACGCCGCGCGATATGAAAGCACTGTCGCAGACCGCCTTGCAGCTGCCGTCCATCAAGGAGCAGCTCAAAATACTGCCGCAATCAAAGCTGTTGACAAGACTTGAATCCGAAATTTCGCCGCTGACGGAAATTTCCGATCTGATTGAGCGCGCGCTTGTGGACGAGCCGCCGCTGATTGTCAAGGACGGCGGCGTGATTCGCGATGGCTTCCATCAGGAATTGGATGCGTTGCGTCATGCGATGAATCATGGCGCCGACCTCATTACGGAGATCGAAGCGCGCGAGCGTGAGCGCACCGGCATTAAGAATCTGAAAACCGGCTATAATCGCGTGTTCGGCTATTATCTGGAGGTTTCGCGCTCCTATTACGAGCAGGTGCCGCCGGAGTGGATTCGCAAGCAGACGCTTGCAAATTGTGAGCGTTATATTACGCAGGAGCTGCGTGACGCGGAGAATACGATCGTTGGCGCAAAGGATAAGGCACTGGCACTTGAAAGCAATATTTTCTCGGATTTACGTGATTTTCTTGCACAGCAGCTCAAAATGGTGCAGGAAACCGCTGCGGCGGTTGCGCAGGTGGACGTCCTTTGCTCGCTTGCGCGGACAGCACTCGAAAATGAATACTGCAAGCCGGAAATTGCCGTTGACGGCAGAATCGAAATCCATGACGGCCGGCATCCGGTTGTCGAGCAGATGCTGACGGATTCGGTCTTTGTGCCGAACGATGTGCTGCTTGACCAGAAAGCGAATCGTCTGGCGATCATTACCGGTCCGAATATGAGCGGTAAATCGACCTATATGCGGCAGACTGCCTTGATTGTCCTGATGGCGCAGATGGGCAGCTTTGTACCGGCATCCTATGCGAAAATCTCGGTTGTCGATCAGATTTTCACGCGTGTCGGTGCGTCCGATGACCTGACCGCAGGCGAATCCACATTCATGGTCGAAATGCACGAGGTTTCGACGATTTTGAAGCGTGCGACTGTGAACAGCCTTGTCGTGCTGGATGAGGTCGGACGCGGTACGTCAACCTTTGACGGCATCAGTATTGCACGCGCGGTTGTGGAATTTATCGTAGGAAAAAAGATTGGCTGCAAGACGCTTTTTGCAACGCATTATCATGAACTCACGATGCTGGAGGGACAATGCGACGGCGTGCGGAATCTCAGTGTTGCGGTGCAAAAGCATGGCGATACGATACGATTTTTGCGTAAAATCGTGAATGGTGCGGCAGATGACAGCTACGGCATCGAGGTTGCAAAGCTGGCAGGTCTCCCGACGCAGGTGATCAACCGTGCGCGTGCGCTGCTGTTTGATTTGGAAGCGCAGTCGAAAGCGGAAAAAGAGTCCTACGAAGCAAAACTTGCGATGGAATCCGCAGGGCAGATGACCTTTGGTGCGGATGCGGATGCGCAGGTGATTTCGCAGCTTTCCAAGACGAATGTGAATGAGCTTTCCGATACCGAATGCCGTGAGCTGCTGCTTGATCTGACGAATATGCTGCACTAATCATGGAATACATTTCAAAACTGCTGATATATCCGAGACATGGCATACCGCAGAGATCGGAGCGTATCTGCACGATACGGGGCTGTTCCCTGCGGACTCGCTGACCGTGCAGCAGCCGTTTCTCGGTATTTCACTGCGCTGTGTCAGGAATTGAAGCAGTTGGAATGGCAATGATCATCATGCCAAAAAACAAATTATGGCAATACCGCCAAGCCGTAAGGCGGACTTTGCGCGGTGTTGCCTTATATTGCGATCGTGACAAGCGGCGATCTTGTGCAGGATGCCCGCGTGCAGGAGCTTTGCAGCGGGCTCTCCGCGCTTTTGCATACCGATTTGCAGGAAGAATGGTAAACCGTTAGAAAGGAAACAGCAATGCCCGAAATTCATGTGTTACCGAAGGACATAGCGGAGCTGATTGCCGCCGGCGAGGTCATTGAACGTCCTGCCTCCGTGCTGAAAGAGCTGACTGAAAATGCCATTGACGCAGGTGCGAAACGCATTACCGCAGAATTGAAGCGCGGCGGCGTGATGTATCTTCGCGTGACCGATGACGGCTGCGGCATTGCGCCGGAGCAGGTGAAAACGGCGTTTCTGCGCCATGCGACCAGTAAAATTCAGACGGCAGATGACCTCGAAACGATTTTTACACTCGGCTTTCGCGGTGAAGCGCTTGCTTCGATCTGCGCCGTTTCGCGGATGGAGATCCTGACGCGGAAAAAGGGTTCGGAATATGGTGTGCATTATGCGCTGGAGGGTGGCGCGGAAACTGCCTTTGAACAAAGCGGCTGTCCGGAGGGGACGACCGTTGTTGTGCGCGATTTGTTTTATAATGTACCGGTGCGCGCCGGATTTCTCAAAAAGGATACCGCGGAGGGCAATGCGGCAGCGAATATTTTTCAGAAGATCGCACTCTCGCATCCGGAGATCTCGTTCCGCCTGATTCGCGAGAATAAAACAGAGTTTGTTACGCCCGGCGACGGTGAGTTATATTCTGCGATATATGCAATTTTCGGCAAGGATTTTGCGCGCGACCTGCTGACTGTGAGCTATCAGGAGCAGGAAAACGGCGGTATTTCCGTTGACGGATATGTTATGAAGCCGCTGTATTCCCGTCCGAATCGTGCGCATCAGCTCTTTTTTGTCAATGGCAGATCAGTACGCTCGTTCACGATGATTTCTGCAATCGAGGACGCGTATAAAACCTTGATCATGACCGGAAAATATCCGGCTTGCGTGCTGATGCTGCGCGTCTCGCCGCGAATTGTCGATGTCAATATGCACCCGACAAAAGCCGAGGTGCGCTTCTCGGATGAAAAACGGATTTACAACGCGATATATTTTGCCGTACTGAGCGCGCTGGAGCAGAATCATCTGGTGTATGAGTTTCAGCTGCCGTCGCAGCAAAAGGCTTCCGGTACGGCAGCAGCGCCGATTCCGCCGCAGACAGCACCGCCGAAGCGTGACTGGTATGCACCGATTGCCGGAACGGATCGGAATACGCCGGAGCCGTTGTTTGTCAATCGGTCCGAAACGCCTGCTCCGCGTGTGCCGGACAGTATCCCGAACAAAGAAACACCGGCAGCGCCGCAGCCAAAATCGGAGCCGCCGCGTGTGATACCGGAGGTGCGAAAAACAGCGCCCGAACCGATTGCAAAGCCGGCAGTGCCGATTCATGCGAAGCCTGTTGAGATTCCCATTGTGCCGCAGCCGGCAAAACCGGATGTCGTTCATGCTGCACCGGCAGAGAAGCCCGAAGTGCGGAATGCGGCAATTTCTGCGGTTCAGCGAGAAAAAATCATCGTGATCGGGGAGCTGTTTGAGAACTATGTGCTTGCCGAAGCCGGTGAGCAATTTGTCATGATTGATAAGCACGCGGCGCATGAGCGCATTTTGTTTGAGCGATTCCGGATGCGTGAGTGCAAGGATCGTCAAACCTTGCTGACGCCGGTGCGTGTGCTTTTGACAGCGGATGAGATCACCGCATTGCAGGAGATGGAGGAAACACTGCTCGGCTGTGGCTTCACGTTTGATTTCAGCGAGTCGCCGGTCGTACAGCTGACGGGTGTGCCGCTTTCCTGTGCGGAGCTTGATTTTGACCGGATTGCCGCAGAGCTTGCGGCGAACTGTGCAAAGCATCAGGCACAGCCCGATTCGCATCTGCTGGATGATATGTTCCATGATCTTGCGTGCAAGGCGGCGATTCGTGCCGGCTCGCATAATACAAAAGAGGAGCTGCAATCGCTTGCTGTTCAGGTCTGGGAAAATGAGCAGATTCGTCATTGTCCGCACGGACGGCCGGTGTTGTTTTTGCTCTCAAAATATCAGCTCGAAAAGCAATTTAAGCGGATACAGAATTAAAATATGGTTGAATTATTTGCGTGGCTTTCCGTTCGTGAAACCGCGGCGGATGAAGATACATTGCCGCCGGGGACCTCGGAACGGATTATGAATGAGGTGCAGGAAATCCTGCAGCAATGTGACTGCGGCATCCGGCTGCACTATATGAACGGGCAGCCCTTTTTGCAGACGGCATTCAGCGCCAATCACCGGACAGCGGAGACGGATGCGATCATCGGCGTATATTCCCGTATCGCGGCAACGGCGGCCGGCAGCTACGGCGTGCTGTATCTGCGTGATGACGAGGATGCGCAGTTTTATAATGATATGCAGGTGTATCATTTTCGCAGAGGTGCGGTGATACACGGCGTAGAACCGGTGTTTTCGCCTTGTATCCCAAAGCTGGAGGATGCGGTGCAATAACCGAAAAACGCATTACATGGGACGCTGTCTCCTGACATCGTATACCATACATTTATAATGGGCATATTAAGGCAATACCGCCAAGCCGTAAGGCGGCCTTTGCGCGGTGTTGCCTTAAGATAAAATGCTTCACAGTACAAATAAAATTTCTGTCGGATAGGAGGTGCGGAGATGCAGAATAAACCGCTTGTGGCGGCGGTGGTCGGGGCGACCGCTTCCGGAAAAACCGCACTCGGTGTGCAGATTGCAAAAGCCTTTGACGGCGAAGTGATTTCGGCAGATTCCATGCAGATTTATCAGGGCTTGGATATTGCAACAGCAAAGCCGACCGCTGACGAGATGCAGGGGATTCCGCATCATCTGATTTCGGTTCTGCCGCCGGAGCAGGCTTGCTCGGTTGCGGAATATGTAGAGATGGCACGTGTGAAAATCGCGGAGATTCTTGCAAAAAATAAATTACCGGTGATTGTTGGCGGCACGGGGCTGTATGTGGATTCTCTGCTTGATAATATCCAGTTTCCGGATATTCCGGCAGATGACGCGCTGCGCGAACAGCTTCATGCAGAGGCAGAAGCGGCAGGCAATGCGGCGATGCTGGAAAAACTGCGTGTCTGTGATCCGGAAACTGCGGCGCAGCTGCATGAAAATAATCTGCGGCGCATCATCCGTGCGCTGGAGGTCTATACGCTGACGGGCATTCCGCTTTCGGAACACGCAAGGCGCAGCAGAGCCGTACCGCCGCCATGGGACGTTCTGCGCATCGGGATTGGCTTTGCGGAGCGGGAACGGCAGTATGCAAGAATCCGTGCGCGGGTTGACAAAATGCTTGAAATGGGGCTTGCCGACGAGGTCAGAGCAGAATATGACTCCGGCAGACGGCGTGCAACCGCTGCGATGGCGATTGGATATAAGGAACTGCTGCCGTGGCTGCGGAATGAAGAAGCACTCGATCTCGGAATCCAGCGCATCAAACAGGAAACTTGTCGATATGCAAAGCGTCAGGGAACATGGTTTCGTCGAAATACACAAACAAACTGGATTGTGCGAGATGAGGATTGTTCCGAAAGTCGAATTTTTGAGAACGTTGAAAAAATGTTCCAAAATAACTTGGCGAAACGGGGCGCGGTGTGATATAATAGAATATGTGTAATTGCCGATAGGTGTAGTATGCCCTGCGGCGGTTCCGACAGCATATACATATTGTGCTAATATAAAAGAAATGAGGCAAGAAACCATGACCAATAAAGGACTCAATCTTCAGGATGTATTTCTGAATCAGGCGCGCAAGGAGCGTCTGCCGCTGACCATTTTCTTGACGAATGGCTATCAGTTTAAGGGCATCATTCGCGGCTTTGATTCGTTCATTGTCATTCTGGAAACAGATGGCAGACAGCAGCTTGTCTATAAGCACGCGATTTCCACAATCGTACCGGCAAGACCGATTTCGATTCTGGACGCGATGGAGCAGCGCGAGGAAGCTGAGTAAACCATATGAACGAAATTACAACGCGAATCCTCAAATTTCTACTGCTGGTGTTCGCCGTTGTACTGGCTTCTTCCATTTTCTATCATCTGTTCTATTCGAGCTATGAAACCGAAAATGCGACCTATTATGAAGTCAGCGATGTTTCGAGCTTTCAGGGCGTCTATGTCCGCGATGAGGTCGTTCAATCATATTCCGGCACGGGTGCTGTAAGGTACTGCGTGGACGATGGCGCGAAGCTCGGCGTGGGCAGCGTGATTGCGGAGGTTTATTCCGACCCGGAGCAGATTGATTTGCGCAGACGCATCGCCGAAAAGGAAGACGAGATCGCTATGCTCAGAAAGATCGAGAATCCCGGCACCAGTGAAAATGCACAGCCGGCAAATCTCGCTTCGTTGATTGATGAACAGTATAAAAATATGATCCGGCTGCGTGAACGGCAGGATTATTCTGCACTGAGCAGCGCGAAGCAGGATATGACCGTGCTGATGAGCACCTACGAAAAGGTGACCGGCTCCGGCGTCGATTTCAATGATCGGATCGTTGCGCTGGAGGACGAGGTCGCCAGACTGAATCAGCAGCTTGCGGCACCGGAAAAAACAATCCCTGCACCGGAAAGCGTGTATTTTGTCAGCTATGTGGATGGATATGAGGACGTCTTTACGCCCGAAAATCTGAAATCGTTGACGCCGGAGCAGATCCGTGCGGTTTCCGATGACGGAAAGCGCTCTGAAACCGATACGGGCGAGCAGGTGATCGGCAAGCTGATTCGGGATTATGCATGGTATATTGTCGGCGTATTCGATAACCGGAAAATGCGGCTCTCCGAGGGCGACAGTACAAAAATCCGACTGGAATCGGTTCCGCAGGAGCTGACTGTCGATGTTGTTTCTTTGTCTGCAACGGGTGAAATTGATCAGACACAGGGCGTTTTTCGCTGTGATGAGTTGACCCATGATACCGTTCAGCATCGTACCGAGCGTGTTGAGCTCGTTCGGGATACCGTGGAGGGAATCCGTATACCGCGTTCTGCAATCCGATTCAAAACGCTTGTCGAGGAGCAGACGGACGAGGACGGCAATGTTTCAACAACTACCACCGATTATAAGGGCGTGTATGTTCTTGTCGGTGAAACGCCGGAATTCCGCAAGATAGATGTAATTTATGAGGATGAGAACTACTATCTCTCCAGTCTGGATGCGGGAAGCGGCTATATTGCACTCTATGACGATATTATCGTGAAGGGAGTGATGGCGGATGGCGAATGAGTTTGCACCCTGCACGGACGAGCAGAAGCAAGCTGTATTGGAGCGACTTGCGGTGATTCGGAAGAATATTGCCGAAAGCTGTGCCGCAGCAGACAGATCGCCGGATTCCGTGACGCTGATGGCAGTCACGAAAACAGTTTCGCCGGAGCTGATAAACCTTGCGGTTCAGCAGGGCGTGCGCGTACTCGGTGAAAATCGGGTGCAGGAGTTCCTCTCCAAGCGCGACGACTACCGCAGTGACGCAGAAGTACAGTTTATAGGACATTTACAGACCAATAAGGTCAGACAGATTATAGACAAAGTATCGTTGATTCAATCTGTGGACAGCCTCCACCTTGCGGAAGCAATCGACAAGGCTGCCGCGCAGTGCGGTATCATTATGCCGATATTGCTGGAAGTAAACATTTGCGGCGAAACAAGCAAGTCAGGTGTTTCCGCGGCAGAATTGCCGCAGCTTCTTGCAGATGTCGGAAAGCTGCCGCATCTTCGCGCAGAGGGATTGATGACGATTCCGCCGTTTACCACCGATGAGGCACAGCAAATACAGACCTTTACGGAAATGGAACGGCTCTATCGGCAGATGCAGCAGGTTGCACCTCTCAAAATCCTTTCGATGGGAATGTCGGGAGATTATGCAGCGGCGATTCGCTGCGGTGCAACGCTTGTTCGGATCGGCAGCGCATTGTTTGGCGCGCGGAATTATCCGCAGCCGGTATCTGCTCTGCTTTAATCATTGCAATGAGATATGCGTATGGGAGTGCCTGTGCGTATGCCGGAACTATCAATCAGAAAGAAAAGGAGAATCCAGATGAAACTTTTTGACACATTCCGTGATTTCTTTGCACCGCAGGATGAGGATTCCTACGAAACCGAGCCGGTGCGCGAAAGCAGAGATTCCCGTGAACGCAGAGAAGTTCGCGACTCGCTGCGGGAAACGATGCGTGAGCAGGAGGATAATTCTGCCCGCGAGGTACGTCAGCCCACTCCGCTTCGGGAAAGCTATAAGCCGGAGCCTGATTTTGCGGCAACGAAGCGCGATAATAAGGTTGTGAATATTCAGGCAACCGCACAGCTTCAGGTTGTTCTTGTGAAGCCGGAGGTGTTTACCGACGCGAAGCAGATTGCGGATCATCTGATCTCTAAGAAAACGGTTGTTCTGAATCTTGAAACTGCTTCTGCTGAGAATAAGCGCAGAATTATCGACTTTCTTGTCGGTGTTGCATATGCAAATGGCGGCAGCCTCAAGCCGGTCGCCAATCTGACGTATATCATTACACCTTATAATGTCGGCTTTATTGGCGAGGACCTCGTCAATGAGCTGGAAACCAACGGCGTGATTATGTAAGCTGATCGGATGCTTTTTTAGGCGGAAGGAGAACCCGATGATTACTGCAAAAGATATTCAAAAGAAGAAATTTGAAAAGGTGAAATTCGGTTACAGCCCGGAGGAAGTGGATGCGTTTCTCTCGCAGATTGAGAATGATCTGCGTCTGATGCAGCAGGATCTCGATGATTCCAATGATAAAATCCAGCTTCTGGCTGATAAGGTTCGTGAATATAAGGACTATGAGGAAGACCTGAAAAATGCACTGTTGCTTGCACAGAAGCAGGCGCGTCAGGTCGTTTCCGAGGCACAGGAAAAGGCTGCTGCAATCGAAGCAGAGGCACGTGCTTCTGTGGATACAGTCAAGTCGCAGGCGATGATTGATTCCGAGACGCAGCTCCAGAATATTACCGAGCAGCTTGCGCGCGAGAATGCTTCGCTTGTTAAAACACAGCGTCAGGTTTCTGATTTTAAGCGGACACTGTTCGAGATGTATAAGCAGCATCTGGAACTGATTTCCAGCCTGCCGGATTCGCCGGAGGATTTGGTTGATGAGGATGATGAAACAGAGGAGATCATCGAAATCATCGAAATTGAAGAGGAAGTCGAGGAGGAGACTGCTGTTCCGACAGAGACAGTCGCAGTAGAGCAGACTGCTTCGACCGATACTTCTGCCTTTGACAGTGCGGCATCCACTGCTTTTGGCAGCCGTCGCGATGATACCAGACGCGAGGACGCACGGAAGCGCTTTGATTTTTAAAAACAAAAGGGAACTTGCAGTGGCAGAGCTGTTATGCAGGTTCCTTTTTTTATCCGTTTGGAAAGGAGCAGCAGAGCCGTTTATATGACAATGATTCTTGTATGTGCGGTCATTGCAGCATTGACCGTGATCGACCAGCTCATAAAGCTGTGGGCGATTGCCAATTTACAGGGGCAGCCTGACAGACCGTTTTTGCAGATCGGCAGCTTCGATTGGATGCACCTGCGCTATCTCGAAAATGACGGCGCCGCGTTTAGTATGCTCAGCGGAAACCGCGGCTTTTTGATCATATTTCCGATGATTATGATCGCGGTTTGCTTTTATGTTTTGATTCGACATGGCAAAACGCGCCGTTGGCTGCAAATTGCACTGACGCTGATTGCGGCAGGTGGAATCGGAAATCTGATTGACCGCATCTTCCGTGATGGAAAAGTCGTGGATTACCTTGATTTTCAGCTTTTCAATTTTGCAGTGTTCAATTTTGCGGATATCTGCGTGACGGTTGGCGTTGGACTGACCGTGATTGGCTTGCTGTTTATTGAAAAGGAAGTACCCGAAGCAGGACGCTTGAAAAATGCGGAACGTGTTCCGTATGCGCGCATGGCTGCACCGCTTTCAGAAGCAGAAGAACTGCCGCTTGCAGAAGAGCTGCCGGCAGCCGACGAAGCGGCGACTCTCGAACCAACAGAGGAACCCGAAAATGCCGGCGCGTGAACTGCGGCTGATTGTGCCGGGATCCGATGCCGGTAAGCGACTTGACGCATGGCTTGCAGCACAGCCGGAGGCGGCATTGACGCGCTCTGCCATTCAGCAGCTTGCCGAAAAGGGCGAGATTTTCCGGAACGCAAAGGCTGCAAAGAAAAATGAAAAGCTCCAAACAGGTGATGAAATCCTTGTACGGATTCCGGAACCGCAAATGCTCGATGTTCTGCCACAGGCGATTCCACTTGATATTGTGTATGAGGACGCGGATTTGCTTGTCGTGAATAAAGCCAAGGGCATGGTGGTGCATCCTGCGCCGGGACATCCGGATGGTACGCTCGTCAATGCACTGCTCAGTCATTGCGCCGGACAGCTTTCCGGTATCAATGGCGTGATGCGGCCGGGCATTGTGCATCGGATTGACCGCGATACAAGCGGCTTGCTGATAGTCGCCAAGACCGACCGTGCGCATCTTGGACTTGCCGAGCAGATTGCGGTGCATTCTTTTACGCGTGAATACGAGGCGATTTGCTGCGGCAGATTCAAAGAGGAAGCCGGAACGGTTCATGCGCCGATTGGCAGAGATCCGCGTGACCGGCAGAAAATGTGCGTGATTGCGACAAATTCCAAGGACGCAGTGACGCATTATACCGTTTTGGCGCAATATGAACGCAATGCACACATCCGATGCCGTCTGGAAACCGGAAGAACGCATCAGATTCGCGTACATATGAAGCATCTCGGACATCCGGTGTATGGTGACGCCGTGTACGGGAAAGCGGAAAAGGGTGTGCAGGGGCAATGTCTCCATGCGAAAAAAATCGGGTTCGTGCATCCGGTTACGGGCGAATATCTTGAATTTGACTCGCCGCTGCCTGCATATTTTGAGGAAATACTGCGAAAGCTCTCGTAACAGAGCATTGTGCAGAGATGATAGGAGTATCCGGAATGTATTTTACATATTGTCCCGACTGCGGCGCAAAAACGATTCCGCGGCAAATGGGTGACGAGGGCGCGGTTCCGTATTGCGAGGGCTGCAAAAAAGCGCTGTTTGACACATTTTCTACCTGTGTGCTTTCGGTCGTGAAGAACGCTTCCGGCGAAATTGCGCTCATTCGGCAGAGCTATGGGCAGCAGGAAACCTTTGTCGGCGTTGCAGGCTATATCAAACCGGGTGAAACCGCAGAAGAAGCTGCGCTGCGTGAAATCCATGAGGAAATCGGCGTAGAGCCGACAGATTTGTGCTTCCTGTTCAGCGCATGGCACGGCGCAAGAGATCAGCTGATGCTTTGTTTTTGTGCGAAATCCGATGCAGCGGCATTTCGATTGTCGCAGGAGGTGCGCGAGGCGAAGTGGTTTTCGCCGGATGAAGCCTGTGCGGCAGTTCGCTCCGGCAGCATCATTGAACAGCTTGTCCGTGCGGCAATATTGAAAGAAAAATGAAAAATCTGAAAATTACTTGAAAAATGCGGCAATATTTGATATAATAATAAAAACTATTGCGCATACGCGCTTTACCACAAAGGGATGAAAACAACATGATCGGCTTTTACAGCTATACCGTAATCCTGACCTATATTGGCTTTGTCTGCGGTTCGGTAGGCTTATATTTCGCAGCAAACGGAAGCACCAATTCGGCGATTATTATGCTGATGCTTGCCGGCTTCTGCGATATGTTTGACGGTAAAATTGCAAAAACAAAAAAGAATCGTACACCGGAGGAATGCCGCTTCGGAATCCAGATTGACTCGCTTTCGGATGTCGTCTGTTTCGGGCTGCTGCCGCCGATGATCGCTTTCAGCGCAGGACTTCAAAAGCCAGCCAATATTGCGGTATTCTGCTGCTTTAGTCTGGCTGCATTGATTCGCCTCGCCTACTTCAATGTGACCGAGGAGGAACGGCAGAAGGTGACAACCTCGCGTAGAAAGGTCTACGAGGGCTTGCCTGTGACCTCTGTTGCGCTGATTATTCCGCTTCTGTTTGCGTTTCGGCGTGATTTGGAGAGTCTGGGCGATTCGGCATTTTCGATTACGGCAACCATCGTTTACGCGCTGATTGCTTGTCTGTTCGTCACGCGCTTCACATTGAAAAAGCCGCAGATGCGTGCAATGTACTGGTTTATATTGGTCGGCGTGCTGGAGCTGCTGCTTTTGATTTTTAAGCATCGCCGCTGATGTTACCATGCAAATATCAAAAAGGGGGAATCTGTCATGTCGGAAACACAGGAGGTCAAATCCAACGCAGGTGTGTTGATTTGTGACCGCGAAGGGAATCCGGTGGCGGATTCCTGTGCGTCTCAGGGAAAACTGGTCGGACTGCTTTACGGAACTGCGCCCGGGCGTGCTGCGCTAAAGGTTCTGACGAAGCCTGCTGTCTCGCAAATCGCAGGCTTTATGCTGGAGCATCCGCTTTCCACGGTCGCAATTCCACCGTTTGTCCTGAAAAAGCATATCAAAATGGATGATTTTGCACAGGAGAAATTCCGCAGCTTCAATGCGTTTTTCACGCGGCCTGTCAAGCCGGCGGCGCGCCCGATTGACAAAACACCGGAGGTTCTCATCAGCCCATGCGACGCAAAGCTCACAGTTGTGCCGATAACGCCGGAGATGTCTTTTACGGTGAAAGGTGCGGAATACAGTCTCGCCTCATTTTTGGGCTGCAAGCGGCTTGCGGAAAAATACAGCGGCGGTCAGGTTTTGATATTCCGCCTGACACCGGACGATTATCATCGCTATTGCTATCCGGATGCCTGTGAAATCGGAAATACGCGGCAGATTGCAGGCGTATTGAATACGGTCAATCCGATTGCTGCGGCGCATGATGTCAAGGTGTATCACCAGAATACGCGTACCATTACCATGCTGCATACCGAGAATTTCGGCGCAATGCTGATGGTTGAGGTCGGCGCGATGCTCGTTGGCAAGATTGTCAATCATCCGCATGGCAGCAGGGTTGCACGCGGCATCGAAAAGGGATATTTTGAATTCGGCGGCTCGACAATCGTGCTGGTGCTGGAAAAGAATGCTGCGGAAATTGACGCGCAGATTCTCGAAAACTCTGCAAACGGTGCCGAGACCATCGTTCGTTATGGTTCCGGTATCGGCAGGAAGATTTGAATTGTAACAAGGAAAGCAATCTCCGGTGCGTGAAACGCCTAAGTGCAAAAACGCAGTGAAAATAATACCTCCTATGGAATAATTGAAGCCATAGGAGGTATTTGTCTGTATCAAAAGGTAATAGTCTACATATCATAAAAGAAATAATGCGGAATATGGTATTTATTAGAACGAATTTGAACATATATTTTTCATTTTTGTAATAACATCATCTGGATTCATAATATCATCTAAATCAAACGCTTTAAGGCACCACCAACTCTGTGCGGTATTGCCTTAAGCCATTCAATTATAAGTTCTTTATTGTGTGAACCATGCAAATCCTTAGTTTTCGGTTCTAACTTTCTTATCCATTGTATGGCTGTTTTGGCGTGATAAAACAAAATAATATCGCCAAGGGCACTGGTTCTTGGAACAGTCCATACGGTGTATCCATCAGTCGCTTCATTGATGATATCTTCGACATTATAACATCCGTGTTCATAAATAAACTCTTCTAATTGTTCTATGGTTTTTGGGAAACTAATGTATCGCTTTTACGTTAAAACGATTGTACCGCACAAATTCAATATAAAGCATTTGAGATTTGAATAGCAAAAGTAAATACGCAGCGCCTAAAATATCTTCTAAAGAATCACCCCACAGCAAATCTAAAACATAGAGCTGCTGCGGGGTGTTGTTTATTGGAAATTGAGTGTTCTCGTATACTGTGCGGAAATTATTGGATCGCTTCAAATGCCTGTGTCAGGTCAGCGATGATGTCATCGACATTTTCCAGACCAACAGACAGACGAATCATGCCGGCATTGATGCCTGCTGCGACAAGCTGTTCATCGGTGAGCTGACGGTGTGTTTCCGAAGCCGGATGCAGCACGCAGGTGCGGATATCGGCAACGTGAACGACATTGGATGCGAGCTTAAGCGAATCCATCCAGTTCATTGCGGTGGTTCTGCCGCCCTTGATGACGAACGAGATGACGCCGCTGCAGCCATCCTTCAGGTAGGTCTTGGCGCGCTCATGGTACGGGTCGTCCTTGAGTCCCGGATAGCTGACGGATTCGACCGCCGGACAGCCTTGCAGGAACTCTGCAACCTTTTGTGCATTGAGGCAGTACTGCTTCATGCGGAGTGCGAGCGTCTCCAGACCGAGATTGAGGTAGAAGGCTGCGGTTGCGCTCGGATAGCAGCCGAGGTCGCGCATGAGCTGCATTCTTGCCTTGATAATATATGCCATATTGCCGAATTCGCGGACATAGCAAACGCCGTGATAGCTCTCGTCCGGCTCTGTGAATTCCGGGAACTTGCCGTTGTCCCACGGGAATGTACCGCAGTCAACGATCACGCCGCCGCCCTGTACTGCATGGCCGTCCATGTATTTTGTTGTAGAATGAATGACAACGTCTGCGCCGAATTCTTTCGGACGGCAGAGAATCGGCGTCGGGAATGTATTGTCTACGATCAGCGGCAAGCCGTTGTCGTGTGCAAAATCAGCAAATTTCTTGATATCCAGAACGGCAAGCGCCGGATTTGCCAGCGTTTCACCAAAGACGCAGCGCGTATTCGGCTTGATTGCCTTTTGCAGCTCCTCGCGCGATGCTTCCTGATCGACAAAAATGCACTCGATACCAAAGCGCTTGAGCGTAACCGCAAACAGATTGACCGTACCGCCGTAGATGGTACCGGTGGAAATGAAGCTGTCGCCGGCGTTGCAGACATTCAGGATGGAGAGCAGGCTTGCAGCCTGTCCGCTTGTCGTACACATTGCACCAACGCCGCCCTCCAATGCAGCGATTTTCTTTTCGACTGCATCAACGGTCGGATTTGCAAAGCGGGAATAGATCGGCTCTGTCGGCATATCAAAGAGTGCAGCAATATGTGCAGTGGAATCAAAGGTGTAGGTTGTGCTCTGCACAATCGGGATAACGCGCGGATCGCCGTTTCCGGGGGTATAGCCTGCGTGCAGGCATTGTGTTTCAAGTTTCATGATGATATCCTCCTGTAGCGCGGTGATTTCTGCCGTTTGAGCAGATATATCTATTATAGGCATTTTATGGGGTTATGTCAAGTGAAATTGACAAATTCAGATGATTCGCCGGAATCCAAATGATGCGTAGGATTCGGCCGACTTGGGACATGGATTTTCTATTCACACAGATTGCTTTGCGCGGAATGGATGCGCGTTGTGCAAAGTGCTGAAAATGACCTAATCCGACAAAAATGATTGTCGAGAACGGCGTTTTGTGGTAAAATAAAGTGTAGATATGCTTGGCTGAGACGCCGGCAGAAAGCGAAGATGAACAGAACAAAGGAGCAGACCATGTTTACCAGATATATTGGGATTGATTTGGGTACAGCCAATACGCTGATTTATGCGCGCGGCAAGGGCATCATTATGCGGGAACCCTCGGTTGTCGCTGTGAATACAAAGACCGATCAGGCGTGCTCTGTCGGCAAAGAGGCAAAGGATATCATCGGCAGAACGCCCGGCTCGATTATTGCTGTGCGGCCGCTCAAGGACGGCGTAATTGCGGATTTTGATATTGCGGCGACCATGCTGCAGGAATTGATCAAAAAATCGCTCAAGGGAACTGCCTTTACCAAGGCGCGCGTCATTATCTGTATACCCTCCGGTGTTACCGCTGTGGAACGGAGAGCGGTCAGGGAAGCCGCGGAAAAAGCAGGTGCCAGACCGGTTCAGCTTGTTCCGGAATCGCTTGCTGCTGCACTCGGCGCAGGTCTGCCGATTATGGAGCCGACCGGTACGATGATCGTGGATATCGGCGGCGGTACGAGTGAGATCGCGGTGATTTCTATGGGCGGTATTGTTGCATCGCGGTCAGTCCGCACGGCAGGCGATGCCTTTGATATGGCGATTGTCAATTACATTCGGAAAAAATACAGTCTGCTGATCGGTGAGCGCACGGCAGAAGCTGTGAAAATCGGCATCGGCTCGGCATTTCCGGAGACGACTGTGACGGAAATGGAAGTGCGCGGCAGAAATCTGCTGAACGGTCTGCCGGAAAATATCATGATTACTTCGGAGGAAGTGCGCGACGCGCTGTATGAGCCGCTTTGCGATGTGATGGATGCGATTCGCGAGACGCTTGCACACACGCCGCCGGAGCTTTCTGCCGATGTCATCGAGCAGGGCATCACGCTGACGGGCGGTGGTGCATTGCTTCGCGGTATGGATAAGCTCATCAACCGTGAAACCGGTATGCCGGTCTATGTTGCGGAATATCCGCTGGACTGTGTTGCCGAGGGTACCGGAAAAATTATCGAAAATCTGGAAGAATATGAAGAATTACTCACAGAGGAAATTAAGTATTATTGATTGAAATCTTGAGGAGATGCACCGGTTTCGGTGCATCTTTTTGCGAAAGTGACAGAATCGTTATGAAAAAGTCATGGAGCTGTCATGTTCATATGGTAAGATAGAACTTGCACAGGAAGCATGGTTTTCATGATGAATCTGAAATGTGCTTTCAGGCAACACCGCGCAAAGTCCGCCTTACGGCTTGGCGGCACATCTACTTGCATATTTCCCGCCATCTTGCATAGAAATCCCTTGCTGAGCGTCATTTCTATACAATCTGACTGCGTATCTGCACTACCAACTCTGCGCGGTATTGCCTTAAATCTTTCTTAAATTTAAAATAGTTGCATTGACAGCGGCACTTTGAACGTATTATAATACAGTTATATCGAATGTGCGTTGTCTGCATATTCTGCATACTGTAGACGCTATAAAATATTCAGTAAATGAACATAAAAACGGAGGTTAATTTATGTCTGCCAACGGAATCGTGAAAGGAATCATTACGGCAGCAGTCATCTGTGGTGTCGGCGCAGGGGGCTGGGCAATTTATAAGCATTTCGGCGGTACGGAAACGGTTCGCACGGAAAAGGTTTATGTGCAGAAGGTTGCAACGGTCAATACCGTGGACGGTGCAAATCTGTTTGCAACCAATTTTGCCGGCGTGGTCGTTGCACAGAAAACAATGGACGTAAAATATGATACCAGCAAGCAGGTGGAAGAAATTCTCGTTCAAGAGGGCGATGTCGTCAAAAAGGGCGACAAGCTGCTGACCTATAATGTCGAGCAGATTCAGCTTGACATCGAAGAGGCAAAGCTGGAGGTTGAACGTCTGCAAAACGAAATCACCACCAATGAAATGGAAATCCGGACGCTCGAACAGGAGCGCAATGGCGCAGACGGCGATTCGCAGCTGAGCTATACAACCAGAATCCTCTCGCTGCAATCCAATAATGCACGCAATGAGTATGATATCAAGACGAAAAATGTTGAAATTTCAAAGCTTGAAAAATCTCTGAATAACGCATATGTAACAGCACCGATCGACGGCACGGTGAAAGACCTGAAAGACCCGGCTGAATCCTCTGATATGAACATGAATTATTACAACGGAGAAGATGCAGCCGATGTGATCATGAAGATAGCCGCTGAGGGCGATTTCCGCGTCAAGGGCGTATTCAATGAGCAAAATGCCGGAAATATCCGTGAGGGTGCAAAGGTGTTTCTGAAAAGCCGCGTGGATGATACCGAGCGCGGCGGCGTTGTCGAAGAAATTGATACCAAGCCCCAGACCGATGAAAACAGTATGTATTACGGCTATTCCGATGAGCAGACGCAGTCCTCAAAATATGCGTTTTATATCAAGCCGGAGTCGCTCGATAATTTCATGCTGGGTCAACATCTTCTGATTGAAGTGGATAACGGTCAGAGAGATGAGAACAAAAAAGAGGGCGTATGGATCTACAGTGCCTTTGTTCTCTGGGACGGCGACCAGAATTATGTCTGGGCAAAGAACAGCCACGACCAAATCGAAAAGCGGTATGTGACGGTCGGTGAGATTGATGACGAGAATAGTGACTGTCAGATTCTTTCCGGCTTGGATATTGAAGATTATATTGCATATCCATCCGATTACATTGAAATCGGTATGAAAACAACGACCAATCAATCGGATAAGGATATTCCGGATAATGTCGGAATCGGTATCACGGAAGATATGAACAATGGTGACTATGAAGAAATGGAAGAAGATGCTGTCTATGATGAGGCGGGCAACATGATCTATACCGATGAAGAGGGCAATGTCTACAAATTTGATCCGGAAGGCAATATGATTGAGGGCGATGACGAACTCTTTGGAGATGAAACGAACGAAGAATCTGAATCAGATGACGCGGCAGAAGAGAAAGCTGACGAATCGTCTGACGAGGACGCTGCGAAAAATGAAGCAAACTGACAGGAGAAAAACACAATGGTATTTGAACTGAAATCAATTTACAAGGATTATATGCAGGGCAAGGAAGCCGTGCCGGTGCTGAAGGACATCACGATCTCGGTTGACGAGGGCGAGTATGTTGCGATTATGGGACCGTCCGGCTCCGGAAAATCAACGCTGATGAATATTATCGGCTGTCTGGATAAGCAGACAAAGGGCAGCTTTATGTTCGACGGAACGGATATTATGGAATGCTCGGATAAAATGCTTTCCGAGATCCGGAATGAGAAAATCGGATTTGTATTCCAGAATTTCAATCTGCTGCCGCGCCAGTCTGCGCTGGAAAATGTCGAGCTGCCGCTGCTTTACGCCGGCGTATCGAAGAAAGAGCGCAGAGAACGTGCAATCGCAGCCCTCACGCGTGTTGGGCTGGAGGACAGAATGGATTTCAAGCCGACACAGCTTTCCGGTGGTCAGAAGCAGCGTGTTGCCATTGCAAGAGCGATTGTCAATAAGCCGCGCCTGCTGCTTGCGGACGAACCGACCGGCGCGCTGGATACCAAATCCGGCGACCAGATCATGGAGCTGTTCAAGGAGCTGAACGATGAGGGCGTAACCGTTGTTATGATTACGCATGAGCCGGATATTGCAAAGTGTGCAAAACGCGTGATGTATATTCGTGACGGTCAGCTTCATGACGGCGCATTCAATACCAGAACTGCGGAGCAGCCGGAGGAAGCTGCGGCGGATTCGCAGACTGTTCCGGAGAAAGCGGATGAGGCATGAAAAAAACAATTATCATACTGCTTTGCCTTGCGCTGCTCGGTGGCGGTGGATATTTCGGCTATCGGAAGTATGAGCAAAGCCGCGATAACAAAAAAGTGGTGGATGTTGTTCCGGTCGGTATCATGGCAGAGCCTGCGGATATGTTTGTATATAACGGCGGCGAAATGTGGGGCTATGTCAGTGCCGCCAATGAGCAGAAGGTCTATGTCGATACGGATAAGCTCGTGCAAAAGGTCTTTGTGAAGCAGGGACAATCGGTTAAAAAGGGCGACACCATTCTTGAATATGATATGACAATCGTGGAGCTGGAGCTGACGCAAAAGGAAAATCAGGTTCAGGTGATTGAACAGGATATCAAAATGGCGCACAAGGAGCTGAACCGAATCCGCGGACTGCTTCCCTCTGAGGATATGCCCTTGCCGGTTGAACCGGAATTTCCGGAAGAACCGATCGAGCCGGAGCTGCCCGAAGAAATCATTGTAACGGTGCCGGAGCTGACGGGTGCCTTGCAGCCCGTATCCGGAACCGGTGCGCCGGATGATCCGATGGTGTTCCACTGCGGTGTGGATACGGTCGTTCACAAGGCGTTTATGACGGCACTCGCCGGTGCAAAGCGGACTGCTTCCCTGCGCGTTTATGATGAAAATGCGTGCTTTTTGTATCAATGGATCATCTCCGGCGCTCAGATCAATCTCATGGAAACGGAAGACTGGGTCGTAACAGACGGCATCAGCATCCATCCGGAAACCGGTGATATTGCGATCAATCCGGGCGGTGTTCTGCATGGTCAGCTTTCCTTTGCCCTACCGGAACCGGAGATTCCGGAGGAAGAAATGCTGGAGCCGGAATTTCCGGAGATGGAATATGTAGAACCGGAGATTCCGGATTACGGCGACAATTATATGTATTCGCGCAAGGAATTGCAGCGCATGGTGACAGAGCAGGAAAACCAGATCAAAACCTTGGAATTGGACTTGAAAGCTGCAAAGCTCGCGCTGGAAACGGCAAAGAAGCAGAAGCAGGACGGCAAGGTTGTTGCAACGATTGACGGCGTTGTGAAGAA
Source organism: Oscillospiraceae bacterium (assembly GCA_045591925.1). Lineage (GTDB taxonomy): Bacteria > Bacillota > Clostridia > Oscillospirales > Ruminococcaceae > Firm-04. The sequence goes on from JAZNTW010000066.1 coordinate 41,555, forward strand.
GATCGGCAAAACCGCCGAGGAAGCAGAGAAAGAGACCGACGAAAAAACCGAGGACCCCGGACAGGCTGAAAAACAGGCTGAAAAAGAGATGTATGAGGAGTCATCTGTGGATGACAACGCATTTGCGGTCATCGTGGGTGCAGGCGGCGTCGAGGTGATTTGCGAGGTGCCGGAGATGTCGCTGGCGAAGCTGCCGGCAGGCACCGTCCTGACGGTTCAATCGTATCAGAATGGCGCCATGGCAGATGCCGTGGTCACTTCCGTTGAGGAGGAGCCATCTGCTTACAGCTCTGACCCGTGGAGCGCAAATCCGAACAGCTCCCTCTACAGACTGCACGCAACGCTCGAAGATTCTACGGATTTTGTCATCGGAAACGGCGTTGGCGTGATGCTGCCGCAGGATCAGGACGGCGCTGCAAAGGGCAAGTCCTATTATCTGCCGATTCATTACGTCCGACAGGAAGACGGCGACTACTATATTATGAAAGCCGATGAAAACGATCGCCTTGTCAAGCAGTACGTCAGTGTGGGTCAGATCATGTATGGCGCTTATATTGAAGTTACCGGCGGTCTGGATCTGATTAACGACCGTATTTGCTTCCCGTTTGGTACGGATGTCAAGGAGGGCGTGAGAACGCAGGATTCGACGGAAGTGCTGTATCCGACCAATTATTGATACGGTGATACATTTCGATTACGCATAAAATGTGAAATTAAAATTGGGAGAGACAGTCATGTTTGAAAATATCAGGCTCTCTTTGCAGGGGATTCTATCACATAAGATACGTTCATTTCTCACGATGCTCGGCATTATTATCGGTATTGCGGCGATTATTGCGATTGTTTCGACGATCGAGGGCACCAATATGCAGATCAAGAACAATCTGATCGGTGCCGGCAACAATACCGTTGATGTGCAGCTGATGGAGGGCGAATGGGCGTATGAATTTGCATACAATCCGCCGCTTGAGAATGTTCGGGTGATTTCCGAAAAGCAAAAGCAGCGTATCCTCGATCAAAAGGAGATTACCGCGTGTACGCTGTACCGCACGCGCAGCAATGCCGAAAGCGTCTGGTGTGTGGATCAGCGGATGGAGTCCACAACGATTCTGGGAATTGATGAGGATTATCTCAGCACCGTTGGCTATGAAATCGCGGAGGGTATCTCGTTTACCGAGGCGCAGTACAATGATTTTTCGAAGGTTGTACTGGTGGATACGACGATTCAGCGCGGCGTATTCGGCGGCGAAAGCCCGGTCGGCAAGATTCTGGATATTTATGGCGAGCCGTTTACGATCATCGGTGTGGTTGCAAAACGCTCCGGCTTTGAACCGACAATCAACAGCGTAGATGATTACTTTATGTATAATGAGCAGTCAGGCGGTAAAATTTTCATGCCGACCAATGCGTGGGGTATTTGCTTCCGGTATGACGAACCGCAAAACTGCATCGTGAAGGCGGTTGACACGGACAGCATGACCATTGCCGGCAAGAAAACTGCGGATATTCTGAATGAAAATGTTCGGAAAACTGCGATTGGCGGAGAAGAATCCGGCGAAGAAATCGGAATGGCAGCCGCAGCGGTTGAGTATAAGAGCGAAAGTCTGCTGGAGCAGGCAAAGGCACTGCAGGATCTTTCCAAATCAACCAATAATATGCTGATCTGGATTGCAAGCATCTCGCTGTTGGTCGGCGGTATCGGCGTTATGAACATCATGCTCGTTTCCGTGACGGAGCGTACCAGAGAAATCGGTCTGAAAAAGGCACTCGGCGCACGAAAAAAACGGATTCTTGCACAGTTTTTGACGGAAGCGGTGGTGCTGACGAGCATCGGCGGTCTGATTGGCGTTGTATGCGGCATCGGACTATCGAAGATTGTCGCGAATCTTGCAGAAGTACCGGTTTCGATTTCGTCAAAGGCGATTCTGGTTTCGGTCGTATTCTCGATGGCAGTCGGTATCGTATTTGGTCTGCTGCCCTCGTTCAAGGCTGCGAAGCTGGATCCGATTGACGCGCTGCGTTATGAATAAAAGCCGTTAGCTGACTGCTGCTGCGGCGATGTGAGAACAGAATATCAAGATATGCGTGCCTGCGGTTTTTTTGAAAGCTGCAGGCATTGACATTTAAAAAGATATATGTTATAATGTATGATGTATAATTATGGCAGAAGTTAAAGAGAACAGCTTTTGCCAAGAAAAGGTGAGTGAAAGAATGAAGTATCAAGAACTTGCAGGAAAGCCGAATGTAACCGAAATTCAGGAGAATATTCTGAAATTCTGGAAAGATGAATCGGTTTTCGAAAAGTCCGTCAACAAAGAGTGCGCAGAGGAGGTTGTCTTTTATGACGGCCCTCCGTTCCCGACCGGTAAGCCGCATCACGGCACAATCCTCGTATCCTTTATCAAGGATTTGATTGCCCGTTATTGGACAATGCGCGGCTATAAGGTCCCCAGAGTCTGGGGCTGGGATTGCCACGGTCTGCCGATTGAAAATCAGGCTGAGGTGCAGCTCGGTATCAATGATAAGAATGTCATTGAAAATACGCTCGGTATTGATAAATTCAACGAGAAGTGCTACGAGATTGTTTCCGGCAACAATGAGGCTTGGAAAGAATATGTCGAGCAGATGGCGCGCTGGGTTGACTATGACGGCGCATATAAAACCATGAATTCATCCTTTATGGAAAGCGTCATGTGGGCATTCAAGCAGTGCTACGATAAGGGTCTGATCTATCGCGATTACCGCGTAACGCCCTACTGCACACATTGTGAGACTTCGCTTTCCATTTCGGATACGCGTGAATCCGATTCGACGCGTCCGCGTCAGGATCGCTGGATCATTGCAAAATTCCGCACCGAGGAGGAGATCGACGGCAAGCCGGTATTCTTCCTTGCATGGACGACAACACCGTGGACGCTGCCCTCGAACCTCTGCCTTGCAGTTGGTGAAGCACTGGATTATTCCTTTGTGGATGTCGGGGACGAGGTGTTTATCGCTTGTACGAACGTGCTTCCGAAGTATGATAAGATTTTCGGTAAAAAGCCTGTGATTCTGAAGTCCTGCAAGGGCGCGGAGCTTGTCGGCAGAACCTATGAGCCGCTGTTCCCCTATTTTGCAGAGCTGAAGGAGCAGGGCGCATTCAAGGTTGTTACGGCTGATTATGTCGGCTCGGATGAGGGCGTCGGTATCGTTCATACCGCGCCGGCGTTCGGTGAGGACGACTACTGGACCTGCAAGAACAACAATATTCCGCTTGTGAATCCGGTCGATGCAAAGGGCAGATTCACAGAGGAGATCACCGACTTCTATGAGAAGGACGGCGAAAAGAATGTTATCGAGATGAACCCGACTATCATCCGCTTCCTGTACGATGCAGGCAAGGCGGTTGCAGACGGCACCATCGAGCATAACTATCCGCACTGCTGGCGCTGCAAGCGTCCGCTGATCTATAAGGCAATGGACGCATGGTATTTCAATGTCGGCAAGATCAAGGATAAGCTGATTGCCTACAATGAGGATATCAACTGGGTTCCGGAGACTGTCAAGCACGGCAGATTCGGCAAGTGGCTGGAAAATGCACGTGACTGGAATATTTCCAGAAACCGTTATTGGTCTACCCCAATCCCGATCTGGGAGTGCGACAGCTGCGGCGACAGAACCGTTCTCGGCAGCATTGACGAGATTGAACAGGCAAGCGGCGTTCGTCTGGAAAACCTGCACCGTCAGTATATGGACAAGGTGACCTTCAAGTGCAGCTGCGCCGGATGCACCGGTACAAAGGTACGTGTACCGGAGGTTCTCGACTGCTGGTTTGAAAGCGGCTCGGTGCCGTTTGCACAGAAGCACTATCCGTTTGAGAATAAGGAATGGTTCGATTCCCACTTCCCGAGCGATTTCATTGTCGAGTATACCGGTCAGATTCGCTGCTGGTTCTATTATCTGCACGTGCTTTCCGTTGCGCTGTTTGATAAGCCCTGCTTCTCGAACTGTGTTGTTCACGGAACGATTCTCGCAAAGGACGGCAAGAAGCTCTCCAAGTCCTCGAAGAACTATACCGACCCGATGCTGCTGATGAAGCAGTACGGTACGGACGCATTCAGACTGTATCTCTATCAGACGAATGCGATGCTCATTGGCGATTTGCTCTTTGATGACAACGGCATTCAGGACGCATATCAGCAGATTGTTCTGCCCTACTGGAATGCTTGCAACTTCTTCATTTCCTATGCAAATATCGACGACTTTAAGCCGGAAACCCTGACGCCGCCGCAGAGCGACAATCAGCTTGACCGCTGGATGCTCGCAAAGCTCTATGAGGTGACAGAGAATATCCGGACAAATATGGACGCATACTTTGTCAATAAATACGTTGACAGCCTGATCGAGCTGATTGACGGTCTGACCAACTGGTTCATCCGCCGTTCAAGACGCCGTTTCTGGGATAAGGGTATGTCCGAGGATAAGCGGAATGCTTATGAGACACTCTATTATGTCCTCGTGAATACCACAAAGCTCTTTGCACCGGTTGCACCGATCATTTCCGAGAAGATTTACCAGACCTTGACAGACGGTTTCTCTGTGCATCTGGATAGCTTCCCGGAGATTCCGGAGTCCTTCCGTGACGATGCGCTGCTGGAGCAGGTGAAGCTCGTGCGTAGCGTGATTTATCTGGCACGTACCATCCGCAGCAAGAACAATGTCAAGAACCGTCAGCCGCTGACAAAGCTCGGCGTTGCGATTTCTGATCCGGCAGGAATGCCTGTTGTTACTGCATTCCGCGATATAATCGCAGAAGAATTGAATGTCAAGCAGGTTGAGGTTCTGGAGAGCGTGGACAGCATCGCAGAGGTGAAGTATGCACCGAACTTCAGCGAGATCCGCGACCGTTATCCGCAGCGTGTGCCGGAAATCATTAAGGCGATCAAGAGCAACAAGTTTGCACTGACCGCAAACGGCGCAGAGCTTGAGATCAATGGCGAAAAAGAGATTTTCGATGCTGAAATCATTCTTGTGACCTATCATGCAAAGGATGGTCAGCACGTTGCAAGTGAAAAGGGCATTGTCGTTTCGCTTGACCTGACGATTACGGATGAGCTGCGCGATGAGGGCTTTGCAAGAGATATTGTCCGCAGCATTCAGGACGCTCGCCGTAAGATGAATTGTGCCATCACAGACCGTATCACGCTCTCCCTGACCGGCGATTATCCGCAGACATGGGCTGAGTATATCTGCGGTGAAACGCTGAGTGCGCTCGGTGAGATCACTGCACCGGATACGGAATATGACATCGACTACGAGGATGGCAGAAAGGCACATATCAGCCTGAAGCGCTGAATCCGGTATCGCTCCGCGATGACTATATGCCGCGGAGCGATCTTCCGATATTATTGTATACCGAAACGGCTGCGTTTGACGCAGCGAAAGGATTGGTTCGATGAACAAAGAATTACCAAAGACATATAACCCCGGAGAAGTCGAAAAGCGCACCTATGAAGCATGGGAGTCAAACGGCTGCTTCCGTGGTGTCATTGATCCGGAGAAAAAGCCGTATTCGATTTCCATGCCGCCTCCGAATGTAACCGGTCAGCTCCATATGGGACACGCGGTTGACAATACGATGCAGGATATCCTGATTCGTTTCAAGAGAATGCAGGGCTATGCGGCACTCTGGATTCCCGGCACCGACCATGCAGCCATCGCAACCGAGGCGAAAATCGTTGAGGCAATGCGTCAGGAGGGCTTGACCAAGGCTGACCTCGGCAGAGATCAGTTCATGGAGCGCGCATGGGCTTGGAAAGAAAAATATGGCAACCGTATCGTGCAGCAGCTCCGTACACTCGGCAGCTCCTGCGACTGGGAGCGCGAGCATTTTACAATGGATGAGCAGTGCTCCAAGGCGGTTCTGGATGTATTTTACAATCTGTATGAGCAGAAGCTCATCTATCGCGGCAACCGCATGGTCAACTGGTGCCCGAAATGTACCACCTCGATTTCGGATGCTGAGGTTGAATATGAGGAGAAGAACGGCCATTTCTGGCATATTCTCTACAAGGTCAAGGAGACCGGCGAGTTTTTGGAGGTTGCAACCACGCGACCGGAAACAATGCTCGGTGATACCGCAGTTGCAATCAATGAGGCAGACCCGCGCTATCAGCATCTGCACGGCTGCCACGTGATTCTGCCGCTGCTGGATAAGGAAATCCCGATCGTCTGCGACGAGCACGCCGATATGGAAAAGGGTACCGGTGTCGTAAAAATTACGCCGGCACATGACCCGAACGACTTCGAGGTCGGCTGCCGTCATAATCTCCCGATGGTTCGCTGCTTTACCTATGACGGCTTCATGACCGGCAAGGACGATGTTGCAGCATATAACGCATTGAAAGAGAGCAACCGTCTGACAGAGGATGAGCCGGAGGTTCTCGATTGCGGCAAGTATGCAGGCATGACAACAGACGCGGCACGGAAAGCCATCGTTGCCGATCTGGAAGCACTTGGTCAGCTGAAAGAGATTGAAGATCTCAAGCATGATGTCGGCACCTGCTATCGCTGCCACTGCACCATTGAGCCGATGATCTCAAAGCAGTGGTTCGTCCGGATGAAAACACTTGCAGAACCGGCAATCAAGGCTGCTGAGGATGGTGAAATCCAGTTTGTTCCGGAGCGCTTTACCAAGAGCTATCTCAACTGGATGAAGAATACGCGCGACTGGTGCATCTCCCGTCAGCTCTGGTGGGGTCACCGGATTCCGGCATGGTACTGCGATGACTGCGGCGAAACCAATGTCGCAAAGTCTGCACCGTGCAAGTGTGCAAAGTGCGGCAGCACCAATCTGACGCAGGACCCGGATACGCTGGATACATGGTTCTCCTCGGCACTCTGGCCGTTCTCGATTCTTGGCTGGCCGGATACCGAGCATCCGGATTATCAGTATTTCTATCCGACAAGCACGCTGGTCACGGGCTACGATATTATCGGCTTCTGGGTCAGCAGAATGATTTTCTCCGGTTTGGCTTACACCGGCAAGGCACCGTTCTCCAAGGTTGTCATTCACGGTATCGTGCGTGACGCACAGGGCAGAAAGATGTCCAAGTCGCTTGGCAACGGTATCGACCCGCTGGAGGTCATCGAGCAGTATGGTGCGGACGCACTGCGCTTCATGCTCGTACAGGGTAGCTCGCCCGGAAACGATATGCGCTACAGTGAGGAGAAAATCCTTGCGATGCGTAATTTCACCAACAAAATCTGGAATGCGTCACGCTTCCTGCTGATGAATATGACGATTGACGAAATTCGTTTGCCGGAGACGCTTGCACTGGAGGATAAGTGGATTCTTTCCCGCTTGAATCAGGTGGTTGGCGAAGTGACCTATAATCTGGAGCACTTTGAAATGGGCGTTGCTGCACAGAAAATCTATGACTTTATCTGGAGCAGCTTCTGTGACTGGTATATTGAGCTTGCGAAGAACCGCTTCAACGGCGATGATGTGGAAAAGAAGAAGAATGTCGAGAATGTGCTTGCATATGTTCTCCGCGATATTCTCAAGATGCTGCATCCGTTTATGCCGTTCATCACGGAGGAAATCTATCAGGCATTGCCGCATGACAAGGGCTTCCTGATGATGCAGAGCTGGCCGGTGGTTCGTCCGGAGCTGAGCTTCCCCGAAGATGAAGTGCGTATGGAAAAAATCATGGAGGCTGTCAAGGCTGTCCGTGAGTGCCGTTCGGAGCATAAGGTTCCGAATTCCAAGAAATCGCAAATCATTATTATCACCGCAAATCCGGAGGAATATGCCGAGGCAGGCGACTTCCTTGCACGGCTTGCCGGTGCAGCAGGTGTGACTGCGGTCAGCGAGGAACCGGATGACCTTTCGGGCATGGTGACGGTTGCGACTGCGGATGCAAAGCTCTGTATGCCGCTGAAGGAACTGATCGACGTTGAGAGCGAGCGCGCAAGAATCACGAAAGAGCTTGAAAAGGCAGAAAAGGAACTGGAATTTGTTCAGGTTAAGCTGTCGAATGAGAGCTTTATGGCGAAGGCACCGGAAAAGGTTGTCAACGATATTCGTGAGCGCGAGGCAAAGGTCAAGGCATTGATCCAGAATCTTCAGGATATGCTCAACGCATTGTAATCCAAATGATATAGCCGCGAAATGAACGGAGAAACGTTTATTTCGCGGCTTTTCTATGGCTTAATGCAAACAGAAACGCCTATGCAGGTTTCGTATCTGCATAGGCGTATTGTTTGGTAGAATTTGAAGTGGTGTGCGTTCAGTATTCTCCGGATGTATCCTCCAGCAAGCGGAAGTCGATTTCATAGGTTTTGAGCTTGCCGTCCTTTTGGACGCTCGCACAGCGGCAATGCACGGAGTCACCGGCGCCGAGTCCCGAAATTGCAGCATTGATGGAATCGTAATCGGAAACCTCTTTGCCGTTCATCGAGAGAATCCAGTCGCTTTCCTTGAGGACGGTGTTGCGCAGGTCGGAATCCTCTGCGATGGAGACAACCTGCACACCGATGCCATCGAGTGCGGCGGGCAGGGTATTACCGTTTGCGGCGGCATTTTCATGTGCGGCATCATTTTCAAGGAACTGGATGCCGATACGGACTCTGCCGCTGACATAGCCCTGCTCCATCAGCTCCTTAATGATCGGGAGTGCTTCATTGATCGTGATAGCAAAGCCGAGTCCCTCGTAGGGGCCGCTGAAAAATGAGCTGTTTGCGTATTTTGAGGATGTGATGCCGATGACCTGACCGCAGAGATTGACGAGTGCGCCGCCGGAGTTTCCGGGGCTGATTGCCGCATCCGTCTGGAAGCAGTCCATCTCAAAATTCGTGGATTCTGCACGCACTTTGCGGTTCATGCCGGAAATAATGCCCATGGAGATGGAGCCGCTGAGTCCTGCCGGATTGCCCAGTGCGCAGACGGTTTCACCGAGATGCACCTGATCGGAATTGCCAAGCTGTGCCGGGGTCAGCTCGTGTGCAGGGATTTTCAGAACAGCGAGGTCTGTCTTGGTATCGTGTCCAATCAGAACCGCGTCATAGGGTGTTTCGCTGTTTGCCTCGTCAAATAGCTTGACGGAATATTGCTCGGAATCCTTGACAACGTGCGCATTGGTTGCGATATAGCCATCCTTGGTGAGGATGATGCCGGAGCCGCTGCCGACGGATTTTCCATCTGCATAGGTATAAATTTGTACGATACTCGGCATAACTGCTTTTGCAACGCCCTCGATGGTATAGAAGCCGTCCTCGTTTGCGAGCGTCGTATCAATCTCCGGTTTTTCGTGCTGAATCAACTGTACTTCAACGATATCACCTGCACGATATGTGCCGCCCGATGTGGTGCCGCGGCTGACATCCCATATAATGCAGAACACCGCTGCCGCAAGCATCAGGAAGCAGAAGATTGTCAGTAGTACGGCGGATACCGAAATTTTCTTTGTCTTGACCGGCTTCTCGAAGGATTCTGCAAAAGGCTCCTCGCTGAATGGGAGAGGCGGCTGCTGTTCGGGGATTGGGGGCGGTACGGGTCGCTGCGGCGGCATCGGACGCGGCGATGAAAAAAGATCCCCGATATCCGTAAAAAAGGGCTTTTCCTGAGCAGGTGTGATGGGCTTTGGTTCTTCGGCAGGCTGTTCAGGGTCTGCCGGCGGCGCTGAATCGGGTGCTGCGTCCGCGGATTGTTCTGCCGGTTGCTCCGATTCTGTCGGGAGGCTTTCCGTCACGGGTTCTGCCGGTGCATCCTGCGGCGGTGTTTCCGGTTCCGCAGCGGTATCGGCAGCGCTTTCGTTCGGGACATCCTCTCCGAATAATGCGCGCATTTCTTCATCCGTCATAGAAACGGTCTCCTTTGCGTGAAATCAGGATTGTGTCAGCGGCATACTGACAATAAATTCCGTATATTCGCCCTTGACGCTTTTGACCGTCACAGAGCCTTTGTGCAGTATCATGATCCGACTGACGATGGAGAGTCCGAGTCCCATGCCGGTCGTATCCTTGCCGCGCGATTCATCCGTCTTATAAAAACGCTCAAAAACGTGTGAGATCTCATCCTCTGTGAGTCCCTCTCCGGAATTGCGGAAATGGATATGCACCTGTTCTTCATCGGAATCGACAGCAAGGAACAGCGTACCGCAGCGGTTGACGAATTTGATCGCATTTTCGGTCAGATTATAGAATACCTGCTGCATCAGATCGCGGTCAACCTCTGCGTAGGTGCGCGGACAGACATCCAGACCCTCCACATGAATGAGCTTCTGCTCGACCTTTTGTTCAAAGAGCAAAATCGTTGTAATCAGCAGGTTCGTCACATCCAGCCGCTCAAAATTGGGCGCATAGGTGCCCTCCTCAAAGCGAGAGATGCTTAACATTGAGTGGACAAGCCGCGAGAGCCGCTGTACCTCTCCCGAAACGATTCGGAGATATTGTTTTTCCTGCTCCGGCGGGATGGTGCCGTCCAGAATGCCGTCAACAAAGCCGCCGATGGTTGTCATCGGTGTTTTCATTTCATGTGAGACATCCGAAACAAAGCGTCTGCGGCTGCGTTCGTTTTTGTCAATGAAATCCGCCATACGGTTCATGGTGATGATCAGGCGGTCGATTTCCGGATCGCCGGTTTGCTCCAGACGCGCAGAAAAATCGCCTTTGCCGTAATTTTCTGCCTGTCTTGTAATTTGCAGAACCGGATTCAATGCTTGTCTCGTATTGAAATAGAACAGCAGTGCGCCGAGTACGCCCGTGACAAGCACGGAGGTCACCAGAACAATGATCATTTTGGAAAAATAATCACCGACATATGCCGCCGGAAAGAGCAGCATCAGATAATATGACGTTTCATTCAGTTCAAACCGCTCCACATAGGTTGCCGTTGGTTCCATGAAGTTACCGCTTGGCGCACCGATCTGGCAATATGGTTCATTTTGCGCTTCCATTTGCAGCGGCGTGCTGAGCTGCATGGCTTCCAGATTTTTGTAATCGGAACGCACAACGCATTTTCCGTCCGTATCGAAAATATAGCAGTCAACATTTTCATTGAGCGTATAGAGATGCAGCGCATTCCGGAGGCTGTCCGGAGCAAAGCCATCATGCGCTTGATAATCATCACGAATATGAGAGAGCAGAATGCGTGCGGTGCTGTTAAAATGGGCATAGGCTTCCTGCTCATGAATGTGGTTGGAATAGAGCGCGACGATCAAGCCTGTCAGAGAGCAGGCAAACATCAGCATGATTGTGCAGAGATAGAAAATGCGGCTATAAACACTGTTCAGCATCGGTTATACCACGGTCGATGGCGCTGCTTTTGATTCATCCGGCACGGCGAATTTATAGCCGACGCCCCAGACGGTACGCAGACCCCATTTATCGGAAACGCCCTCGAGCTTCTCGCGCAGACGCTTGATGTGAACGTCAATGGTACGGGAATCACCGTAATATTCAAAGCCCCAGACCTCGTCCAGAAGCTGATCTCTGGTATAGACATGGTTCGGGTTGGAGGCGAGGCAATAGAGCAGCTCAAGCTCCTTCGGCGGTGTTTCGATGACCTTGCCGTCCACGCGCAGAACATAGCTGTCCATATCGACAGTCAGCTTATCGTAATCGACTCTGCCGCGGCGCTGGCTCTGCTCCGGCATCGGCTGACCGTTTTTGCGTGTACGTGCGCGGATACGGGCAAGCAGCTTGGTTTTGTCGATCGGCTTTGTGATATAGTCCTCTGCGCCGAGATCCAGTCCGAGTGCTTCATCATTCGGCTCGGATTTTGCAGTGACAAGGATGACCGGCACGGTGGAACGCTTCTGAATTTCACGCATGACAGTATAGCCGTTCATGCCGGGCATCATGACATCAAGCAGAACAAGGTCCGGATGTACGGTTGCAAATTTGACAAGTGCTTCTTCGCCGTCTGTTGCTGTGATGGCGGTATAGCCCTCTTTCACCAAAATTGTGCGCAGAACCTCGCAGATATTCGGATCATCGTCAACGATCAGGATTTTTTCCATAGACATGATATATATCCTCCCTAAGTGGTGCATATATAATGTAGTGTATATATAATAATACATTATAAAGTATACTATATTTCGACTTCAATTATATGAACAAAGTATGAATATAAGATGAAATTCTGATGAACACACATAGGCAGAGACGGCAATGAAAAAAATAGTTGACGAACCGAAGAAATTCTGCTATAATAATATGTGTATGTATGATCAATTTCAAAAAGGGAATTCCGAATGAATAAATATAAAACGCTGGCGCTGAATACGGTTGTATTTGCAATCGGCAGCTTCGGCTCTAAAATACTTTCCTATCTGCTGACAAGACTGTATACGAAGTATTTCGAGGGCGCATTTGTATACAATACAAAAGATATTTTGAAAATGTGCGCGGATATGCTGATTCCGCTTGTCAGTATGTCGATTGCCGAGGCGATCATCCGGTATGGACTGGATAAGAATTACGAAAAGGAATCCGTATTTTCCAATGCAGTTGTGGTAATGCTGACCGGCGGCATTGGTTTTATTATCCTATCGCCGCTTTTGCTGCTGTATGATGAGATTCGTCCTTTTGTTCCGCTACTAATCGGCTTCGTGCTTTGCTCCTGCTTTCGGCAGCTCTCGGCGCAGTTTGCAAGAGCGCGCGGAATGGTAAAGCTCTTTGCTGTGGACGGCATACTATGTACGCTGATCTTCTTTCTTGCCAATGTCGTATTCATTGCCCATCTGAAGCTCGGCATCACAGGCTTCATGCTTTCCAATATGATTGCCGATCTGTTGTCCGGTATCAGCGTCTGGTGCATTGCAAAGCACGGCAAATTTTTCAGCCGAAAATATATCGACAAGGAATTGCTTGGAACAATGCTGCGGTTTTCGCTTCCGCTGATTCCGACTGCGGAAATGTGGCTGATTACCGGCTTTGCGGATCGAATCTTTGTCAAGCATATGGTCAACGGAACCGAGGCAGGTGTTTACGGCACGGCAGCCGTCATACCGAATCTGCTTGCAATGGCGTCTACAATTTTCTATCAGGCGTGGAATATGAGCGCCATCGCGGAGAATGATTCCGATACAAAATCAAAATTCTACGAAACGGTCTACGACGCCTATCTGGCAATGCTTACGCTTGGTGCAGGCGCGATTATCGCGTTTGATCAGATTTTGTCCCGTCTCCTGCTGGATACCAGTACGGATATCGCCTATGAACGCGCGTATCTCTATACGCCGGTTCTGGTTATCGCCGTCATGATGCTGTGCCTAGACCAGTTCTTTTCCAGTATCTATACGGTTACCAAGCATACGAAAAACAGCTTCTGGACGAGCTTTGCTGCAACTATTGTGAATCTGGTGCTGAATGCGATTCTGATTCCGCGGTATGCGGTGAATGGCGCGATTCTGGCAACATTTTTCAGCTATTTCGTCTGTTATCTGATTCGGTTGGTGGATGCGCGGCGTTATATTTCGTTCCGTGTATCGCATCTGCGGTTTTCCGTGAATCTGGTGGTGCTGTTTCTGATGTGCAGCGCGGTGCACCATACGGATGCGACGCGTGCCGATTATGCAGAGTGGGCGCAGCGTGTGCCGTTTCTGCTCGCTGCCGGACTGCTTGCACTGACAATCATCAACTTCAAACCGCTGCTTGCTACAGCGAAAAAGGTTCTCAGACGCAATTCATAATGTTCAATCCCGCTTGGATGCGGAAGTATAACAATTATTTTTGGAGGTTCAAAGATTATGGATGCCCGTTCTATTTTACTCGCAATGCTGCCTGTCGGTCTGACGCTCGTAAATTACGCGATTCTGCGTGATATGCTCTGGGGAATCTTCCTCGGAAACAAATCGAAAAAATCTGCCCAGAAGATCAAGGATGAGGCTAAGACATGGCAGAAAATGACGCAGGGCTATATGACGCCCCATATCACCAAATATCAGAAAGAATATACGGTATGGAAGCGCGTGAAAACAGGTCTGCTGCTGTTCACGCTCGCACAGGTGATTGCATTTGTGATTCTGATTATCCTCAATGTTCGGTTCTGGATCGTTGCCATCATTTGCGGCGTGATTGCATTGCTGAATGTGCTTCTGTTCGGCGCTATGATGAGCAAGACCGAGTCCTCGGATAATAAGCATAACCGCAAAGGTACACCTTGGAAATTTGAGCAGAAATAAATCCTGAAAGGAGACCATTCCCATGAAATTTGATGATACCATGAATGGATTACGTTCCGTTTTTCAGTCTGCCGCACAGCGCACTGCGGACGCACTGGAAGGCTCGAAAGACTTTGTAGAGCGCGGCAAGCTGCGTTCCCAGCTCAATGATTATTATCGCCGTCTTGGCAAGGCAGAATATGAAGCTGCCGTCAACGGCGTGACCAGCATGGATGAGATCAATATGCTGATTCAGAAGATTACCGAGCTGCGTCAGCAGCAGCTTACGATGGAGCAAAATTTGCAGCGCGGCGGCACGATGACCTGCCCGACCTGCGGCAAGCTGAACGCAGCACAGGATACATTCTGTTCCGGCTGCGGCACAAAGCTCAGATGAGCCGCCGCGGTCAGGAAGCATCCCCACTCTGCAAAAACCAGATCATCCCATTACATATAACCGGTATGACCGCAGAAGGCCAAGGTGTTGGACGCTTCTGCGGTCTTGCAGTATTCGTCGCTCATGCAGCGCCGGAGGATGAACTGGATGTGCGGATTGTCAGGGTGCAGAAAAATCTTGCCTATGGCATCATCGAACAGATTAAAGTACCCTCGCCCGACCGGATGGCGTCGCAGTGCGGCGTGTATCCGAAATGCGGCGGCTGCGTTTTTCAGCATATTACCTATGAGGCAGAGTGCCGTATCAAGGCGCAGATTGTCAGCGATGCCTTTGCGCGGATCGGGCATTTGCAGCCGGAAACTGAGCTTCCGATTTTCGGTGCAGAGCAAACGACAGGCTATCGCAATAAGGCACAGTATCCATGCGGCAAGCATCCGGAAACGGGTCTGCCATGCTTTGGTTTTTATGCGCCGCGTTCGCATCGGTTGATTCCGGTTACGGACTGTCTGCTGCAGCACGAGGTGTTCGGTGATATATTACGTGCCTGTGAAGAAATGCTGGCACAGCCTGCCTATGCGAAGCTCACGCCCTATGATGAGGAATCGGGAGCGGGCGTACTGCGGCATCTCTATCTGCGGCAGGGCTATCACAGCAGAGAAATAATGCTGTGCTTTGTGAGTGCGAAGCGTTCGGCAGAAACGCAAGCGTTGTTCCGTCAGCTTGGTGATGCGCTGATGCAGAAATTTCGGGAGATTCGTTCCGTGATGCTCAATGTGAATCCGGAGAGAACGAATGTGATTCTCGGAAAAAAGACCGTTTGCATTTGCGGCAGTGATACCATCTCGGATACGCTTTGCGGTGTGCCGATTTCGCTCAGTCCGCAGAGCTTTTATCAGGTGAATACGGCGCAGGCAGAACGGCTGTTTGCGGAAGCAAAACGGCTCGCTGCGCCGCAGAAGCATGAATTGCTGCTTGATTTGTATTGCGGCGCAGGTGCCATCGGGCTTTCCATGGCGAATGCAGTCGGCAAGGTGATCGGCGTTGAGGTTGTGCCACAGGCGGTTGCGGATGCGCGTCAGAATGCAGTACGCGCCGGGATTGCCAATGCGGAATTTTATGCCGGAGACGCAGGTGCGATCGCTGCAAAATTTGCCGCGGAGGGTACGCACCCCGATATCATTGTATTGGATCCGCCGCGCAAGGGCTGTGATACGGTGACGCTGGATGCTTGTGTGTCGATGTCGCCCTCGCGGATTGTGATGATCTCCTGTAATCCTGCAACTGCCGCGCGTGATGCCGCGTATCTTTGTGAAAATGGATATACCCTGAAGGTTCTGCGCCCTGCGGATTTCTTTCCGCGGACTGCGCACGTTGAGTGCGTAGTTTTGATGTCGAGGGATAAGGCATAAAAGCCCAGTTCTACGCACTTTTTCAAAAATGCACCCGCCGATTTCTTCCTCGGTACAGGCATTTTTGCTGTACGTGAGAAGAAAGCAGCGGAAAATCGGCTTTGACAACAAATACACGCACACGCATATTTGTGTGGGGATTGGATAACACGGGTGTGAGAGTGTGGGGGTTGGATGTCATACATGATTTATAATTGGAGGTAACTTAATATGGAATTTACATTAGACAAACAAACGATTACTGATCCTAAAAAAAGGTTCTTTTTTGGTGTGGTGGCAGTCATTGTGGGCATTGTTTTCATTTTTGTGTCAGATTTTTATTCAGGCGTATCAAGAGAAAACTGTTTGCAGGTGGAGGCAACCTTTGACCAATGCAAGTCCAGATCGTCACAAAGTTCTCAGGGAGGGTTTACATATTACCTGACATTCGAGGATCATGATAATGACTATACGATCCACCCAAGCTGCCACCGTGGTCATCTGATAGAGGATCTGCTGAAATTACGATCCGGTGCATCTGCCAGACTTCTGATAGACGAAAATTCCGGCATAATTTACGAGCTTGAGGTGGATGGAAAAATCTGGCTTTCCTTTGACGATGCAAAGAAACAGATCGACAATAATATGCAGATGGCACATTATATCGCCTATGCATTCTTTGCAATGGGTGCGGTATGCATCATCTCATCCGGTATTTCATTCATCTTTTTCAGAAAAAAGAAATCACAGGAAAATGAGCTTTGACAACAAATACACGTACACGCATAATGGTGAGTATGCAGAAGCCGAAGATGAAACAAGCGACTGGAATGTTCGATATATGAATGAATAAAAGTAAACAGCCCCGCACCACTGAATCACCAGTGATGCGGGGTTGCTCATATCTATTCACATTTCAATACTGATCGTCACGCCTGACTTGAACCGGAACTCCAAGTAGTCATCGTGGACGGTTACCTTCTCCAGCAGCTTCTTTACCAGAGCCTCATCAAACTCTGTGATGGTGCGCGGCTGAGAATTGATAAAATGCAGCAGTTCCTGAATACGCTCCCGATGCGCAGCTTTGGCGGCATCGTCCATGACGGTCTGTTCCTGCAGTTCCCGCAGACGCAGGATTTCTTCTGCCAGATCATCGTAGTTCGTGCCGCTTTCCGTCCGGTCGATCAGCTCCTGCTGCAATTGCCGCATCCTTTCCGCAAGGGCTTCCGCTGACTGCGGATTAGCAAGGCTGATCGCTGTTTTCAGATTGCTTTTCAGCTTTTTCAGGTACTCGTCGCTGTTGCCGAGCATTTCATTGACCGCGTCAATAAACCCTTGCTGCAGTTCATCCTCGCTGACCGTCCTTGCCATGCAGCGTGTCTTGTCCTCCAGTCTGGTCTTGCACCGCCAGACGATCGTTTTCTTGCCCCGGTTGTTCCAGTGCAGCCTGCGGAAATGCTCACCGCAGCACTCGCAGGTCACCATGTGCGAGAATGCGTGGTTGGCACTGAATCCCTGCCGCCTTCCCTTCATATCACGCTCGGATGACCGCCGTGCCATTTCCTCCTGCACTCTCATGAATATATCCTTCGGGATGATCGCCTCATGGTCGTCCTCGATGTAGTATTGCGGCAGAACACCGTTATTCTTGCCACGTTTCTTGTTCAGAAAGTCTATGGTGTAGGTCTTTTGCAGTAACGCGTCACCCATATACTTCTCGTTCTCCAGTATCTTGCGGACGGTGCTGTCGTGCCAGCGTGGGTTGCCCCGTGCAGTCAGGATGCCGTCACGTTCAAGCCCTCTGGCGATCTTCATGCAGCTTGCGCCTTCCAGATACTCACGGAAAATGCGCTTGACGATCTCCGCCTCCGCAGGATTGATGACCAGATGCCCCTCCTCGTCCTTGTCATAGCCGAGGAAGTTGCGGGCGTTCACCAGCACTTTCCCCTGCTGGAATCGGTACTGGATACCCATTTTTGTATTCTTGCTGAGCGACTCAGATTCCTGCTGCGCGAGTGATGCCATAATGGTTATCAGGACTTCTCCCTTTGCGTCCATCGTGTTGATGGACTCTTTCTCAAAGAAAACCGGAATATTGATCTCCTTCAGTAGGCGGATGTATTTCAGGCAGTCCAGTGTGTTGCGGGCAAATCGGCTGATTGACTTTGTGAAGATCATATCTATTTTACCCGCTTTGCAGTCTTCTATCATAGCATTGAACTGATCTCTCTTTTTTGTATTGGTCGCGCTGATGCCTTCATCAGCATACACCCCGACGAACTCCCATTCTGGATTTGTCTTGATGAATTCCTCGTAATGCTGGATCTGCGCCTCATAGCTGGATGCCTGTTCCTCATTGTCCGTTGACACACGGCAGTAAGCCGCCACCCGCAGGCGCTTCACTTCCTCCTTCGCTGCCGCATTGCCTTTCTGCGGCTTTGGAGGAATGACGGTCATGTTTTTCATGTTTTCACCTCTATCAGACTATAAATGTATTCGGCTTGCTCTGCCGGATCATCGAAATGCGTCTCCGCAGAAGTCAGCTCAAACGCCTTGTGTATCGGCGGTGCGGTATACCGCTTTTCAGAGCCGTGCAGATTCGCACGATGCAGTCTTCTGCCGTTTGCCTTTGCGAAGGTCTCCCGGCTGATGATTGCAGGATAGTAGTCGGTGCCAATGTAAGCATCCTGCATCAGGATTCGCTTGACAGCACTGTGCTGCATGAGAACGCCCGCATTCGCCGCTGCCGCCTTCATGCTCAAACCGGAAATGTAGCCGTTGAAGATGCTGATTATGATTCCGGCTTCCTGTTCGTCGATAACAGCTCTGCCGTTTATGATCTTGTATCCGTACATAGTGCCTCCTTCAATGTCAGCCCGCATTTCAGCTTGAAGCCGATGCTGTCCCTGCTGTAAACGATGATACTGTCCACAAAGGAAATGAACAGTTCCTCGTTATATGCGTCCTGCATTTCCGCTGTATCAATAAAATGCAGCAGCTTTTCGGTTTCCCGCAGCATCAGACCGGATTCGATATTACCGAGGTTCTGTATTTCTCTGCGGGATTCCTCGTTCTGCTTCTCAATGCGGTTCAGCTCCTGTGTATACATCACTGCGTCAATAATGCCCTTTACACGGAGCTTTTTCAGTTCGCACTTCCGGTCGGAATTCTTCTGGATGCTCTCCTTCAGGTTCATAATGCGCTGCAGGTTTTCGTCACTGCCTGCCACGCGCAGCGCATTGTAATACGGTCGGAGCAGTATCTTCCGGGTGAATATGAGCTTGTTCAGCATCGTAGTAAAAGCGGACTGGAATGCCTCCTCATGGATAAACTTCATTGAGCAGCTATCCTTATCCGCAATGTGCTTCTTGCAGCACCAGCTGATTCCGCTGGAAATCACCTGACGCTTGAACGTGCTGCCGCACTCCCCGCAGATGACCCTGCCGCTGAAAGCAAACCTGCGCTGATACTTTTCATCATCGCGCCGGATGCCGCGCTCTCTGAGCCGCTGTTCCAGTACATCATGCGCTGTCGCGTACATCTCCCGGCTGATGATCGCCTCGTGGTGGTCTTTCACTTCCGGACTGTCCACGTCGCCCTTGCTCCTGTGCCTTCGGAAGTTGTCGTCCGTATAGGTCTTGTTGTAGCGGACGTCACCGACATACTTCTCATTATTCAGAATGCCCATGATCGTTGTGGTACTCCACTTGCCGCCCCTGCGCGTCGGCACACACTGCCTGTCCAGTTCCTTGCAGATCTTATGCACACCCATGCCGGAAACAACGGACTCGAAAATGAAGCGTACAACGTCTGCTTCCTCCGGTATGATCGTATAGTTGCCGTCACTGTCGAAGGTGTATCCGTAGGGCGCTGTTCCTGCTCTGTACCTTCCGTTTTTGATGCGTTTCTGGTTGCCCCACTTCACGTTCTTGGAAATGGACGCTGATTCCTCCTGCGCAAGACTGCTGAGAATTGCCAGTACAAGCTCTGTTTCCATGCTGCCGGTATCCAGCTTTTCCTTCTCGAAGTAAATGGGGACGTTATAAGAAAGCAGCTCACGCACCAGTTCAAGGCAGTCCGTGGTATTGCGGGAGAATCGGCTGACGGACTTTGTCAGTACATAGTCGATGCGTCCGATACGGCATTCGTACAGGAGCGCCTGTAAACCGTCACGGACATCAGCCTTTGTGCCGGTGATGCCGAAATCGTAGAATATACCGGCACTCTCCCATTCGGAATGCAGCCTGATCCACGCTTCATAATGTGCCTTCTGCGTTTCCAGACTTTCGCGCTGGTCATCATTATCGGTACTGACACGGCAGTATGCAGCCACACGGAGTTTCTTTTTCTCAGCAGGCTGCGCTTCAATTGTTTTGACTGTCATTGCTTTACCTCCTTGTCAGTATCGTATATTAACTCTGATTCGATGATTTTTCAAGTGATTTCGGTAATAAGTCTGCGTACATCGGAGAGAATGTCTGCCGGTTCAGATCGGTTAATTTGTCGTATTCGTCAAATGTGATCATACCTCTGGCGTAGAGCAGTTCCGTGATTGCCTGCGCCTTGTAGTAGTTGATCTCATCAATGATTTTCTGCTGATCCATAATAGCACCTCCTATTGATAGCCGGGAAAGTCAACCCCTTCATATCCCACTACAGAATCGAGGCGCATTTGGACGAAAAATGCCCGCCGAGAAAAAATCCCGACGGGCGCTGATGTTATGCCTTATTCAGTTTTCCACTGTACTTCTTTCCGTCAACCGTGACCTCAACGGTGATGTCGTCCTCCGCCGCAGGCGTAGGCGGATTCGGCTCCTTGCCGTAGCCGTTCAGCCCCTTGCCCTTGATGATCGTGGGGAAGTCCTTGTAGCCGATATCGAGATCGACATTGCCGTTGATACCGTCCACGCTGCCTTTCTCGGAATGCTGCCAGATACCGTATGCGCCGGTGTAATTCGTCTGGTTACACCAGTGCGCCAGCCAGATGGTGTAACGGCTCTTGATGTCATCGGCGGTATGTGTCATGAGAGAGGATGCAGAGCCGTACAGACCGACAAAATAGCCCGCTGTCTCGACTCTTTCGAGGAACGCCCGCATAATGGCAGACACCCTGTCCTTGCCGAGGTCAAACTGCTTTTTCTCCTCCAGATCAAAATAGACCGGGAACTCGAACTGCTTTCCCTTGATGACCGACAGGAACACATCAGCCTCCAGACGAGCCTCCTCAACTGTAACAGCATAGCTGTACCAGTACGCACCGACCGGAATACCTGCAGCCTTTGCACCTGCATAGTTCTCCTCGAAACGAGCATCCTTCTGCGATGCCACTCTGCCGTAACCGGCACGGAGAATCGCAAACTCTACTCCGTCAGCCTTGACCTTCTTCCAGTCAATAGCTCCATTATGAACGCTTACATCAATACCTTTCATTTTAATATCCTCCTTAGTTTTTGTTATTGTCATTGTTTCTGCCTGCCTGTTTCTGCAGCACCTCAATGGCGTTTTTCAGTGCGGGCGGATAAGGGATGCCCATGAGCGATGTATTTTCCACAATGGACAGCAGCTCATTGACGCAGAATGCAATGCAGACCGCATCACGCACATAGTTCGTATTGAGCAGAATATCCAGACGCACCGCTACGATAATGAGCATCAGGATACTGCCCTTCTTGGCAAGCCCGTACCAGCCCGCCTTGCTGTTGAGCTTTCCGGTTTTGCTGTGTTTGGACTTGCCCATTGCACCGGTCATCATTCCGGTTGCAAAGTCAATGCCCATGAAGATGATGAGCGTCACCAGCGCGGAATCCCAGCCGCCGAAAAGCGCTGCAATACCGCCGCCGATCGCGCCGATCACCGTACAGATGCTTCCTTTCATGTTGTCACCTCCAGTACCTTAACCGTCCTGATCATAGGGCTTGTGTTGTCTGTCACTGCTTTCCACGCGAGATAATACTCGTCAGCAGATACACTGCCGCAGTCATGCAGGACGGAGATATAGTTGCCGACGGAACCGAGCCAGCCGAACGGAACGGAGATCGCCTCGCCGCCGCTGAGCTTTTCGTGGATATATCTCGCCGTTTCCGCAGGCGACATTTGCTGACTGCTCTTGCGTACCAGCCACATTTCGCCTGCATCGGTCGTGCCGGACTTATAGGTGAGCAGAATCCTGCTTGCAGGTGTGATGCGTACCGGAGTGACACACATGGTGTAAATGACAGCGCCCCAGTTGAAGTCCGGCTGGTTATAATAAATGGCATAGTCATTTTCCGCGCAGCAGAAACGCGGATACACGTCAGCAAAGCCAGCAATGCTGCGATATCCGTCAATATAAAAAGTGTAGATGCTCTCACCGTAAGTGGTAAGAGCATCATTGCCGTTGCGGAACAGTGTCACCTCCGGTCTGCCGGACGGAATCTGCAGCACCTTCGGTACGAGGGTATTCAGCTTTTCGGACTCTGATGCCTGTACGCCCATTGTCACGAGATTTCTCGCAAGCTGGTCTCGCTGTGCATCCAGCGCTGTCAGATAATTTGCAATGCTCATGTCGTCACCTCCACAATATCAGCCAGCGCTGTCTCTACGCCGGAAAGAGCTGTCTCTACGGCAGACAGCCTTGTGAGGATATCCGAAATGGAAGTCCTGCACCCCTGCATATCATAGAGAATCTCTGTCTTGAAACGCTCGAATACACCCTCGTTCACGCCGACACGCTCATTGAGGTTCATTGCTGCGGTGTACGCCTCTTCCCAGCGGGAAACGTGAGAATCCGTGATGCCGTTGAGCGTTGCGAGGTTGTGATGTGTATGCGCCTGTCTCTCTGCGCTTGCAATACCATCAAGCATTTCCTGCGTGATGCTGTCAAGGACGGATTTATTGGCATGAGAATGCGCCTGCGCAGAAACCTCACTCAGCCCTGTGGACAGACTGTGCAGCGCGTTGCTGGTCGATGCTCGGAAAGCCGCTTCATCCTGCAAATACTGCTCCGTAATGGTGTCCAGCACATCCTTGTTATTGTGCGTATGCCGCTGCGCATTCAGCGTCAGAAGCTCCTCGTTGATAGTCTGAATCTCATACTGCGTCCTGTCCTCAAACTGCTGCAAGTCGGAAAGCTCCTGAAGAAGTTCAGGCGTAAAAGCATCCAGCGTTGCCTTGTTCGCATGAGAATGAAAATCTCCGGTTGCCGCTTCGATCTCACGCTCGATCATGATTGTGACCTCAGATGTTTTCGGGTATTCCGACATATCCGGTGTTTCACCCGGCTCGCCCTTGAGCGATGCCAGCCACTCAGTCTCCGTGCCAACATATCCATGCTCGACCGCGATCTCGTAGGCAGACTTTCCGTCAGTGCCGTGTCCCGCTTCCTCGATCTTCTTCAGAAGCTGCGCATACAGATCGGGCGTCGGCGGAATGGGCGGTTCATCATCGCCCACAAAGCCGGAAGGACGGATGTTCAGCGTCACCGGAACGGTTGTCGCTCTCACGGTCGTATCGCTCTCAGTATCATATCCGAACACAGACATTTTTGCAGCACCCACATGAAGCTCCGCAGGCAGATACAGCGATGTGCCATCAGTGCCGAGGACGATATTATAGGTCTCGTCACATTGCGAGAACTGCACGACCTTATGAAATCGCCGCCAGTCGCCGTCAAAGGTGAACTTGAACTGCACATACTGGATCTGGTGATCGGCAAGCACTTCACGCTCCAGAATCTCAATGCTCTGATTTTTTACAAGGAATTTCCACATTATTCATGCACCTCCGTCCATACTCTGTTTTCACGGTCATATTCCATGTATCCGTCAAGGCAAATTACCTTGTCAAGTCCGTGCAGATCGCCCTGACCGCTGTTGTTATCCCAATTACCGCCCTTCGTAACCGTAGCCCAATCCGCAAGGCTGCCCTCATAAACAAGCTCATGCAGCGGCGTGTAGTTTATCATGTGAGAGCCGATTTTCTTAACATTGCAGCTCAGTGTAAGGTTCTGTAAAGGTGTTCCTACAAAGCAGAAACTGGGAATTTCCTCACATTCTACACGAGCTGAAGTAAGTGTATGGGAATTCATGAACAAATAAGTTCCGAGTGTTGTCAGTGTTGCCGGAAGCGTCACAGATGTAAGTGCTTCACAGGCAAATGCCTTTTCTCCGATGGTTGTAACTGTGGCGGGAAGGTTCAGTGCTGTGAGACCACCCTGATCGTACATGAAAAACGCACGCTCTCCGATCTCAGTAAGGCTGGTCGGGAAACTTGCCAATGCCATGCTCTTGCAGCGTTCAAACAAACTGTTTCCGATTTTTGTGATACCGTCAGAGACTACAAGACTTCTGATATTTTCATTCTCCCAGAACGGAGAATTACCAATTTCGTAGTCGTATGTTTCCCCTGTTCCATGCAGCAGGAGCTTGCCATTTTCATAGAGAACATAGTGGATATTCTCACCACAAGTACCGATCTCAACAATGCCGCCGATGATATCATCGACTTCGGTCTGGAGAGTATCGACCTTATTGGTCAGCTCCGCAATGGTATCGTTGTTCTCCTTCACCTCCGCGACAAGCTGCGCCATCTGCGACATCAGCTCCGTCACCTTGCATTTGCCGAGGATACACTTGCAGTAACCGCAGACGTTCTTATCCTCACGGTAATCGTACCAGTCACGCTCCGTCAGCTCTGTTGCGCTCGGATTCAGACGCACAGCATACATAAGCAAACGAGTTTTATTTTCGTCACTTGGCAGCGAAGGCAGAGAAGGATTCTCCGCAGGCGTTCCGGGCGTGATTTCAAGAGATACACTGCGCACCGATTCACCGACATCAAGCAGAATAGCAATCGTCACATATCTCGGAAGCGATTCATCCTGATACTCCGTCAGATCAATAGAATAGCGGGCATCGTTGACGAAATAGTGACCGTTGATCCACGCCTTGCCGGTGCCGAGGTTTACTTTCAGACCGCTGCTTGCCGCCGTCAGCTTGAAGTTCTGCCCGTAGGTGTCGAGGATGCCATTGCAGATGATGCTGCCGAGGTAGTCGCAGAAATTCTCCGCGGTATAGGTGCGATCAAGCCCCTTTGAATTGAAAAATCCGCTTGAAAAAGCCATAAAAATCACTCCTTAAATGTCGGTGTCAGGCTGCGTCCGTTCTGGTCGAAGCCCTCAATCATGCCGATAAGCTGTATCTGCGGCTGCATCATGCCGAAGCGCCGGTGCTGCACCGTCACATAGTCTCCGACGAAATAATCGCGGTTGTATACATACTGCGTGTTGTGTGCTGCAATATCCGACTCCGATGCTGTCTTCGGCAGCACCAGACGCTCCGAGCCGCGAGTGCGCAGCTGTTCCAGATACTTCTCCTCCGGAATCGGTATCGTTTCACCCTCGACCTGTTCTGTCTCGGAAATATCGTCCGCATCCACATACACTTCATAGCGGTCGAGGTAGGTCGGCTCAACGCCGTCACAATATGTGGTGCGCTTGCGTTCATCGCCCTTGCCCTGACCGAAGATATAGGCGAAATTTCGCTCTACGGAAGCGTCCTCGGCATAGCTGAACGAGAGCAGATTGCTGTATGCGTCGGAGAAGATAATATGCGGATTATCCTCCTGCATGATGCTGCGGTCAGCGCCTTCGGAGAGGTCGAATACCATGCGGTATTGCTCACCGGAGGATTTTACCAGCCGGATATTCGCTGTGCCGCCCAGCTTCTCGCAGATCGTATACACCCACAGCATCAGATTTGTGTATGAGATCTGCAGCGTAGCGGTCTGTTCCCAGCAGGTGCCGGTGACCGTTCCGAGCGACAGCCCCGGAATCCTGCGGTTATCCGAGAGCAGCGCATTCTGCGTCACGACCTCCCGGACGATCTCGCTGTATGCCTTTGCCGCTGTCACGTTGTATGTCGGGTGAATGATGCGCCGTTCCAGCAGACACATCAAAAAGCGACCACGCACTGTCAGGTAGTCGCCGTTTTCAATATCTGTATTGATCAGCACAGATTCAATGATGCCGAAGTGCTGGTTATCATCATCACGACCGACGATTCTGCCGGTCTGAAAAATCTCAATGTTCTGCGGATTGGCGGCGATATACACCTCAAAGCTGCCGCAGTTGTAATATTCTATATCCCATAGCAGCGAAGAAAATGTATCGCAGACCGCCTCAAGGTTAATCGTGAGGGCGTCCTCCGCAGCTTCCATTCTATAGACTTCAATCTGCATACTACACCCCCAGATACGCATTTGTGTGAACGATGGTGACTTTCAGGTTTTGCAGTCCCGTGCCGCGCAGGTAGAAACGGTTTCTGCCTTCCCGCAGCGTCAGCCATGTCGAGCCGGAAACAAGCCGGTTGATGATGTTGGTCTTGACGCCGCCGCGGTCGAGCGTGACGGTCTTGTTTCCCGTCTTAGTCGTCACCGTAATAATATCGCCCGCGAGAATGTCACCGGTGATTTGCAGATACTCGTCCGTGTCAGCGTTATATAGCGTGGGAGAACGGGCGTCCTCCAGCGCTTCAATAATAAGCGTGAAGCCGATCTCGTCGCCGTCATTAACAATGGTCATCATGTTCTGCGTGTTGTATTTGCCGAGAATAAACGGCTCCGGATTGCTTTCTGTCGGGAACGGAAATGTGAACGCGCCGGTGATCTGCGAGTAGTAAGCCATGACAGAGGTCGTGGAATACCAATAAATATCCGGACAGAGAATAGAAATCTGCCCGGTTGTAAGCGCCTCAAAATTCTGCACCTCGCAGGACTCCACATAGCCCTCCGCAAATACATCAATGCCTGCGGTCGCGTAGTAAATCTTGATGTAGCGGGAGGGCTTCACCACCTTATAAAGCTGATGCCTGCGGGCTTCCACGCCTACGCCGCGCATCTCAAAGGAAATGACGATATTCCGCTTCTCGATGAAGGCGTTGTTCAGATAGCTTCCGTCCATGCCCGCATAGCTGGAGGTGCTGATCGTGCCGGTGGGAGGATTTAGTCCTTCCATCCGTGAGGTCATATACTGATTGGCAGTCGTGGTCATATCCACTCTGTCACCGTTGGCATTTTCAAGGATAAGTTTGAAAAACATGGTTACACCCCCCTTGATTTTTTCAGGAAAGCTATGTTATAATAAGAAAAAGGTCTGTTTTCAAGTGAAAAGGAGGAAGTTTATGGCAAAGAAGTATTTGATCTCTGAAGAACAGGTTAAAAAGGCGCTTAACATCAATAGCTTTCGTAATATGTCTAAAGACAAGATCATGCAATTTGTTTCACTAATTCCTCAAATGGATAGAGAAGTCGCTATTGCTATTATCAATCAGTTTCCGAATTATGCGGACTATGCAGTTCATATTGTTGAGCAGCTAAATACAATGTGTGATAGTATCCTTCAAAGCAATAGTTCTTCTCAGAAAGATGTTATTGAAATATATAAAACAGTTCTTGAATCTATTAAGGATCAGCTCAAAAACGAAAAATTAACACCGGAGCTTCGACTGCAACTCAACGATAAGATGATTGAAATAGCAGATAAAGTTGCTGCTAAAGATACTGAAAACAAAAAATGGCTTACAGGAATCTTTACAAAGGGTGTCACTATACTTGGTGGAGCATTACTATTGGGAGCAGCCATCTTAAGCGTAAGTGTAAAAGGACATGATATTCCGACTTTAGATGATGATACAGATGATAATAATAAAGATGATGATACTGATGATGTAATTGATGTAGATTATTCCGAAGATAACGAATAATTAACTTCACACATTCAGCGCATTCCGCGTCTGACGATAAATCTCCAGCCGTGACAGCGATTTCGGACTATTATTGGTCTGATTCACTGTCCGGCTGTTGTCGTTGTTGTAGTTGTTGATAACCGTTCCTGCGGTAGTACCGTTCATCATTGCGCCGTAATCGCCAGCGGGGACTCCCCGCCCGGACATATCGACGTTCAACCTTGACTGCATCGTCAGCGTCATGGCATCAGCCACACCGGATACAGCCGCCTCGACATACTTCTTACTCTTGTTGATACCCTTTGCCAGCCCCTGCATGAAGTCCGGCATCCAGCTCTCGAAATCCGCAAGAGGTCCCTCATCCGGTACAGAGAAGTGCAGGAAGGACTTGATTTTATTCGCCACACCCTTGACCGCATCAGTAACCTTGCCGATACAGTTTTTAATGCCGTTGACGATGCCGTTGATAATATCTGCGCCCCACTGGAACGCCTGCGATGCAAGGCTCTTGATGAAGTTGACTGCGGCATTGAAGCCGTTGACAATAGTGTCCTTGATTGCCGTGATCTTCTGCGTTACGGCATTTTTCACGCTGTCCCAGATATTCGATACCGTTGTTTTAATGGTATTCAGGATATTGGTGACAGTATTTTTAATGCCATTCCAGATAGAAGAAACGACGGAAGAAATGGTATTCAGCACACCGGAAATGAAGCCGGAGATTGCATTCCATACCGCCGATACGACCGCATGAATTGCGTTCAGTGTATTGGTGATGTGGTCTTTGATGCTGTTCCAGATGCTTGAAATCACTGACCAGATCGCATTCAGCACTCCGGAGATAAAGCCGGAGATCGCGTTCCAGACTGTAGAAATGACATTGTGAATGGCGTCCATCACCGTGGTGATCGCTGTATGAATGGCGTTCCATACAGTTTCAATGACGCTCTTGATAGCCTCCAGAACGATCGTCACAACTGCCTTGATATTCTTCCATGCTGTGGTAATCTTTTCGTGAATCCAGTCCATCACGCGGCTGATAATCACATGGATTGCTTCAAAAATCGTCTCGAACAGATACTTGAACGCTTCCAGCAGCGGAGAGATGAAATCATAGATCGTCTGCCATACTGTTGTAATAACCGACCAGATTGCATTCAGCACTGTGCTGATCGCTGTATGAATCACGTTCCAAACGACCGTGATAACAGTTTTGATGAGGTTGATTTTCTCAGATACACTGTTATAAATCGCCGTCCAGATACCGACAAAAAAGTTCTTGATACCCGTCCAGATGGTTGTAAAGAAGTTTTTGATCGCATTGAGGACGGTGCTTACGAAGTTCTTTATACCGTTCCAGATGTTCACAAAGAAGTTCTTGATGCTCGTCCAGACGCCTACCCAGAATTCTTTTACTTCTCCAAGATCGGTGCCGAAAATACCGCAGATCATATTCAGCGCATTTTTCAGCGTATCCTTGATGAAATTCCATACAGCAGCAAAAATGCCCTTGATACCGTCCCACACCCTGCTCCAGTCACCGGTAAAGATGCCGACGAAAATATCCAGAACACTCAGGATAATGTCTGTCACGGCTTTGAAGATATTTGCAATCTGCTGGAACTGTCCCTCAAAGATCGGTTTCAGGAACTTGCATAGACCGTCCCATACAGCCTTAATGACCTCGGTGATGTTTTTGAAATCAAAGCCCAGCGCATTGATACGGTCAACGATACCCTGACAGAAGCCGGAGAAAATACTCTTGATCTGCTCCCAGATCGCAGTGATCTTATTGCGGAAGTCCTCATTCGTGCGCCACAGATGCACAAAAGCCGCCACCAGTGCAGCAACAACTGCTATGACAGCGACCACGGGCGCACTAATACCGCCGATCGCAGCGCCGAAGGAAGTGAATGCCGCCTTTGCGCTTGCAATGATCGTCGGCAGGTTTGCGACAAGCTGCATCAGCTTGCCGACACCGACCATTGTTTTGCCGACCACCACAAGGAGAGGTCCGAGTGCAGCCGCTACAAGTGCAACCTTGACAATGGTTTCCTTTGTCGCAGGCGACAGCGCGTTGAATTTATCAATAAGTCCCTGAATACGGGATACAATAGAACGGATAGCAGGCATCAGGATTTCACCGAAGGAAATAGCAAGCTCCTGAAGCTGCGATTTCAGAATGGTAAGCTGACCGCCGAGGTTATCCTGCATGACGGCAGCCATCTTTTCAGTGACACCGTTATAGCCGTCAATCTCGTCAGAACAGGTGCTGATCGCGCCTTCCAGTTTCTGAATATCCGCAGGTGCAGCATTCATCAGAGCAAGGAAGCCGGACATTGCATTTTTGCCGACCAGCGCCTGCGCCGCCGATGCCTGTTCCGATTCGGACATCTGCGCAAAAGCCACACGGCAGTCTGCGAGAATGTCATTCAGTTCACGCATCGAGCCGTCTGTATTTGTCGTTGCAATTTCGATTTCGCCGAAGGCATCGCCACAGAATTTGACATCGCCCGCAAGAGCAGTCATGATGGAACGGAGCGCCGTACCAGCCTGCGTGGACTTGATGCCGCTGTTCGCCATCAGACCGATTGCCTGTGCTGTATTTTCACAGGAGAATCCGAGAGAGCCAGCAACAGGCGCACAGTATTTGAAGGTTTCGCCCATCATGCTGACGTTCGTGTTTGCATTGGACGATGCCGCCGCCAGCACATCAGCAAAATGACCGCTGTCGGCAGCAGTTAAGCCGAAAGCGGTCAATGCGTCTGTTACAATATCCGAGGTTGTCGCCAAGTCCTCGCCGGAAGCGGCAGCAAGGTTCATGATGCCCTCGATACCTTCCAGCATATCGCCGGTTTTCCAGCCCGCCATCGCCATGTAGTTCATGGCATCAGCAGCCTCGGAAGCGGAGAACTTGGTCTTTGCGCCCATCTCACGTGCCTTGTCCCGGAGTGCGTCCAGCTCATCACCGGTCGCACCGGATACAGCAGCGACCTTGCTCATGGCGGAGTCAAAGTCTGCTGCGGTTTTGACAGCGGCTGTACCCGCAGCCGCAATGGGAACGGTCACATGGGTGGTCAGTGTCGTACCGACATCGGCGATTTTGTCGCCAGCCTTTTCGAGCATTTCTCCCGCCTGACCGAGCTTTGCAAGCGCCGTGCCGGAAGCCTCCGCCTCACGCTGGAGGTTTTGCAGTTCCTGTTCCGTTTCGATGATCTCACGCTGGAGGGCATCGTACTGCTCCTGCGAAATGTCGCCGTTGGCGAGAGCCGTGTTTGCCTGTTCCGCAGCGGTTTTCAGGGTTTCCAGCTTTTCTTTGGTAGCCGTCACCGCATCGACGAGGAGCTTATGCTTCTGCGAGAGCAGTTCCGTATTGGTCGGATCGAGTTTCAGCAGCTTCTGTACATCTTTGAGCTGCGTCTGCGTGTTCTTGATGTTTTTATTGACACCTTCCAGAGCTTTCGACAGCTTGGTAGTATCACCGCCGATCTCGACCGTGATGCCCTTGATTCTGTTTGCCATGCGGTTTCACCTCCTCCGTGAGGGCATAAAAAAGCAGCCCCGAAGGACTGCTCAGTGTATATTCAGTTAATGCGCTAAATCAGAATTTAGGGACGATTTAAGATATACTTAACATCAGGCTTCCAATTCTCTTTTATTTTGTCAAATCCCTGTTCCAAGATTGAAAGAGGGATACAGGAATAATCTCCGATAAGCTGCAAACAGGCTTTGATTATATCATCATCTTGACTGCTTATAACAAGCTCCTGTAATAATTCATATATTTCTTTTTCATAGGAAAGTGTGTTTTTATAATATGGATCTAAATAAAAGTCAAGGCAGAACAATAAGGACAGAATTTCAGAGGTATTATTATGAAACAATATCCTTCTAATAGCGGGAATGCCGCTTTCAACAATCTTTTTATGTGAATCGTCATAATAAACTGTTGTCATTCTATATCTCCAGTAAATTCCGATTTGGCGAAGGAAGCTTCATGTTTCCTTCACACCAGAATTATAACACAGAAGGAAGAAAAAGTCAATCAAAACGCATCAAGGTCCGCCTGTCCAGCGACCTCCGATCAGCTTGGTAGTATCACCGCCGATCTCGACCGTGATGCCCTTGATTCTGTTTGCCATGCGGTTTCACCTTCTCCGTGAAGGCATGAAAAAAGCAGCCCCGAAGGACTGCTCAGTGTATATTCAGTTAATG
>JAZNTW010000067.1:0-5504 GCA_045591925.1 Oscillospiraceae bacterium
CCCAAGGATCCCGTGGCTGTAAAGACAATAGTAACAACAGATATCACCAAGGCGATCTGCGCAAAGTACGGCGTAGAGCTGCGTGAGGTGCTGACCGGCTTCAAGTTCATCGGCGAGCAGATCGGCTGGCTGGAGGAAAAGGGCGAGGAATCCCGCTACATCTTCGGCTTTGAGGAGAGCTACGGCTATCTGGCTGGCACATATGTCCGCGATAAGGATGCCGTTGTCGCTTCGATGCTGATTGTGGAAATGGCAGCGTACTACCGCACAAAGGGCATCAGCATGATTCAGGCGCGCGAGAAGCTCTATGAGCAGTATGGCGTATTCCGCCACAGTCAGGAGAGCTTTGCATTCGAGGGCG
Source organism: Oscillospiraceae bacterium (assembly GCA_045591925.1). Taxonomy (GTDB): domain Bacteria; phylum Bacillota; class Clostridia; order Oscillospirales; family Ruminococcaceae; genus Firm-04. Next base: position 362 of record JAZNTW010000067.1, read on the forward strand.
TCAGCGGTATGCACAAGATGCAGGAAATCATGCAGTCGATGCGGACGGATGCGCCGAAGGAAATCGGCGGTCTGCCGGTTATCGCGACTGCGGATTATCTTGCCGGAACCATCTGCGATTTGCAGAACGGTGAGAGCAAGCCGACCGGTTTGCCGAATTCCGATGTCATATCGTTCTTCTTGCCGGAGCGCGGCAGCGTAATTGTCCGTCCGTCCGGTACGGAGCCGAAGATCAAGGCTTACTATACAACCGCCTGCAAAACCATGGAAGAGGCGAAAGCGCTTGAGGCAAAGCTGAAAGCAGATATGCAGAAGCTGCTGCTCGGCGAATAATCATATGCAGAAAGCCGCGAATCCGGATTGCATCGGGTTCGCGGCTGTTTTCAATGGAAAGGAGCATATCATCATGATCAAAAACGTGATTTTTGATATTGGCAGGGTGCTGATCGAATTTGAGTGGGAGCAGTATCTCCGCGGATTGTTTGACGCGCAGACGGCAAAGATTGTATCTGACGCCATGTGGGGGACAGAGGCGTGGAATGAGCTTGACCGCAATGTGCTTGCGATGGATGAAGTTATGGCGCTGTTTATTGCAAATGCGCCGGATTATGCCGAACAGATTCGGGAAGCCGTGCGCAAAATGGGTGGCTGTGCCGGCATGAAGCCCTACGCGATTGATTGGGTAAAGGAGCTGAAAAGCAAGGGCTATCGGGTCTATTATCTCTCGAATTATTTTGAATATCTGATGCGCGAAAGACCGGATGTACTGGAATTTACCAACTATATGGACGGCGGCATTTTTTCATGGCAGGAGCATATCATTAAGCCTGATCCGGAAATTTATCGACGGCTGATGCAGCGTTACCAATTAAAGCCTGAGGAATGTGTGTTTATTGATGACAGCCCGAAAAATATTGCGGCAGCAAATGCACTCGGAATTCACGGAGTCCTCTTTGAATCCTACGAAAAGCAGTATGAAACGATTATGAATTATCTTAAAAATCAAGCGTGATTACAGTTTCAGATTGTGCGAAACGCCGAAATTCATAAAAGTATAAGGAAAAATGTATTTTGGAACGTTACTTTTTTGAAAGGAGGCGGTCTTATGAAACAGGAGCCCGTAAAAAATGCGAAGCTGCCAAAGTATGCAGCAATCCTTGCTGCGATGAGTGCGTCTGCCGGCTTGCTGACCGGATGTGCGGAGATTGACTATGACGACATGAAATACGGCGGCATTGTCTGTCCCTATACGGATTCGGATATGTATACGACCGAAGAAACAGACAAAGTCACGCTCGCCGGAGATGTTGCTGTCGATTCGGAAACAGATTCGGCTTTGGCAGACGACGCAGAATAAATTGCTAAGGACGTGATCGCTTGAATTTGACCTTACACCTGACCGAAAACTGCAATATGGAGTGTTCCTATTGCGTACACGAAAAAAAGCCGCATCGTATGTCGGAGCGCGTTGTGGATGCGGCAGTTGACCTTGCCTTTTCCACAGGCAAAAATGCCGGACTATGCTTTTTCGGCGGTGAACCGCTGCTGGAGCAGGGTTTGATTTATCGTGCAATCCGGCGCTGTATGCTGAAAACGATTGAAACCGGAAAGCCCACATTCTACAAGATGACCACAAACGGTACCTTGCTGACGGAGCGTTTTCTGGAATATGCCCGCGCGGTGAAAATCGGGATCGGCTTATCGTTCGAGGGCATTGCACAGGATACCTGCCGCCGGTTTCAGGATGGCTCGAACAGCTTTGATATTGTTTCGGAAAAAGCAAAGCTGCTGCTGAAATATATGCCGGAATCTTATGCGATGATGACGATTGCGCCGCAGGCGGTGCCGCAGTATGCGGAGTCGGTGAAGTATTTGTATCAGCTCGGCTTCAGACGGATTACGTCAACGATTGCATACGGAAAAAAGGTGCAGTGGACAGATGAAAGCCTTGCGCTGTTCAAAACGCAGCTGCAGGAGATTGCAGCGTTTTATGAAGAACAGTTTTTAAAAGGTGATCCGTTCTTTTTCTCTCCGTTTGACAGCAAAATCAATGACCTTATCCGCGGCTATAATCCTTCGGAGCGCTGTCATCTCGGCTTCCGTCAGATGCCCGTCTCGCCGGATGGCAGTCTGTATGCTTGTACACAATTTATCGGCGATCCGGACTATAAGCTCGGAGACGTATTTCGCGGCGTAGATCGGGAACGGCAGAATCAGCTTGCATCCCGTGCGGCGTCACCGGAGTCCTGCAAGGACTGTGCGCTGAAAAATCGCTGCACAAATTCCTGCGGCTGTACCAATCGTCTGGAGACCGGCAATGAGAATACAGTCTCGCCGCTGCTGTGTACATATGAGCGCATGATCATTGCGATGGCGGATCAAACCGCAGAGCATTTGCTTGCTGCGGACAAACAGGCGTTTCATGACCGATTCGGCATCAAAGTATTAAAAAAACGCTGAAAATTCAGAGCGAGGGACGGTGCGCTTGTCCCTCGCTTTTTGTCTGCGCGGATGCCTTGCAAGAACAATCTCAAAAGCGTTTGCGCGATTCGCGGCATTTGGTATGCAGTGCGCATTTTTTGTCGAAATTCTTGGGCAACACCGTGCAAAGTCCGCCTTACGGCTTGGCGGCACATCTACTTGTACTTGCATATTTTCCGCTATTTTGCACAGAAATTCCTTGCTGGGCGTCATCCCAGCGGCGTCATTTCTATACAATCTGACGAAAAATCTGACTGCGTATCTGCACCACCAACTCTGTGTGGTATTGCCCTTGCTTTTTTGACGGAAATATGCTATGATATATAAGTGGTAGTGTCGCCGGATGTTGGATGTTCGGGTGATGCCGCTGCGATGTGTTGAATATGATTGACATGATAATCTGCTTGACAAATATAATAATAGCAGAATGATTTTTTATGAGGAAAGGAAGCATACTGATTATGTTACAGAAAAAAAGAATTGCGATGATGCTTGCGGCGATGATGCTTGCAGCGGTGATGAGCGGATGCACCAGCGAGCGGGACGGCAGTGCATCGACCGCCGACTCGGTCAGCTCTGTGGATGAGTCTGAAACCACGACCTCCGATACCACAGAACCAACCGAAACAACGGAATCCACGACCGAAGCGACGACCACCACCGTTACAACGACCGAACCGATTGCCACGGAGACAACCGCTTCAACAGCGCCGGCTGTCGGGGTCAACAATATTACCATGACGCATATTACAGAGGGCGGCGAGGGACTCGGCGTGTTCAATGAGCTGAGCGGCAATATTCGCGGCGAAGTGATGCAGAAGGGTTCTGTTTATAAGAATTGGACGCTCGATAGCGTTGTTGGTCATGCAGAAGCGGATGATACGGTGGATATGGCGACGGCTGTGTTCCAATACAGCGACAACAAGGGCTTTTCTGTGAACGGAACGGTCGAGGTTCTGCCGGCAGATGACCCGAATTATCCCAATATGATGTATTTCCATTCGGATGATGTGGACGCGTTTCCGAAATTTATGTATGACAACCGCGGTGAAGCGCATAGAGCAAAGTTTATCATCGAAAATTCAAGTGATGTCTATATGCTGCTGGATAAGGATAATCCGCCGGAGGAAAAGGCATTTTCCGTTTCCGTGACGGTCGATTCTGTGACCGTTCGTTATGCAGCGGACGGCAGTGCATATGATACCATTCATGTGACCGCTGCTTCCAACCGCTGAGAAAGTCAGACTACGAGAATAGTACGAGGATATCGGGAATGAAACGGCTGAATCGAATTGCAGTGCTGATGACGGCGGCTTGTATGCTGTTTTGTACGGACTGTAAGGCAGATCACTTAAAACTGCCGGAAACCAGTATTCCGGAATATACGATACCGGCGGATGTTCTTGGGGAACCGAGCGCGCTTGTGCCGGATGTGCAGGTTGACAAATATCGGGTGCCGGAGAGTGAGGGTATGGATTTTATCAAGGAGCTGCATCTGGGTTGGAATCTCGGCAATACGTTTGACGCGGAGAATATTGACCGTATTTCCGCAGAGAATGAGCTGGATTACGAAAAAGCGTGGTGCGGCGAGCTTACAACCATTGAAAATATTGCTGCTGTGAAAGCGGCAGGCTTCAAGACGATCCGAATTCCGGTTTCATGGCATAATCATGTAGACGCTGATTTCAACATCTCTAAGCTGTGGCTGACACGCATCAAGGAGCTTGTGGATTGGTGCATTGACATGGATTTGTATGTCATTGTCAATACGCATCACGATAATGATGAGGCGTTCTATTACCCGGATACGGCGCATATGGAAAGCTCGAAGAAATATCTGACGGCAATCTGGTCACAGCTTGCAGAAGTGTTTCGGGACTATGATGAGCATTTGATTTTGGAATCCATGAATGAACCACGGCTTGTCGGAACAGAGTATGAGTGGTGGCTGGATGCTGACAATGCGCAGTGCACGGACGCCGTTGCGTGCATCAATACGCTCAATCAGCTTTTTGTGGATACGGTGCGTGCGGCAGGCGGCGGCAATGCAACGCGTTGGCTGCTGGTGCCGGGCTATGACGCTTCGCCGGAGGGGGCGTTCCATGCGGATTTTGCAATGCCGCAGGATGCGCAGAACCGCGTGATTCTGGCAGTTCATGCGTATCGGCCGTATGATTTTACGCTGAATGTAAACGGAAAAACGGAATGGTCGCTGGACAATGCCGGAGATACAGGCGATATTGTGCGCTTTATGGATCAGCTCTACGGCAAATTTGTGCTGAACGGCGTACCGGTTCTGATTGCCGAATTTGGTGCGCTGAATAAAGAAAATCAGGAGGCGCGGACAGCGTTTGCCGCATACTATACCGCCTGTGCAAGAGCGCGTGGAATGACCTGTATCTGGTGGGATAACAACGCCTTTACAGGCTCCGATGAAAACTTCGGGCTGCTTTATCGGAAGGCTTCGACGTTCCCGTATCCGGAGATTGTGCAGGCGTTGAATCAGGGGAGCAATTATCAATAGGCAACACCGCGCAAAGTCCGCCTTACGGCTTGGCGGCACATCTACTTGTACTTGCATATTTTCCGCTATTTTGCACAGAAATTCCTTGCTGGGCGTCAGCCCAGCGGCGTCATTTCTATACATTCTGACGAAAAATCTG
>JAZNTW010000068.1:0-5744 GCA_045591925.1 Oscillospiraceae bacterium
AGGCAATACCGCACAGAGTTGGTGGTGCAGATACGCAGTCAGATTTTTCGTCAGATTGTATAGAAATGACGCCGCTGGGCTGACGCCCAGCAAGGAATTTCTGTGCAAAATAGCGGAAAATATGCAAGTACAAGTAGATGTGCCGCCAAGCCGTAAGGCGGACTTTGCGCGGTGTTGCCTTATATGATCAACTGTATGTTCCGATTCTTCTATCGACTGAAACAGGATATCTGACTCCGAGAAAGGGGGTTTCTATGATACTGCTCGAACAAATTACACTGAAATACAAGCAAAATAATCGCCGCTTTTGCCTCATCACGGACGGCAGTGCCGCACAGACAGAAACCGTGCGGTTCCGCGCGGAATGGGATGGCGAAACAATCGCACTGCTGGTTTCGGCAGATGCGGAAATCGTGCTGGAGGAGTGTTCTGCGACATTTTCGTATGCCTTTGACGAAAACGACCGCATCTTCTTAAACGGCTGGCAGTCATGGACGGACAGCATCGAGCACTCCATCCATGATAAAATGCGCGGCATTGACCATCTGCCGCCGTATGTCGTGGAAAAATACGCGCTTGCGCAATACGGTGACTATGCTTTCACGCCCTATCCGGCGCAGTCAGGACAGCTGCACGGCTGGACCTACGGTTATTTCCGCTGCGATGACGCATTTATGCTGATTGGTGCGCTAAATGAACAGGACGGCTTTACCTGCATCGAAACCGATACCAAAGTAAATTCGTTTTCGCTTCGCAAGGACTGCGCAGGTCTGCTTCTGACCGGTGAATATCGTATGGATGCGATGATCATTTCCGGCAGCGAGGATGCGGTGTTTGACCGTTATTTTGCAGCATTGGGAATACCGCCCGTCAAGGCGAAGCCAATCTTTGGCTATACAAGCCATCATCGGCATGGTGCAAATATCAGTGATCAAAAAATCATCGACGACCTGCTTGGACTGCATTCGCTCGATTGCAAGGCAAATGTCTTTTTCGTTGACAAAGGCTGGACAACCGCAGTTGGCGACTGGTTCTCTGTCGATCAGGAGAAATTTCCGGACGGCATGGATAATATCGCAGACGCAATCGGAAAAGCACAGCAGCGTGCCGGACTCTGGCTTGCACCGTTTATCTGCGAGGAGGCATCGGAGATTTTCCGTGAGCATAAGGATTGGCTCGTGACGGATTCAGAGGATCATTTTGTGATCGCCGGCGCAAACTGGCATCAGTATTATGTGCTTGACATCTACCATCCGGAGGTACGTGCGTATCTGCGGCAGGTATTTGCGACAATCATTCACGACTTAGGATATTCGCTGCTCAAGCTCGATGCGCTTTACGCTGCGTGTATTCAGCCGCGTCCGGATAAAACGCGCGGCAGAATCATGGCTGACGCAATGGATTTTCTGCGTGAAATCACAGAGGGTGCAGAGCTGCTTGCAAGCGGCGTACCGCTTGGCGCTGCCTTCGGCAAGGTTGATTATTGCCGCATCGGCTGCGATGTAACGCTTGACTGGGATGACAAGTCCTATCTGCGCGTCATGCACCGCGAACGCCCCAGCACAAAACGCTCGCTGCTGAACTCCGTGTTTCGCCGGCAGTTAGACGGCAGAGCATTCGGAACTGCGCCGGATGTATTCTTCCTCAGAAAAGACCGTATTGATATGCCGACATCACAAAAGCAGTGTCTCGCTGAAGTCAGCGCGCTGACCGGCAGCGTTCTGTTGACCTCGGATGATTGCGCAATGTATAACGATAACCAGCAGATGATGCTGCGACGGATGATGCGAATGCGCAGTGCAAGCATTCTCTCCGCTGAGATTCAGGATCATCAGCTGAATCTGCGGATTCGCCGCGGCGATCAGGAATACAGCAAAAGCTATGCGCTTTGAGCCGCAGACGCAAATCACACGCATATCCTATATATTTCACTCGAATTGATATAAAGGAGGTTTCTGAGATGAAACGACTGACATCCCTTTGCAGTATGTTTCTCGCGGTCATATTACTAGTTTCAACCATCTCCGCACCGCGCGTGAATGCTATTGATTTATCCGAAGAATCGGTGCGGTCTACGCTGCTTGCATTCCAGGAGCAGTATCCGGAGGGCACGCCTTTCGATACATTCAATGTTTACGCATGGCACGGCGGCATTTACCAGATCGGAACAGGCTGCGCCGCCTTTGCGTTTATACTGAGTGATGCGGCATTCGGTTCACTGCCGGCTCGGAAATACTACGATTACTCGCAAATTCGGGTCGGAGATATTCTTCGCATGAACAATGATGAACACAGCGTCATTGTTATTGATGTCCATGCGAACAGCATCATTGTTGCGGAGGGCAACCTAAATGGCAAGGTACATTGGGGGCGTGAAATCCCACTGTCTCCGGTTCACAATCAGGAAATCGTCTACGCTATGACGCGGTATCCGGAAGATATGCCGCCGCCTGTGTCCATAAAGGGTGACGCAAATGATGATAAGCTGGTTTCCATTGAGGACGCGCAGCTCGTATTGCAATCGTATGCGCAAACGCTTTCCGGCTTGCCGCCAACGCTGTCCGAAAAACAACTGAGCAATGTCGATATTGATGGCGACAAGCAAGTGAACATCCTCGATGCACAATACATCTTGATATACTATTCGGAAAATACGCTTGCAAATCAGCCATGCACATGGGAACAGATCATCGCAAGAACATAAATCAAATAAATCCCTTTCGCACTTCACACGAACGCTCCGTGTGTCAGCGCGAAAGGGATTCTTTTTATACCAAGTAGTTCAAAATTTTGAATCAGACAGGCATTGCAGATTATAGGACATACAATAGAATCGAAATCGCTTGCAGGAAGCTGCCTGCATTGACGAACAGATGGAAAACACCATGAACGTATCTGTGTTTTTTGCCAAGACCGTACAGCACCGCACCAATCGTATAGCAAATGCCGCCGGCAAGAAGCCAGGTAAAGCCCTTGATTCCGAGCACCTGAATCGTTGGCTTCACGACCGCGATAATCGTCCAACCCATCGTCAAATAGCAGATCATACTAAAGGTCTTATATTTTTTCAGATCAATCGCCGTGAGGATCGTTCCAATCACCGCACAGCTCCACTCGATTCCAAACACAGTCCACGCAACGGCAGGTGAAATCCCGCGCATCCCGACTAGGAGAATCGGCGTATAAGTTCCCGCAATCATAAAATAAATCGTACAATGGTCAACCACCTGCATGACGCGCTTGCCGATGCCATCCTTCAAGCCGTGATACACACTTGAAATCACAAAGAGCGCGCAAGTCAGGAAACCATAGATACTGCCGCTTGTAATCGCCCACGCATCGTGGTGTTTTGCGCCAATCAGGACGCTGCCAATCAAAATCAGCACGCCGACAGCACCGCCAACAATATGGGTAATCATATTCATCATTTCTTCGCCGTGCGTATAATCGGGCAGCTGCCGTTCACGCAATGGAATTCTTTTTGTGTTTGTGATCGTCATAGAAATCGCTCCCTTCTGTCTTTATGATATCTCATCCCGGCGAAAAAATCAACCTACCATCCGCAGAATCAGGATGCTTTCTATTTTGTGCGACTCTACCGGCAAAATGCTCGTATCTACGTGTATTCTACAGATAGTCGAATCGTAGTTTCAAGCAGTAGAATCCGTCATCTACCCCCCATAACACAAAAAGCGCCTACCGCTCACAGAAGCGATAGGCGTTTTATAGTGAATCATTCTGACTTATCTGAGTCCAAGTTCGACTGCAAGATCATCATATTTCTGGAACTCATCACCGTAATAATTGTTCTTCCACATATCCATCATCTGCTCGTAACGCGCATTGCCCCAGCGCCAGCCCTGATCAACCGAGCCAGAGCCGATGAGAACAATTTTCGCATCGGGATATGTTTCCTTTAGCAGTGACACGCTGTTCCAACCGCAGTAGGTGGATTCCATCCAGACTCGCTGCATCATCGGAGAATTCAGTAGCGGTGTGATGTCGCCAATCGGATTATAGCTGATATTGACATCGACCAGCTCACGCAACTCCGCAAGCGGCGACAGGTCAGAAATACGATTGAGGAACAATTCAAGATAATGCAAATGCTTGAGATTTTTCAATGGCGAAATATCCCATATCTGATTATCAGCAAGGATCAACAGCCGTAGCTCCGGCAGCCATTCGCAGATACCGGAAATATCAGAAATCGCCTGATGTCCCAAATCCAGCGCAAGCAGCTCCGGACAGTATTTGAGTACATGAAGATTATTCGAGTACATACGTGGATAATCGTAGTGAATAATCAGCACGGAAAACGCAATGGCGTCAGTACGAAGCGACCAGCGCGAGCCAAGATAAACGCGCCAAACAACCTTTGCCGTCCGGATTTCCTGACGGAAGTTCGCCAGGGTCTCATTGCCCAAACCGCAATTACACATATTCACAATTTCAAGGTCAGAGAATTGTGCGATGACACTCTTCAATTCAGGAAGATCATCCTCCGTCATACGCTTGCCGCTAAGATCCAATTCCTTAATGGAAGAATCGTACTCCTCGCCATCATAAAAGACAGTCCAACCAAATGAAATCTCCGGAAACGTCGTAATCAGCGCAATCCGCTCCTCATCAGTCAGCTTCTGACCGTGAAGGTCAACCGATACGAGATTCGGAAAGAGCGCAATTTGATCCAAAATTGAAGCATCCAGCTGCACATCACGCAAGTCCAGTGACTCAGCATTCACCATGACCTGCTTTCCGTATACGTCGTAGGTTTCAATCACTTCAAATGAAACCTCCGGAAACGCAGATTCGAGCTTTTCCTTTTCGGTATTTGGAATGGTAATATCTCCAAATATAACCGTTTTCAACTCCGGAAGATATTCTAATTTTCGGGAAAATGTGCGAAAATCCGTGATACCATGCTCAGAAACATTCAGAGAAGTGATGTCGGTGCGATAGGTTTCATTCTCAATTAGCACGACAGTCTGATAAACAAGCTCTGTATCAGGAAACGCCTGCCGTAAAGCAAACGATTGCTCCACTTCAACCGGAAAGCTTCCGAGATCCGCTTTTTTCAGATTTTTAAAACGCCGAAGATGATTCTTCAGCGAGTCCAAATCAGGTATTTCTTTTCCATTAAACGAGATTTCTTCAGCAAATACGTCTGTTTTTTTGCCAAAGATATCAAATTGCAACTGATAATAGCCCCAAACACAGCCGCCCACAATGAGTAGGAACACGACAGAAAGGATCGTCCACAACCACAATCGTTTGACGAGAGCCTTATCCGTCATCTGATCCGATTGGACTTCCTGCATCTCCGGCACAACAGGCGGCACCAGATTATTTTGTACTTCCATTGATTTCAGCTCCAGATACGCGCATTTCGTAAAATAAATTACAATTAAATCAAAAAGAAATAACCGAAAGCCGATCGTATACGCAATCGGCTTCGGTGTTGGATTGGGGTAGCAGGATTTGAACCTACGAATACCAGAGTCAAAGTCTGGTGCCTTACCGCTTGGCGATACCCCAGTCAATTTATTATACCATAGAGTGCAATAAAAATCAAGACAAATTCAAGATTTTTTTAAAATAACAAAACCCAGAGCGAAAACTCTGGGTTTGGTGCCGGCATCGATCTATCTTCCCGGGTCGTCTCCAACCAAGTATTTTCGACGCGAATGAGCTTAACTTCCGTGTTCGGAATGGGAACGGGTGGATCCTCATTGCCATTAACA
>JAZNTW010000069.1:0-4725 GCA_045591925.1 Oscillospiraceae bacterium
AACGGGGAGCGCGAGGGAAAAGAGGGAATGCGAGTGCAGCGAGTTTCCTCCTTGCCTCTTGCGGTTCTCCCCCCGCCCTGCACATCTGCGCGGAGTACGAATGCGAAAGGGACAACCCAAGAACGAGGGGAATCGTCGCGCTCCGGTCTCCCCTCTCTCTTAGGTTTTCCCTCTCGCGCTCTCTCTTTCCTAACTCTCTCCCCTCTGCTGAGTTAAATTTACTTTTACTGTGCAGCGGAAAGCAGTTTATTTCGCGGCTTCGCAATTAAGGGGGAAAGGGAATCAGGAAAGGGACAGCCTAAGAACGTGGGGAATCGTCGCGTGCTCCGGTCTCCCCTCTGCTGACTTGCATTTTCTTTTACTGCGCAAGCGGAGAGCAGTTTATTTTGCGAATTTGTAATTAGAGGGAAAGGGAATCGGGAACGGGGAGTGCGGGATTGCCTAAGATTTTTTCGGAAATATGTAATGCTGCGATTATGTCTGCGGCAGAGATTCTTCTGCGGCAAACTGGCTCTTGCAGAGCGTCGCGTAAAAGCCGCCGCTTTGGAGCAATTCATCATGATTGCCCTGTTCGATGATCTGACCATCCTTCATAACAAGAATGAGGTCAGCCTCACGGATGGTCGAGAGACGGTGGGCAACGATGAACGAGGTACGTCCCTGCATCATTTTGTGGAATGCCGACTGGATTTTCAGCTCGGTACGGGTGTCAATCGAGGAGGTTGCCTCGTCGAGAATCAGCATCGGCGGCAGACAGAGCATCAGCCGCGCAATACACAAAAGCTGTCGCTGACCCTGCGAGAGCGCACCGTTTTTGTCGCCGATCACGGTGTCATAGCCCTGCGGCAGCCGCTTGATGAAGCTGTGGGCGTGGGCGGCTTTTGCGGCGGCTATGATCTCCTCGTCCGTTGCGTCGGGCTTGCCCATGCGGAGATTGTCGCGGACGGTCGTTTGCTTGAGCCATGTTTCCTGTAAGACCATGCCGATATTCTGCCGCAGACTATGCCTTGTGACGTCGCGCAAATCGCTGCCGTCAATGCAGATCGCGCCGTCATTGACATCATAGAATCGCATAATCAGGTTGATGAGCGTGGTTTTGCCGCAGCCGGTCGGGCCAACAATCGCAACGCGCTGACCGGGCTTCACCGCAATCGAGCAATGCGAAATCAGCGGCCGCTCCGGCACATAGGAAAAGGAAATATCGCGGAACTGCACTTCGCCCTGCGCCTCTGTGAGCAGCGCGGCATCCTGCTTGTCGGGGATTTCGGTCGGCTCGTCAATCAGCGCAAATACGCGGTCTGCACAGGCGATCGCGTTTTGCAGCTCGGTCATCACGCCGGAAATCTCATTGAACGGCTTGGTATATTGGTTCGCGTAGCTGAGGAAGCAGGAGAGCTGTCCGACGCTGATATTGCCGCGGATGGCAGCGATGGCGCCGGTCAGACCGACCGTTGCGTACACCAGCGCATTGACAAAGCGTGTGCAGGGATTGGTCAGCGACGAGAAGAAGGTCGCTTTGAGGGAAGCGTCGGTCAGACGGTCGTTCAGCGCGTCAAAATCACGCATGGTTTCCGCTTCATGCGCGAACGCCTGCACAATTTTTTGATTGGTGACGGTTTCATTGATGATTGCGGTCTGTTTTGCGCGGATTTCAGCTTGCAGCTGGAACATTGCGTAGGTTCGCTTTGCAATGAACGACGCCACAAACAGTGAAAGCGGCGTCATGACGATGACCACGAGCGTGATCGCCGGATGGATCGTCAGCATGAAAATGAGCGTGCCGAAAATCGTGAGAACGCCGGTAAAGAGCTGCGTAAAGCCCATGAGCATACCGTCCGCGAACTGGTCAACGTCGGAAATCATGCGGCTGACGGTTTCGCCGGTGGGGTGGGTGTCGAGGTAGGACAGCGGCAGCCGTTCGATGCGGTCGATGGCGCGGTTTCGGATGTCCTCGATGACCTCGTAGGTGATTTTGTTATGCGCGACGCTCATGATCCACTGCATGAGCGCGGTCACGGCAACCGAGAGGATAATGGTGAGGATAATTCGCGTAACAGCGTGAAAATCGACATTTCCGGCTGCTACGATGCAGTCGATGGCGTTACCAATCAGAATCGGGACAAGGAGCGTCAGCGCAACCGTCACGATTGCAAGCAAAATCGTTAAAATCAACCATTTTTTGTACCGTGCAAGGTCGCGCAGGATGCGTTTGAGTGCTTTTGCCGAGGTAGGATTTTTTTGCTTAGCCATGCTGCTGCACCTCCTCTTTCGGGAATTGGGACGCATAAATTTCCTGATAGACCGCGCAGGAATCGAGCAGCTCCCGATGCGTGCCGCAGCCGACAAGCTGACCGTCATCCAGCACAAGGATTTTGTCAGCGTGCTGAATCGAGGCGGTGCGCTGGGATACGAGGAATACGGTCGGGTGGAACGGCAGCTCCTTCAGGGATTTTCGGAGCGCGGCATCGGTTGCGTAATCGAGCGCGGAGGCGCTGTCGTCAAGAATGAGAAATTCGGGCTTGCGGACGAGCGCACGTGCAATGGTGAGCCGCTGCCGTTGACCGCCGGAGAAATTGTTGCCACCCTCGGAGATGGTTTCGTCCAGACCATCGGGCTTGGATGCGACAACATCGAGTGCCTGTGCGGCTTTAAGTGCGGTTTGCAGCTCGTCATCGGTCGCGTTTGCGTCGCCCCATTGCAGATTTTGCCGGATGGTGCCGTGGAACAGCACCGCCTTTTGCGGTACGATGCCGATGCGCTTGCGCAGGGCGAGGTGGGGGAATTCGGTGCTTGGGACGCCGTTGATGGTGATGCTGCCTGAGGTCGGCTCATAGAAGCGCGGAATCAGGTTCACGAGTGTGGATTTGCCCGAACCCGTACCGCCGATGACGCCGATGACATCGCCGCGGTCTGCGGTAAAGCTGATGTCGGAAAGCGACGGTTCTGCTGCGTTTTCATAGGTAAAGGATACATGGTCAAAGCGGATTGTGCCGAGATTGCCGGAAGAAATTTCGGGCTCGGAGCTGTCCTCCGGGATGAGCGTACCGGCTTCGAGGACGGCTTGGATACGGTTTCCGCAGGCGACCGCCTTGGTGAGACTGATGATAAAGTTTACAAATTTAATCAGTTCAACCAAAATCTGTGACATATAATTATAGAGTGCAATGACCGCGCCCTGCGTCAGCACGCCGGCGTCCACGCGAAGCGCACCGACATAAATCAACGCACAGACAGCGAGATTGACGATAACATAGGTGAGGGGATTCATGAGCGCGGAAATCTTGCCGACCGATTTCTGCATCGCGACAAGCACACGGTTTTCTGCACGGAATTCCTCGGCTTCGGCTTGCTCATTGCGGAACGCGCGGATGACGCGGACACCGGTGAGATTTTCGCGTGTGGTTTCGGTCACGATATCGAGCTTTTCCTGCACCTTGCGGTACATGGGGATGGTCAGGAGCATGATGCCGAATACGACCACCGAGAGCAGCGGAATCGCAACGACAAAGACGAGCGCCGCCTTGACATCGACCGTAAACGCCATGATCATTGCGCCGAACACGATAAAGGGGGAGCGCAGGAGCAGCCGGATGGTGAGGTTCACGCCGGTCTGGAGCTGATTGATGTCGCTGGTCATGCGCGTGATGAGGGAGGAAGTGCCGAGGGAATCGAGGTCGGTGTAGGTCATGCGCTGGATGTGCGCCATGAGTTCACGGCGGAGCTTTGCGGAGAAGCCGGTTGCGGCTTTGGCAGCGAAATACTGTGCAAAGAGGGTGTTGGTCAGACCGATTGCGGCGAGCAGTGCCATGAGCAGGCACATTCGGATGATGTGACCGGTGTCGCCGGCTGCTATGCCCTTGTCGATCATGGACTTGACGACCAGTGGGACGAACAGTTCAAAGGTTGCTTCGAGCATTTTGAACAGGGGTCCCAGAATACATTCTTTTTTATAGTTTGCGAGATAGCGCAGGAGCTTTTTCATATTGCAGACGCCTCCTTGAAATTCCATAAATCACCATTCTATATTATATCGGACAATCGGGAGAAAGTCAAGCGTTTCGGGGTCATGATTGACTTTGAGCATTCGGTTTGTTATAATGATAGATGTATCAATGATAGGTGTATCTCCGATGGATTTGAAATAGGGACTCGTCCCCAAACCCCATTTTTGTAAATGCAGCCCCAAAATAAAAGTTTTGATCAAGTTTTTTTAAAACTTGCTAGGTCGAGGGGCAAAGCCCTCGGCGCACTGCGCGGGGCACGAATGCGAAAGGGACAACCCAAGAAAGAGGGGAGTCGTCGCTACGCTCCGGTCTCCCCTCTCTCTTAGGTTTTCCCTCTCGCGCTCTCTCTTTCCTGACTCTCTCCCCTCTGCTGAGTTGAATTTTCTTTTACTGCGCAGCGGCGAGCAGTTTATTTCGCGGCTTTGCAATTAGGGGGGAAGGGGACTCGTCCCCAGACACCATTTTTGTAAATGCAGCCCCAAAATAAAAGTTTTGATCAAACTTTTTCAAAAGTTTGTGGGGGCGAGGGGCAAAGCCCCAGGCGCACTCCGCAGAGTGCGAAACACTCTTAGCCTTGATAAGAGTTCGCGGGCTTGGGTGCCTACGATAGAGGCTCCCATTCTGAATCGCATCGCGGCACCGATGCTACTTTATAATAAAGTCAACACCGCGCAAAGTCTGCCTTACGGCTTGGCGGCACATCTACTTGCCTCTTGGGGTT
>JAZNTW010000070.1:0-4664 GCA_045591925.1 Oscillospiraceae bacterium
GGAAACTCGTTGCACTCGCATTCCCCCTTTCCCCTTAAGGTTTTCCCCTCGCGCTCCCCTTTCCTGATTCCCTTTCCCCCTAATTGCAAAGCCGCAAAATAAACTGCTCTCCCCTCTGCTGACTTAAATTTTCTTTAGGGGAAAGGGGGAATCGTCGCGCACTCCGGTCTCCCCTCTGCTTAGTAGAATTTTCTTTTACTGCGCAGCGGAGAGCAGTTTATTTCGTGGCTCTGCAATTAGGGGGAAAGGGAATCAGGAAAGGGGAGCGCGAGGGGAAAACCTTAAGGGGAAAGGGGGAATGCGAGTGCAGCGAGTTTCCCCCTTGCCTCTTGGGGTTCTCCCCTCGCACTGCGCGGAGTACGAATGCGAAAGGAATTTCTGTGCAAGATGGCGGAAAATCTGACTGCGTATCTGCACCGCCAAGCCGTAAGGCGGACTTTGCGCGGTGTTGCCTTTATTATAAAGTAGCATCGCTGCGGTGAGCGACGATGGACTCCGTCCCTCGACCCCACAAAACTTTTATTTTGGGGCGCATTTACAAAAATGGCGTCTGGGGAGAATATCCCCTGTCATCGTGTGGCTGCAAAAATAGAAGCAGACAAAAGAAAAACCTCTGCTTTCCACGCGCAACCTGCAAAAAACAACGAATCCGGCGCGGAGAGGCTGAAAATCAGACTTGCAATTTTTCCGAGAATCCATTATAATAAAAGATAACGCTTATCAATCAGAAAGGACATCTATATGATATATCTCATCGTGATACTGGGCTTGCTGGTGTTTTCGGCAATGTTCTCCGCCTGTGAAACGGCGTTTTCCAGTGTCAACAAGATTCGCCTGAAATCCGAAGCGATGCAGGGGAATCACCGTGCCGCAAATGCTCTCGCGCTTGCCGAATCCTTTGAACGCGCCCTGACTGCAATCCTTATCGGCAACAATCTCGTGAATATTTTCTCGGCGTCGCTTGGTACCATTCTGTTTACCGAATGGTTTGGAGAAAGCGGCGTCGGCATTTCCACCGCGGTCATGACGGTTCTGGTGCTGATTTTCGGAGAAATCCTCCCGAAAAGCTACGCCAAGCACCACGCCGAACAGCTCACCCTCATGCTCGCTGCACCACTCCGCGGTCTCATTTTTATCCTAAAACCATTTGTGCTGCTGTTCAATCAGCTCGCAAAGCTCGTGTCCAAAAAAGGCAATACGCCGACCGTCACCGAGGATGAGCTAAAGGTCATCGTGGAGCAGATCGAGGAGGAGGGCGTTCTCGAAGAACAGGAAAGCGATTTGGTTCGCTCCGCACTCGAATTTGACGAAATCTCGGTTGACGAGGTGCTGGTGCCGCGCGTGCGTGTGACCGCGATTCCGCAGGATATGCCGCTGATGGAAATCAAGCAGATTTTCCTCTCGGAGCGTTATTCGCGCCTGCCGGTCTACGGCGATACGATTGACGATATCATTGGCTTTATCACCGAAAAGGACTTCTTCGGGCTGATTGAATCCGGCGGTACCACGCTCGAACCGATTGTCAAAAACGTACTCCGTCTGCCCGAATTTGCACGTATCAGCGAGGCAATGCGGCAAATGCAGCGTGTGAAATCGCATCTTGCAATCGTCGTTGACCAGTACGGCGGCACCAAGGGCATCGTTACGCTGGAGGATATCATCGAGGAGCTGGTCGGTGAGATTTATGACGAAGCCGATGAAATTGTTCCGCTGCTGACAAAATGCGGCGAGAACCGCTTCGAGGTTTCCGGTGAACTGTCGATTGCCGACCTCTGCGATACCTTGGAGCTGGACGAAAACCTGATCGTCACGGAATGCACCTCTGCCGGCGGCTGGCTCACGGAGCTGATCGGACATATTCCGGAGGAGGGCGAAACCGTCAGCGGCGACTGGTTCCGTATGCGCGTGCTGCAAATGCAGGAACAGCGTGTGCAGCGGATTTTGCTGGAATTACGCGGTCTGACCTTGGACAGCAAGCATGGTGACGGCGTCGAAACCCTGACCGCTGGCGATTTGCGATGAGCAAAAAATCATCTACCTCTAGTTAAATCAAAAATATTTTAAGAGGAGTTGTACGGAAACGTGCAACTTTTTTTGTTTTTGGGAACGTGATTGGGAGCAGTCAGCCCTGCGACGGCCGTCGATATCTGCGGCGTATCGGGAGGGAACGGTCATCTTTCAGTCGTCACGGAAAGGAGGACGCGGAATGGAAATACAGGTCAGAGTCCGGCGGCTTCATGCGCAAACAGCGTCGGGCAAGGCTTGCGCCGTCTGCGGCAACAGCGGCGATACGATCCGGTTTGATTTTGACGAGCCGTGGTCGCGGTATCCCGAAAAAACTGCCCACATCGTCAGCCTTGCGCCAATGAAGGAGCTATGCCTTGATGTTGCGTTTCATGGCAATATTTGCCCATTGCCGCCGATTTTTGAGACAACTGCGATTTATGTCAGCGTTCGTGCAGGGGGTCTGCGCACGACCACGCCTGCGGAAATCCCGTATCGCACGTGCATCACGGATTTGGCGTCGGAGGAAGCGCGCCCACAGCCTGATTTTTACAATCGGCTGCTTGCCGCGCTCGCGCATCAGCCCGTGCAAGACATCTGCAACGGCAACTATCTGGTCACGGCGGCAGGGGACTATCTGGCAACCGCGAACGGGAATTATATCATGACAAAGGAGTGAGAGGATGGCAGACAGAAAATTCAATACGGGCTTAACGGAAACCGAAGTACGTACTGCATTTTCGCGTGCGCTGAATGACATGAGCGACACACAGATACAGGCGCTTGTCAACGCGGAAACGACCGCGAGACAGCAGGCAGACGCACGGCTGGAGCAGTCGGCGAGCCGGCTTTCTGCGTCGCTTGCATCGGAAACTGCGGCGCGCGCGCTGCTGCAAACGACCGTCACGGCACAGCTTGACAGCGGCGCGAAAAATCTGCTGACGGTCGGCAGCGGCAGCAACACGGCAAGCCTGCGGTATATTGAGATTCCCTGTACGGCAAAGGCTGGCACGTATGTGCTGTATTTCGGGCATCTGGAATCGACGGATACCGACTCCGAAACCTGCGCGATTTCCTTTAAGGATACAAATGCCGTGGACGTTGGCGCAACCGATGCGTACCAGTTTGCGCGCGGCGATGGCGTTTACAAGGTGATCACACTAAAAAATGACAATCTTGCGCGAATCAGAATCTACAGTGCGAACAATTTTGCGACATCCGCTTCCGACATCGTGACGTTTTCGGAGGCGATGCTCTGCACGAAAGCGGCGTGGGATTTATCACAGGAATATGTGCCGTATTGTCCGACTCTGCGCGAATTATACGAGGCGATGCTGTCGATGAACGGTGCGGCGCTGCTGAATGTGGTGCGGCCGGATTTGGCGCGAATCGGAATGGAGATCCAGTCAACGGCGACGCAGTCTGTGACAGAACCGGAGGCTGCCGATGCTTGAAATTAGGATTATTGTGCGGGAACGGATTGCGGAGCTGGTCGGCAAGCCGGAGATCGTCTGCGGAAACAGCGAATATACGGCGGTTTTCGATTTGGACGAGGAATGGGCTGCCTATCCGGTCAAGACGATGCGGCTTGCATGGGTTGACCCGCAGCGCACGAACAATATGCTGTATACGGATGTGTTGTTTGAGGGAAATCGGGCGGTTTTGCCACCGCTTTGGGGCGTGTCGCTGGTTTGGCTTGGCATTTATGCCGGTGACATCCACACCTCGACGCCGGTTCGGATTCCGTGCTGTTATGCCGGAACGGTGGATGCGGCGCAGCACCCGATGCCGGAATCTAACGTATATACGCAGATTTTGGATTATGTGAAACAATTAAAGGCAGAACGGATTACCGCCGGTGCAGAGCTGATTCAGAGCAGCGGCACGGCGGGGCTTTGCGGCGTACCGGGAAATGAGGAGGCGATTTGATGGCAGAGGCAAGAAATCTCAGCACGGTGGACGATATGTATCGCGTGCTTTCGGACAGTCATTTGTTTGACAGAATTGAGCGCGTCGGGACAAGTAATGATTTAAATTGCTATGACAGTGAGGGGCATCTGATCCTGAAAACGGTCGGCTGCACGGAGATATTTTTCTACGCAGACGGGTCGCACTGCATACCGGGAACGACGCTCGGCTCGATCACCCATGCGTATTTGTGCAGCAGCGGCGTGTTTTTTACGAAGTATTATGACGGGACGCTGCGGCAGATTTATGTGCTGACACGGAGCAATACGGGTGCGGCGGCGATGGTGGTTGTGGAAGTGGATGCGGAGAGCTGGAATGCGGTGACATGGGGCGATGTAACGCCGCTTACCGCAAAGCACGTACCTACGTTGAAATCGAATCAATATGCGCTGATGCCGTTTGTGACGAACGCAGCTCTCGGCATCAATTCGCATTTGGTGGACGCGTTTTACGCGGTGCTACACACGGGGAATCCGCTGCCGCGCAGCTTTGAGATGCAGGGTGCGCGCTGGTTCGCCGTCGGCAACGCAGTGCTTCGCGACGGGTGATCAATGTATCTCCGACGGATTGAAAATGGGGTTTCGGCACCACAGACCTGTTATTTTTATGCTATGGGGCGTAACTGCGTGCGATTTGTCGCAGTGGAAATTATGGATTTTCCTAGTTTATAATAAGAAAACGGAGTCTGCGAA
>JAZNTW010000071.1:0-1692 GCA_045591925.1 Oscillospiraceae bacterium
CACGATCAAGCAACGGAGGAAATCGGGAAAAGATCAGACAAAACGCGATGATTTTGGATGCGATTGCAAAGTTTTTGAATATTAAAGGCAAACGCGAGCAGGAAGAACTGCATTTCAATGTTCCGTTTGCCGCGGAAGAGAAATCTGCGGAAGGAATAGTCCTGTTTGAGAACGCCAAATGCTCCCTCGACCTGAATGGAACGGTTGACGCGGAGCAGAACGCCTTCATCGCTGACGATATTGTCAAGAGACTGGCGCCGGTGCTCTAAAAATTGCTGATTGACTTTGATTTCACGGAAGCCGCGTTTGCTTTTATGGCATTTTCCGAGATGAGGACATCCGGCACAGGTTTCGTTTCGATAAATGCGGATGCACGTTTTGTAACCGTTCGCGGTCGTTTTGATTTCTTCCCGACAAAAGCGCAGAATTTCGTCGTTTTCGCAGATAAAGCAGTCGGATTCTTCGTCATACTGCATATGTTCAATGCTGTATTTATCAGCCTTGTAAGCGCGTGTTTTGCTGATTTCATAGTTGGTTGGCTTGATGAAGGATTTTTGTCCGTGTTCTTCCAGATACTGATAATTCTCGGAACTTTCATATCCGGCGTCGGCGATGATCTGTTCCATTCTTTTGCCGGTGTGACTGTGAAACCGCTCTAAAAACGGAATCAGGGTCTGTACGTCGGTGCAGTTGGAGAAGGCACCGCAGGCAACGATGTATTCGCTTTCCACACCGATCTGAATGTTGTATCCGGGCTTGAGCTGACCGTTGCGCATATAGTCATCCTTCATACGCATAAAGGTCGCGTCGGTATCTGTCTTGGAATAGCTGTTACGGTGCTTCATTTTGCCGAGATGTCCCAGATATTCCTTTTTTTTGGCGAGAAAACCGCCGAGAAGCTCAATATCCTTTTGCAGCTGTGTCTTTCTTTTGCCGCTGCCATGTACAAATTCCAGACCTGTTATGGCGGCATGGCTGTAAAGAGCCTCATATGCGTCCTCAATCGTGACGCATGAGACCATTCCGTAACGCTCTGCTATGACCGGAAGCTGTGCTTCGATCTTAGCGGTCAGTTTTTTCAGATTCTTTTCGACGGCTTTTTTCCAAACAAAGGTATACCGATTGGCATAAGCTTCCAACTTTGTTCCGTCCACGAACATATTCTTAAACTTTACTTCTCCGAGCACACACAGTCGATCTACCAGCTGATAGAACAGATCCTCGATCACATCTGCCAAACGCTTATCTAAAAAACGATCGATCGTACTGTGATCCGGCACCGGTTCTCCCTGCAATATCCACATAAACCGGATGTCTGTATTACATGCTTCCTCAATCTGGCGAGTGGAGAACCGTCTCTGCATATAGCCAAACACAACCAACTCAAATAAGGTTTCCGGGCTGACCTTTCTCCATTTTCGCACATACGTCTCATACAGTTTTGTGTAATCCAGCTCCTCGCAGATTTCCACCAATTTCCGCACAGGATCGCTCTCCGCGATTTTTACGCCCAATTCCATCGGTAATACCAGTTGACTTCTGTCTCTCATTGTGGTATAATATCTGCGGCAATCCAAACTGGAATTTTTCAATGATTCCGCATATCTGAATGATCCGATCAATTTTGACCAATTCATACGAAACTGTTATGAAAAAGAATGGATTGTATACAGCAAGCCGCCATTCCGGTCA
>JAZNTW010000072.1:0-4474 GCA_045591925.1 Oscillospiraceae bacterium
CTCGTAGTATCGACAAAAAGGATAAAACATGGTATAATAGAAGTGCAAGGAAAAAGCCGGAAAACGAGAAAAAAGCTTGCACTTCGGAGGATGCCATGTATAAGTTCAAGAGAGAAAAGCAGATTTCATTTACAGATTTCAATCAGCCGCAGGGAATGCAAATGAATCCGAATAACCGCTGGGTGAAGAAAGCAGCAATGATTCCGTGGGACACAATTGAAGCAGAATATGCCAAACTGTTCCCGAGTCATACCGGTATGCCTGCAAAGCCCCTGCGCATGGCACTCGGTTCGCTGCTGATCCAGAAGCAATATCATTATCCCGATGAGGAACTGGTCGAACAGATCAGAGAAAATCCGTACTATCAGTATTTCATCGGTCTGCCCGGGTATGAAGATAAGATTCCGTTTGTGCCTTCTCTTCTCGTTGAATTCCGTAAGCGTTTGTCTGAGGATGTGCTGAATGAGATCAATGAAATGATCATCGCATTCAATGCACAGCAAGACGATGACGATTCAAATGACGGCAGCGGAGATGCCGGTCAGTCTGATCAGCAGGATTCTGCAACGGATTCCGAAAACGCAGGCACATTGATCCTTGATGCAACATGCGCACCGCAGAATATCAAGTATCCGCAGGATATTGAACTGCTGAATGAAGCTCGTGAAAAGCTGGAAGATATGATCTGCCGGGTCAGCGACGAATACAATTATTACAAGCCGAGAATGTACCGCGAAAAGGCGAGAAAGGATTATCTTGCGCTTGCCAAATGCAGAAAACGCAGTGCGAAAAAGATCAGAAAAGCAATTCGGAAACAACTGCAATACATTCGCCGTGACCTTGGATATATTACGAATCTGCTTGAAAACAACGGTGTTACATTGTCCTGTTCTGATGCACAGATGCTTGACACGCTTCAGGCGCTGTATGTACAGCAGCAGTATATGTTTACGAACAACACACATTCTGTCGAGAACAGGATCGTCAGCATTAGCCAGCCGTATATCCGGCCGATCGTCAGAGGTAAAGCGAAATCTCCGGTTGAGTTCGGCGCCAAGCTGGATCTGTCTGTAGATGAAACCGGAATGTGCAGAATTGAAAAGCTATCCTTCGATGCCTACAACGAGAGTGCCGTTTTGAAAACTGCGATTGCAAACTACAGGGAACGCACGGGGCATTATCCGGAGCGCGTTCTTGTCGATCAGATCTACCGCAATCGAGAAAACATTTCTTACTGCAGCAATCTCGGCATTCGGCTTTCAGGAAAGAAACTCGGGAGGCCGAAGAAAGATGCTGACAGCAAGGCAGAGAAAAAGATCGCCTATCAGGATAATACCGACCGAATTGAAGTAGAGCGGAAGTTCAGTCTCGCAAAACGCAAATTCGGTCTGGGGTTGCTGCTTACAAAAAGAGAAGATACAACAAGAGCATCAATCGTTCTCAGCATCATTGCAATGAACATCGACCGCCTTGCGGCGATGCTTTTGCACTTCATTCAGTTCGTGCTTAATTACAGGTTATCATATGGCCTGTTGGGTCGCTTTTGAAATTATGGCCTTAATGAGGAGGGACTAAATATAAAATAGATTACAAAAAATCATTGACAAACTGATATTCGTATTATATAATAAAAATAGATTTTTACGCCTCTGTATGCAGTTTATATGATAAGAAAGGATGTGATTCCAATGTACTATCTTTTTTTCATGAAGATTCGATGCAAATGTATGAAAAGGAGGATATAGTTATGAAACGGCATCAATATTCGTTAATATCTATCATGATTTCTCTTGTTTTGATTTTGGTTATAAGCGGATGTCCTACATTAACAGTTCAGGCTTCTCAGCAATCTGTTCCAGTCGTAACTGTTCAAGCAGAATCTTGTACTCTTACCGGTTGTGAAGTGAATTACGGAGCATACGGCTCTGGTTATCACGGCACAGGATATGTCGAGTATATCAATGAATTGGGTGATGGTATCGAGTTCAATGTCTCCTGTTTCCCAGCATATTCAGATTATATAACGCTTGTAATCGCTTATAGTCAAGGACACAGTACTGATCAAACATTGAGCCTATTTGTAGATTCTAAATTTGTACAGAAAATTAATTTTGAACCGACAGGTACATGGGATTACACATGGAATACTGTTAGTATTCCGATCTATGCTGCTGGTTCTGGTTCAGTTGAGTTGAAACGCACGGCTGGCGATGGTGACGTTGACATTGACCAGATTGTTTATTATCCATTTATGAATGAAACTAAATTAGTTATTGTTCCACATGAGGACGATGAGATTCTCGGTTTCTGTGGCAGTATTTATAATATGATCAATGATGGTAATAATGTCAAAGTCGTACTAATGACTAACGGCGACTGGAATAAACTAAACGGCAGCCACACGAACATGGGACGAACAAGAATCAGGGAAACAGTAGATGCTCTTGTAAGCCTCGGCGTTCCAAAGGAAAATGTCATCGTCTTGGGATATTCAGACGGAATTTTATTTGATTTGTATTATGGCAACAATTTTACCCCTCCAAACGAACAAAGTCAAACATACGGGGATGATGTCTTATACGGAATCTATGACTATCATATGATGCAAACCGGAAGTCATGCCACGTATACAAGATCAAATCTTCTTTCTGATTTGGTTAACGTTTTGACTGCGAATCATCCAACAGAAATATATACGACATCTAGCTATGATACACATCCTGACCACAGTAGCACTTATCTATTTGTATCTGAAGCAATATCCATTTCTAACATTTCTCCATTGTTTTCTAATTTAACGCCATTATTGCATGAAACAATTATTCATGGAGATGAGAATGATTGGCCACCACAATATACTAATTATTCTCCTACTCCTCCTACTCCGACACCATTTACAAATCCATTTACACGTATAAACCCACCACTCAATTTTAATAATGCTACAAAAATTCAGATGACTTCTGATATGCTCGCTCATAAATATGCTGCAATCGGTATGTTCCAATCGCAAACCGATCTTGGCTTTGCAGGTTTTAATTACGCCTTTTATCGAAGTGACGAATTCTATTGGACATATAATTATGCCACCATGTCTTATATATAAAAATAGGAGTGTTGAGTATGAAAAAGCAAATTGCAGGTTTTATAACTTCTGTTTTACTTTGTATCGGCATGTGCGCATCACCTGTGTATGCAGCAAATGATTCTTTTGTCGGCAGGGGCAATCTGACAGAAGATGAAATGTACTGGGTAAATGATACATGTCTCAAGGGCGAAACGGTCCAAACAAAGGATGGGCAGTTTCTATACAAAATCGGGCGCGATCCTTTTCCGTGTGCCGTTATAACAGAATACACAGGCGATGAAAGCAATATTGTCTTTCGTGATTATGCAGATTTGGTTCGGGTTTCAAAGTCTCTTGTTGATTTGTCAGAAAGAAATGATATCACATCCGTAACATATGACGGTGTACGTCATCCCGGTGAAATGGATGATGATTTTCACAACTGCAAAAACCTTGAATCCCTGACTGTGAATGCAGATTTTTCCGACAGACTGATCTATCTTTATGATCTGAGTGATGATTTCGTAAAGACACCGTCCGGTCAATGTAATCTGGGCGGCAGCTTTGCAGGCTGTACGAATCTGAAAACGGTCACACTCCCGCATGCATCGAAAAAACTGGAGTGTAATATCGGAGAAGGCGTATTTGAAGGCTGCACAGCTCTGAAAGAACTGGATGTATCCGGTTACTGGGGCATTTTTGACGATGCGTTTCTGAATTGCACCGCATTGGAAAAAGTGGTGTTCAATGAAAATGTCAAGGATATCAAAGATCATGCATTCGGATATATCAAGGATGCAGACGGCAACTATCAGCGTTATGACGGTCTGACATTTTACGGTGTCGCCGGAACAGTTGCCGAGACGTATGCAAATGAGAATGACATTCCGTTTGTTGCAGTCGAACCGGCTGCTCAATCCGGAGATGTAAACTGTGACAATGCCGTTGATGTTTCGGATGCAGTTTTGATTGCAAGATTCCTCGCAGAAGACAGCGAAGCA
This sequence comes from Oscillospiraceae bacterium, assembly GCA_045591925.1. Classification (GTDB taxonomy): domain Bacteria; phylum Bacillota; class Clostridia; order Oscillospirales; family Ruminococcaceae; genus Firm-04. The sequence goes on from JAZNTW010000072.1 coordinate 4,069, forward strand.
ACTATAACAGAGCAAGGTAAAACAAACGCCGATGCCAACAACGATGACGATATTACGCCTGACGATGTAATATGGATCCTCAAAAAAATTACAAAAATAATATGATTTTTCAAGATGATCATTAGCTAAAAGGCCACCGATGTGCAATGGACACATCGGTGGCACTATTTTATTTCGTATACTGCGGAAATCTGATCTTGATCGCCTGCCAGTAATATGGCGCATAATCGAAACTAAATAGTCTCTCCTCGGGCTAAATAAAACGCTCGTAGTATCGACAAAAAGGATAAAACATGGTATAATAGAAGTGCAAGGAAAAAGCCGGAAAACGAGAAAAAAGCTTGCACTTCGGAGGATGCCATGTATAAGTTCAAGAGAGAAAAGCAGATTTCATTTACAGATTTCA
>JAZNTW010000073.1:0-4522 GCA_045591925.1 Oscillospiraceae bacterium
AATCCGTTCTTCTAGTGTAAAATGAGTATATGGCTTCATCTTTCTTCCTCCGTGTTAATGTTTTGGTGGTACATTCATTTTACACCTTGGAAGAGATGAAGTCAATCTTTTTTTGTTGCACTTGATATTATAGCATGCCGAACACCCTCCGGATCCGCGTGCTTTGCCATGATGTAGGCGATGTTCTCGAACACCTCAAGGCTGTCAATGTCAAGCTGCGAGGATTCCTCATCGCCTTCCTTGACGGAGGTCTGGAGCGCGGCGAAATCTTTGTAAATGTCCCTGCGGAACTTGATGCGGTACATTCTCGGAATCGCCGCGCTTGCCTTGAACGGCACCTCGATGCCGTCAACCGTGATGTTTTTCTGAATAGCCATGTGTACCTCCTTACTCGGCAGCAGCACCGCCGGTCTTGGTGGTGCTTGCGGTTCTGGTGTTGTTGGTGCTGTTGGTAGCTGCCGCAGTCGGAATATATACAGAGCCGTACCAGTTGTCGTAGGTGCTCTGGTCGGTATTTTCGCAGGTCTTGGACTTCACCAGACCGGAAGGCAGCGCCGATGCCGTCAGCGACAGCGTTTCTGTCTTGACCTCGGTGCTTTCCTCAACCGTAGAGCTTTCGGTCGCAGGTCTGCTTGCCGAGCAGCAGTACAGCACATGACGGATCTTATTCTTGTCGCCGGAGAACTCGAAAAGCAGCGCAAACTGCGATGTCTCTGCATCATTGCGCTCGACGAGAACGCCCTTGCTGTCAAGCTGTTCGCCGAGGATTTCGGTTGCAAAATCGGTGGTGATGAGCGCCACCTCCAGATCGCCGGTGTAACCCGCGTTGTTGTTGATGACATAGTAAACGGTATCGTCGGCGTAGAAGTTCTCGTTCTCGCCATTGGCATCGATGGAAAGCGATACCGCACCGGGCAGACGGACAGGCGTTGCAAAGGTCGGCACACCGTCCTCGCTCCATGCTGTGATCTTAGCCCAGTGAACCTTGTTCAGACCAAACTTGACCTTGTTCTTCTTCAGAGCCATTGTTATACCTCCATTTCGTACAATACCTCGTAGAGCTTCTCGCTCCCGATGTAGGTTTCGGATTTCGTATAGTAGATGTTGTGCTGCAGCAGCACTTCCTCCAGACGAGCTTCGGTATCGGGCGACTTTTCATCGGTATACAGTTCAACATCGAGTTGTTTGAAGCTATGATACATCAGGTCGTCCGCACCGAAAGTGTTCTCGCCGGGGGAAAGAAAAATCAGGAAGGGCGGCTTTGGTGACTCGCCCTCCGCAAAATGATGGTAGGCGAACGGCAGCCCGACCTCCTGCATCATTTCATTGATTTCTTCATAGGTCATTTTTTCCCTTTCAGTGATTGATTTTTCTCCTTTAATCGTATATAATGTAGAAAAGGAGCTGATTATAATGAGTGTTGGACATGGTGCATTTTGCAAAAAGCTATCTGAGAATGATGAATGCGTAACATATGCCTATTCATCATTTAACTATAATAACAAAAAATATCTTAATGACGAGCGTATATGCGATGGAAAAATAATTATATCAAAAAAAGTTTTTTCTGATAGTTGGGGTATTCCGAATGATTCTTTTACCGAACTTTATGAAAAGGGTGATATTGTCATAGAAAATTGTTCCAATACATGGTTGAAGTGCTCAATTGGCTATGATGTTATGGCAGTCCACCTTTGGTGTAAACTTCTCAGACAAATTCAGAAATTACAATGCTTTCCTGATAAATGCAATTATGAGGTATAAGCCATAATCATGACAGCGCCCCCTCGATCAGTCGTGTGAGCATTTCCTCACCATGTGCCTCCGCAGGGGCGATGTGCGGTTTGCCGGGAACACGACTGCCAGCCGTGCTCCGGTCGCCGCCACGCTTTGCATGACCTTTCTCCAGCAGATGTGCAAGCTGATACCGGTCTTTGGAATGCACAGTCATTTCCAGTGTATGGCTGTTTTCCTTCGTTTTCTTGGTCGCCCAGCTTCGTGCATATTTGCCGGAACGCTTTGGTGCGTGGTCGGAGATTTCCTTCTTCACTTCGGTTGCAGTCTTTCGGACTGCCTTTTTCATTTCAGTGTCTGCAAGGTCGGCGTATTCCGTCAGCCCTCGCATGATCTCAGCAGCCATATCGTCAATCGAAGTCATCCTGTTCACCAGCCCTTCGTGTCCCCGCCGTGATTTTCATATAATCCAGCGACTTATAATTCGGCAGCACACCGTCAATGTTATACACCAGACCACGGAAGCGCAGCTTGTGCGTGGTGGGATTGATCCTGATGGTATCGGGTGTCTGCCGGACAATGAATTCCAGCGATATGCTTTCCTTCGTCACGCCTGCATCGGTCGTTTCCGATGAACTTTTCACGGACACGGCAGCCCAGCAGGAGAAGGCTTCCTCCCACCGGGCTTTGTGGTTGCCGATGCCGTCTATCTTCGTGCTGTGTTCGAGCAGGGCGATGCGCTGGTTCAGCATTCCGATCTCCATCAGATCACCCCTTCCCGCTGCGCAAATAACAGCGACCGCAGCGTCAGTGTCAGCTTGTGGTAATCGGCGCCATTGCGGTTCTCATAGAGGTAAGAAACAGTATACAGCATAGCCTGCCGGGTGGTTTCCTCATTGACCGCAAGCGCACGATTGTCCATTCTGCCGACATCCTGCACGAGCCGCTTTGCAGTATCGAGCAGGGAGAGGATGAGCTTGTCATCCTCACAGTGATCGACACGAAGATAGTTTTTTGTTTCCTGCAGCGTAATCATATCACGCGCCCTTGATGGCGAGTGTCTTGATCGCTTCCGGAAGGATAAGCTTGCCGTCCAGTCTCTGGCTTGCAAGGAAGCCCACCTGACCGGTCATGGCGAAGAGCTCGTTCAGGCGCTTGAAGGTACGACCGGTACGGTCTGCGATCCAGTAATACTTGAAATCACCGAACGCCATACACTTGGCACCTGCCTCGATTTCCGGCACATAGACGGAGGTCTTGTACGGACGGTTGAGGATGGTGTCGGGAACACCCGCAGCCACAGACGGCTGCCAGATGTAGTTGCCGTTGTTGTCCTTCAGCTTGCGTAGCGCCTTGACCGTGCTGTCATTCAGCACCCACACCGCCTTCTTGCGGTAGGGGCTGCGGAGCGAATAAAAGAGCTCCATGACATCATCGAAGGTGATGTTTGCACCTGCCGTTGTAGCGCCTTCCTCCGCGCCGCCAGTTGCATGGAAGATACCGGTAGGCTTGCCGACACCGTCACCGACGAAGAACGCCTCCTCTTCCTTTGCACCGATACGTCTTGCGAACTCACGGGCGATGTAGGAAGGCAGGTCGAACACGCTGTCGTTGAGCAGCTCCTCGGATACCTTGATGGCAGTACCGAGCTTGTATGCAGAGAGCGATGCCTGACCGAATGCGTCATCGGAAAGGGTGTACTGCTCCTCCTCGTCCATCCAGACCGCTTCACCCTTCGAGGTGACGATCGGAATCTTGCGGTCGCCGTTGGAGGTCTTGATGACAGAAGCCATCTGACGGAAGATGTTCTCCTCCTCCAGCGCTTCGATCAGCTTGCGCTCGAACTCGTCCGGCACCAGATAGCCGCCCTCGGAGTCCTCACCGATGTGGAGGTCGTTGCGGACATCCATCCAGTTACGGTTGCGGATGCTGTTCCAGAATGCCTTGCTGTACTCCGCCGATGCAGTGCCGGTCTTTTCGGGTGCTGCGGTCTGTGCAGCAGGTGTGGTCAGAATCGGTGCAGAGGTCGCTGCCTGCATCTCCGCGCCGAGCGCCTGCTGTCTTTCAAGGCGCTGGATCTCCTTGCCGAGATCCACAATGGTCTGCTCCATTGCATCATATGTCTTGCTGTCGTCCTCAGAAAGTGTGCCGTCGGGACGGCGCTTGCTGTCGAGGAAATCGCGGGCGGTATCCCATGCCTTCGCTCTCTTTTCTCTCAGTTCCTGAATAGTCATACTATCATCCTCCTCAGTATTTCAGAAGTGCCAGCCTTTTTTCAAGCTGGTCTACGGGCGTACCCTTATCGGGCTTGGCGGTTGCCGACACCTTCGTGAGAAATGTGTCGATTGTGGTCGAAGGCGAGTAGGTCATCGCCGTAAGGATGTCCTCCTTTTCAGGCTCCTCCGGTTCATCAGGTTCATCGGGAACCGGCACACGCTTGCTGTCTGCAAAGAGAATGCCGTCCACAAAGCCCATATCCTTCGCCTTTTTCGCATTGAGCCATGTTTCATCGGTCATGAGCTTTGCGATCTTGGCGCGGCTCAGATGCGACTTTGTTTCGTAGGCATTGATGATGCTTTCCTTCACCTCATCGAGCAGGCGGATTGCCTGTTCCATATCGGCACGGTTGCCCATCGCCACCGTCGAAGGGTAGAGTAGGAAAGTGCCGCCTTATCACATTCCTGTGACAGGTTTGCACAGTCCCCTCCCGGAACCGGACTTACCTCTCTCAAGGTATCCGGCTCCCCATTTACACTAATTACGCATCAAAAGTTCTGCCATGAATTTT
>JAZNTW010000074.1:0-5074 GCA_045591925.1 Oscillospiraceae bacterium
ACATTTTCTTTTTTTCGTCACATCCCATTGTATTTTACAAAATAATATGCTATACTATAATTAAGGCAATACCGCACAGAGTTGGTGGTGCAGAGGTGCAGGGCGAGGGAAAACCGGAGCGCGCGACGATTCCCCTCGTTCTTGGGTTGTCCCTTTCGCATTCGTGCAAGGAATTTCTGTGCTAAATGGCGGAAAATATGCAAGTACAAGTAGATGTGCCGCCAAGCCGTAAGACGGGCTTTGCGCAGTGTTTCCTTAAGATTTCCCGATTTGCGTCAGGCAACCGCTGCTTCAGAGAAAGGAGTCATGATATGAAGAATATCCGCACCTGTGCTTCCGTTTTCAGCGCAGCTATGATGCTGCTCAGTATGGCGTCTGTCAGCCCCCTTGCTGGTGCTTCCGCAGCAGAAATCCGTTCCGATTTGCTCATGGGCGACGTCAACGGCGACCTCGAATGCAATACTGCTGACCTTGTTCTGCTGCAAAAATGGCTGCTTTCGACCCCCGATACAGCGCTTCTTAACCCCGCCGCAGCCGATCTGCGCGAGGACGGAATCCTCAATGCCTGCGATCTCTCCCTGTTGAAAAGAAAGCTGCTCCAAGTCCCCGAACAAAATGGCATCCTTGTCTCCAATGTGGATGAACTGCTTGTCGCTGCCAAAAATGCAAAGGCTGGCGACATCATCCAAATCGCGCCCGGAAACTATGACCTCGGCAACAAAAAGGTTCTGGGCGAAGCAGAGGGTACTGCTGACGCGCCGATTGTCATGGAAGCGCTCGACAAGGATAACCCACCCGTCCTCATCGGTGAAAACACCGCGCACGGCTATATTCTGCACATCACCGGTGATTACTGGGTCATTGACGGGCTGACCTGCATGACCTCGCAGAAAGGCATCGTTCTCGATCACTCCAATTATTCCAGAATCCAAAATTGTGAGCTGTATGATCTTGGTGCCGAAGCGATTGCAATTCGTGACGGCAGCTCCTACTGCGTTGTGCAGGGCTGCTATATCCACGATACCGGCAAGGTCACGCCCGGATACGGCGAGGGCGTCTATGTCGGCAGCGCGAAATCAACAACCGGCTTTGACTACAAATGCGATCACAATAAAATCATAGAATGCACCTTCAAAAATGTCGCCGCAGAGCATATTGACGTCAAGGAGTATACCACCGATACCGAGATCTACGGCTGTACCTTCTACGGCGACGGCATGACCGGTCAGAATTACGCCGGCAGCTTCATTGATTTGCAGGGAAATGACTGCTATGTTCACGACAATGTCGGTTACCGCAATCAAAATCCGAAGATCGTTGCCGCTTTTGAAATCCATGAGCAGGTCAAGGGCTGGGGGCTTCATCAGGTGTTCGAGAACAATACCGTCTATATGGATCAGCCCTATGGCGCGGAGAATACCAGCCGCAGAATGTATGTCGTGGACGGCTGGTTCAGCGATTATACGGTCAAAAATAACTATGTGGACTATGGCGAAGGCTTGGTTCACGCAAATAGCTGGGAATACTACAATTCGGACTATGTCACCTATGCCGAATGACGATTCCTGAAAAAAACAGTATCTTCAATCAACAAAAGGATTTTTTACAATATGCTCGAACCGATCAGCTAGGTTCTCAAAATGAATCTGTCTACCAAGCTCATTGCATTCGGTCTCCCGAGCTGGGCTGTGCTTCTGCTCATTTTCCATCTTATCATCCGAAAGCAATCGCGCACAGACAAGCGCTCACGGCTCTGGACGGCGCTTTGCTTTGTACCGCTGCTTGCCTGCGTGGTGGATTTTCTGCTCAATGCGTTTTTTGGGAATTTCACGGTTTCACTCGATGATTACCGGCGGTTTTATGCCTATGAAGCCGCGCTCCCCTACACCGAACGCATCCGTGAAGCCTATGCAAAACGGAAAAATTATTCCATCGACATGGTAAGTGACACGGTCGGACGCATCATCATCAACACCCGAAAAACCATGTAAAAAAGGAGGCTCTTATGAAAAAATTGCTATCATGTTTCCTCGTAGCCGGACTTGCAATGTCTGCGTGTTCCGGAATGCCGATGGTCAGCGCTTCGGCAGAGGAAGCCGATTCGCCGCGGATCGTCGGCTATCTGCCCGATTGGACGTACAGCGCATACAAGACCATAGATTTTTCAAAGCTGACGCACCTGAATATCGCGTTCTGCAACCCCGACGCCGAGGGCAATTTGTCCTGCTGGATTCCCGACAGCGAATTCCACCAAATCGTTGAAGTCGCACACGAGAATGAGGTCAAGGTCATGGCGGCACTCGGCGGCGGCGGTGGCTGCGACGGCTACGCGCCCCTGCTCGAAACCTCACAGGAAATCGCGGATTTCAATGAAAAAATCATGGCGTTCTGTGAAAAATATTCGCTCGATGGCATCGACCTCGACATTGAAAAAGGCAGAGGCGACGTTGTTTGGAAGAATTACGCCGAATGGGTTGACACGCTGCGTGTACTCTGTGACGACCGCGGCTATGAGCTTTCCACCGCGACTGCGCAATGGGTCGCCGGAGATGTTTCACCGGAAACCTTTTCAAAATTCGACTTCATCAACGTCATGGCGTACGACAACGACAGCAGCCCCACCACCCACGCAGGCATGGATTTTACATATGCTTCCATGAATTTTTTCCATGAGCAAAAGCAAATTCCCAAGGAAAAGCTCGTCCTCGGCGTGCCGTTCTACGGTCGCGGCTATGATGCAAACGGCAAGCTCGACTGGAATTCCTATGTTCCGATCAAGGATCTGTTCGCTGAAAACATCCTCTGCTACGAGATGGATGAATACAACGGCATCGCCTACAACGGTGCGGAAACCATGGCAGAAAAATGCCGTTATGCACGTGATTACGGCGGTATCATGATCTGGGAGATGTCGCAGGACGCTTCCGGTGAATATTCGATGCTCAAACTCATTCACGATACATTGAACCCCAAGCCCCTTACCGGCGATGTCAATGCAGACGGCAGCCTGACCATTGCAGACCTTGTTTTGCTGCAAAAATGGCTGCTGACGCTCCCCGACGTCACACTCCCGAATCCCGCTGCTGCGGACATGAACGGCGACCGGATTCTGAGTACAGCCGACCTCAGCCTGATGAAACATGAACTGCTCGGCTGCGTCACAGAATATGTGAAGCCGGAGGTTGAAGCGGTATACAGCACGCGATACTATCCAATCGAAGCGATACCGCTTTATTACGGTCCCGACCCAAGCTACGGCATCATCACGACGATTCCGAAAGATGCGACGCTCAGAGAAATCGGATATAATCAGACCTGTGACAACTGGATGTGCATTACGTATGAGGAGCAGACCGGATGGGTCAGAGTGAATGACGAGGACGGAAACGCAACGGTCTGGGCAGAAGCTCTGGCTAAGAAGCCTGTCATTTATCTGTATCCGGAGGCTGAAACGGATGTGCATATTACGCTGGAGCTGACAGAATCCGAGCTTTCCACAACATATCCGAAATACCGGAATGGCTGGGATGTGACCGCTTATCCCGACGGCACACTCCAAAACAAGGCTGACGGGTCGCATCACAGATATCTGTTCTGGGACAGCGTAAACTGCCGCACAAGATTTGATTACAGCAAGGGCTTCTGTGTTGCCGGCGAGGATACGGAGAGATTCCTGAAAGAGAAGCTCACCGAAATCGGCTTAACGGAGAGCGAAATGAATGAATTCATCGTCTATTGGCTGCCGCTGATGGAGCACAATGCGTATAATCTCGTCACGTTCCAGGAGGAGGCGTATACAAACAGCGCAAAGCTGAACATCACGCCCACGCCGGACAGCCTGCTCCGCGTGTTTATGGTATATGTTCCGCTTGATGCGCCGGTAGACATTGCGCCGCAGACATTCAAGCCCTTTGAACGAAACGGCTTCACGGTCGTGGAATGGGGCGGCACTGTCATCAAATAAAACAAAAAAGCTGTAGCGATTAACCTGAGCAGATGGCTCTTGTTATCGTTACAGCTTTCTTTTTCTTATGTGGGTTTGGGGTAGTTTTTGGGGGCGTTTGCTGTGAAAAGGCATCAGGGAACGCCCAGCGCAGAGTCTCTGTTTTTTTTGTATTTATATTTGATTTCGCGCTTCGCGCGACGAAGGGGCTGCGCCCCCTCGACCCCCAGATGTGCTGCACTTGCATTCCCCCTTTCCCTCTAATTGCAAATTCGCTTAATAAACTACTTTCCGCTACCCAGTAAAAGAAAATTCAACTAAGCAGAGGGGAGAGAGTCAGGAAAGAGAGAGCGCGAGAGGGAAAACCTAAGAGAGAGGGGAGACCGGAGCGCAGCGACGATTCCCCTCGTTCTTGGGTTGTCCCTCTCACATTCGTACTCCGCGTAGATACGCAGTGCGAGGGGAGAACCCCAAGAGGCAAGGGGGAAACTCGTTGCACTCGCATTCCCCCTTTCCCCTTAAGGTTTTCCCCTCGCGCTCCCCTTTCCTGATTCCCTTTCCCCCTAATTGCAAAGCCGCGAAATAAAGTGCTCGCCGCTGTGCAGTAAAAGAAAATTCAAGGCAATACCGCACAAAGTTGGTGGTGCAGAGGTACAGGACAAGGGGGAGAACCCCAAAAGGTAAGGAGAAAACTCGCTGCACTCGCATTCGCCCTTTCCCCTAAAGAAAATTCAACCCAGCAGAGGGGAGAGAGCCAGGAAAGAGAGAGCGCGAGAGGGAAATCCTAAGAGAGAGGGGAGACCGGAGCGCAGCGACTATTCCCCTCTTTCTTGGGTTGTCTCTCTCGCATTCGTGCCCCACGCAGATACGCAGGGAATTTCTGTACAAGATGGCGGATAATATGCAAGTAGATGCGCAGTGCGAGGGGAGAACCCCAAGAGGCAAGTAGATGTGCCGCCAAGCCGTAAGGCAGACTTTGCGCGGTGTTGACTTTATTATAAAGTAGCATCGCTGCCGCGATGCGATTCAGAATGGGTGCCTCTATCGTAGGCACCCAAGCCCGCGAACTCTTATCAAGGCTAAGAGTGTTTCGCACTCTGCGGAGTGCGCCGGGGGCTTTGCCCCTCGACC
>JAZNTW010000075.1:0-10214 GCA_045591925.1 Oscillospiraceae bacterium
TTTTCCCCTCGCGCTCCCCTTTCCTGATTCCCTTTCCCCCTTAATTGCAAAGCCGCGAAATAAACTGCTCTCCGCTACGCAATTAAAGAAAATTTATGGCAATACCGCACAGAGTAGATGTGCCGCCAAGCCCTAAGGCGAACTTTGCGCGGTGTTGCCTTAAGTTCGGGGTCGTGCAGTAACTGTGAACGGGGTCGAGGGGCAGAGCCCCTCGTCGCGCTTCGCAAAGCGCGAAATCAAATATTCTTTATAATACTCGATAGAAAGACAAACCGGAGTCTGTTGCGTGTAGACTCCGGTTTTTGTATTGCAATTCGGTTCGATTGATTGGCGATACATCAGCGCAATTTCGCCCAATATCATATAAAAAACGGGGACTGTCGCGCAAGACAGCCCCCATTTTTTCAATAAAACTTATGCCGGTGTAATCGCAAGATAGTCAATATTCGGGCCGCCCTGATCGGTTCCGGAGGTCAGCCGAATCGTGTTCATACCGGCTTGCAGGTTCAGATTCAGCGTCGTATCCGACCACGTTGTCCATGCGCCGGTAGACGGGAAATCAACCGACTGTGCCGCGCCGCCATTGACCGAAACTGCCATGGTACGGTTTGCATCACTGCCGTTTGCAGTCCGAAGCGTACCGGTATAACTGCCCGATTTTGCAGCATATACGCGGAATTCCACATAGCTTCCGGATACATTGTCCAGATTCAGATATGCCGCATCCTTGAAGCCCGCATTGGTCGATTCTTCGATGCCCTGCTTGTAGCCGGCATCAATCGCATAGTAAAAACCGCCGTCATAGCTGCCGGTGCCGAGCAGATATTTTTGCAGCGCAACTGCATCCGCTATCGTCACCGCGCCGTCACCATTGATATCCGCTGCGCGCCGTTCCACACGCGAAAGCGCCGGCCGCAGAACCTCGCGCTTCATCAGCGAAAGGTCGGCTGCACTCACAACGCCGTTGTTATCCAAATCACCGGAGATGAAATCCGGTGCTGCCGGATGGAACGTCACCGCTTCCAGAACCCATGTCTGACAGGATTCGCCGTTGCGCTCCCATTCCTGCGCATTTGCGCCGGCATCCTTTGACGCGGACGCAATCTCCAAGCACTTTTCAAAGTTGCCGGTCTTCGTCAGGAGCAGATAGCCGCCCGATACGCGCCGGAGCTGCACCATCTGTGCATCCTCGTTCTTCGCCTTTTGCACGATCGCATTGCCGTTTTCAAAGGTCAGCGTCTGACCTGCGTAATTCGTCAGCGTATAGCCGTCCTCGCCGGCGTTTTGGAATGTCCAGAGCGCATTTGCATCCTCTGCGTTTCGCTCCTGCACCGCATTGCCGTCAGAACCCGTCAGATACAAGCCGCTGGACACATTTTTCAAGGTGTAGACACGCGAAGTGTCAACCACTGCCGGTGAATCCGATCCGCTGATCGTGCCGTTGATCGTCACTGCCGGACGATCCGGAAGCGGCTGATCCGAACCAAGATAAAAGCTCGGATGCGGCGGCTGATTATAAGCATTTTGCTGTGTCGCTACCTGTGTTCGATACTGAATATCGTGCATCAGCGTGGTGATCCGCGAGGTCGTCTCATACGGCGTGCAGAAAATCCGGAGCGTCTTGCTGTCCGAGGAATGCAGTATCAGTTCCTCGCGCCAGTCACCGAAAATATCCGCAGAGAGGTTCGGCGTTGATTTGGTGCTGTTGCAGGACTCAAAGCCCGTCGCAGTCAGCAGTGTGTCGATATTGCCGGACTGATTGATTTTTGTAATGGTATTGCCGTCAAGCAGCTCGCGTTCGAGGTCGCCGTCCCACCAAATCAAAAAGTTGATGGACGGACATTTCATATTGAGCGTCTGACCTGCGGCGTTGAATACAGAGGTCGAGCGCGCGCCCCAGAATTCCGAGCCGTTATTGCCAGCCCATACGTTTCCGGCACAGGCTCTGCCGGTATCGTTATCGCGATCCTCATGCACCAGAATTCTACCGGTTGCAGCGTCGATCAGCGATACGCCATACGGTTTCGCCTCGTGGCAAACCCAAAGCTCCTGTCCGGCATGATTCGGGTCAAAATCGCTCAGGTGCATCGCGTCGCCGTGACCGAGATTCGTACACCACAGCGGCTTGCCGTTGTCATCAAAGGTGAATGCGCCGCAGAGGATCTCATCCTTGCCATCACCGTCTACATCGGCTGGCATACAGTTATGGTTGCCGTTGCCGAAGCCGGAGCCGGACTGACCCTTCCAGCCCGAATCATATGTCCAGCGCTTTACGAGCTTTTTGTTCACGACATCATATGCAACGGCGGTCATTCTGGTATAGTAGCCGCGGATGGACACCGCGCTCGGATGCACGCCGTCGAGATACGCAACCGTTCCGAGGAAGCGGTCGCAGCGGTTTCCGTAATCGTCGCCCCATGTGGAAGAGGAAACCGTTCCGCGCGGAAATTCATAGCTGACTGTGTCCAGCAGCGCGCCCGTTTCGCAGTCAAACAGCGAATAGTATTCCGGTCCGTCGAGGATATAGCCGGAGCTGTTGCGGTAATCCTTTGAGCCGTCACCGATGACAGTACCCTTTGCGTCTACCGTACCATCGGCGGTTTTACAGGTCATTTCGCATTTTCCGTCGCTGTCAAAGTCCGCGACAAGGAACTGCGTATAGTGCGCACCTGCGCGGATATTCCGTCCAAGGTCAATGCGCCACAGCTTTTCGCCTGTGAGCTTATAGCAGTCAATATAGACATTGCCGGTATGGCCGCCCTTTGAATTATCCTGCGCATTGGTCGGATCCCATTTGACAAAAATTTCATACGCGCCGTCACCGTCTGCGTCACCGACGGAGCAATCGGAAGCCATGTAGCTGTAATTGACGCCGTCCTTTGCCGTGCCGCCCCACGGAGTGTCCAGCGGAATGTCAAAATATGTCTGATTGGAAACCATCGAACAGGTATCCGAGGCGACCCTTCTGCCGCTGACCATCGTATCCAGACGATACTTCGAGGACGGACTGCCCTGCTTATCCACAAAGCTCGTTGCCATGCCGGCTTCGCTTGTGTAAATCAACGTATCATCGCGATAAAGCTGATACTCGGCTCTGTCGTTGTCATTGGCAAGGAAACGCCAGCTAATCATCATGCCCGAACCCGTATTGTACGCCACCAAGCCGCGGTCAAGCAGCTCCGCAATATTTTGTCCGGAGCCGTATGCCGCCGATGCGGTCGGGAGCGCACCGGTCGGGAGCATCCCTGCGGTCAGCAGAAACGACATTATGACAATACAACTTTTTTTCATCTTCATCCAATCCACCCTTTCAAAATCAAAAAATAAAACAACGGTATCCCCTTTTTTGCCCATTTTTCCTTATTATAGCACAATACCATCAAAAAAGAAATAGAGAATTTTCGCCTATACTGGATAAAATGCAGATTACGGCAACACCGTACAAGCTGTATGGTTTCGTAGACAGCTTGTGAACATCTTCTTAAAAACAATGCGAAAACACGCAGTCGTTTTCCAATATGACAACAAAAATGCCGCATCATATATCGCATTTCCTACGAGGTTCTGCGCAGAAACCGCAATCCCTGCATTGACAAATCGCGGATTTCGCGCTACAATAATATAGATATACACACAAAATATACCCAAAAAGGAGAATCCTATTATGATGCTGAAAACGCGTTTGTCGGCTTTGCTCTGCGCCTCCGCGCTGCTTTGCACCCTGACGCCGATTCCGGCTGCTGCGACCGCTTTGCCGCATGAAGCCGATTATTACGAAGTAGATGCCGATTATGCAAAATTGCTGCAATATTCTCTCTATTTCTATGACGCCAATATGTGCGGCGCAGATGTCGCCAAGAAAAATCTTCTGTCATGGCGCGGAAACTGTCATGTCTATGACGCAAAGGTACCGCTTCAGCCATATGATGAAAAGACAGGAGGTACGAATCTTTCCGCTTCATTCATCTCGCAGTATAACGATATTCTCGACCCCGACGGCGATGGCACGGTCGATGTTTCGGGCGGCTATCACGACGCCGGCGACCACGTGAAATTCGGTTTGCCGGAAGCCTATGCCGCATCCATTGTCTCATGGGGCTACTACGAATTCCGCGAAGCCTACGAAAAAATCGGAGAAGCCGCGCACACAGAAACCATTCTCCGTCACTTCTGCGACTACTTCATGCGCAGCACCTTCCGTGATGAAAACGGCGATGTTATTGCGTTTTGCTATCAGGTCGGTGACGGCGCGGTCGACCACAAATACTGGCAGTCGCCGGAGATTGACGCGATGGAGCGTCCGGCATTCTTTGCATCCGAAGCGCTCCCGACAACCGATAATGTCTCCGAATCCGCCGCCGCGCTTGCCATCAACTATTATAATTTCCTCGAAACCGACAAGGAATATGCCGAACAATGCCTCGATTACGCAAAGGCGCTGTTCAAATTTGCCGCCGAGCATGAAAAGGGCGTTGGTCTCGGAAAGGACGGCCCTGCTTCGTTCTATACATCGAGCAAGTGGGAGGATGATTTCTGCTTCGCTGCCGGCTGGCTCTACCTGATTACCGAAGATCACTGGTATCTCGAACAGTCCCTCCAGTATGACGACTACTACGCACCGCCCGGCTATGTCCTCTGCTGGAACGATATGTGGAACGGCGTTTCCATCGTTTTCGGCAGAATCCAGGATCAGTACCCCGAAATCTGCGAAGAAACGCGTGTTGCGATCGGTCGTGGCCCATACGAGGTACTCAATTTCTGGGAAATGACCGCCAAGGCGCTCAATGGCTACATCAACGGTCAGGTCGGCAAAAACACCGAGGCTGGCTATTTCTGGCTCGATGAATGGGGCTCGGCGCGCTATAACACCGCGGCACAGTTCACCGCCCTCGTCTACGACAAATACCAAAAGGGCAAGGATCAATATGACCCATCTCAGCCGGATTATCATTTCTCGGACTGGGCGCTCGGTCAGATGGAATACCTGCTCGGTGATAACCCCATCGACCGCTGCTATGTGGTCGGCTACGCCGAAAATTCTGCAAAATATCCGCATCACCGCGCCGCATCCGGTCTGACGATGGCAGAAGACCCGGGCGAGCATAAGCACGTACTCTGGGGCGCACTGGTCGGCGGCCCGCGCTCCAATGACCAGCACAGCGATACCACAAACGACTGGATTGACAACGAGGTGACCATCGACTACAACGCCGCGTTTGTCGGTGCTGCCGCAGGTCTCTATCTGCGCTACGGCGATGAAACCATGAAGCCAACGCCCGATTTCCCACCTGCCGAAAAAGAGGACGACTCCAATCTGTTTTCCGGCAACGATTTCTGGGTTTCCGGCTACTACTCCGATTCCCCCGAAGCGTCCGGCGCAGGCGTAACAAAGCTGACGTTCTTCGTCAACACCGATTCCCTTGAGCCGCACAACGACCTTTCCATCCGCTACTATTTCAGCATCGAGGAATTTGAAAACAATACCGATATTCCGGCGAGCTTTGTCTTGCAGAAAACCTACGATCAGGTGCAAACCGAGGTCGATGACCGCGAGGCGATCCTATCTCAGCCCCAGCATTACAAGGACGATATCTACTATATTGAAATCGCTTGGCCGGATTACGCCATCGCAAATTCGAACAAAAAATATCAGCTTATTCTCGGAATGTATTTCGGGGATATGTGGGATCCGTCGAATGACTGGAGCTTGCAGGGCATGGAGGATATCGGTCCGGATTATGACAATATTGTTGGCGGTGTTGACCTCGCGAAACGCTGTCCCTATGTCTGCGTGTATGCGGACGGCAAGCTCGTCGGCGGTACAGAACCCGATGGCACACAGCCCGAAAAGGTTTATACCGTCGCACAGCTCACCCGTCTCTATCAGCATCTCCTCACCCAAAGCCCCTTTGAAACGGTCGATATTGCTGCACAATTCGATTTCAATGGTGACCAGTGCATCGACATCCGCGACGCTTCTCTCTTAAAGCAAATGATACTTGGGTGATAGAGGTGTCTCCGACGGATTTGAAATGAGGGCATCTGCACGCTACGCACGCTACGTACGCTGCGCTATGAGTTTGCACAGCAACCTCACCTCAAACTCCCGTTGGGGACGAGTCCCCAGACCCCATTGTTTATGAGGTAATATGGCATAACGCGCTAACAGTAGACATTTCAAAATACTAGATAATCATTCTAATCATAATATAAAACGGAGTCTGCGAAAAACAGGCTCCGTTTTTATAATATGCAGATTGATTTTGTAACAGACAGTGAGGTACTTCTCGCCAATTCAGTCTATGCAGATTTTTTATAAGATTATTTGATTTCGCGCTTCGCGCGACGAAGGGGCTGCGCCCCCTCGACCCCCAGATGTGCTGCACTCGCATCCCCCCTTTCCCCTTATGAAAATTCAAGTCAGCAGAGGGGAGACCGGTGCGCAGCGACGATTCCCCTCTCTCTTGGGTTGTCCCATTCGCATTCGTGCTCCGCGCAGATGTGCAGGGCGAGGGGAGAACCCCAAGAGGCAAGTAGATGTGCCGCCAAGCCGTAAGGCGGACTTTGCGCGGTGTTGCCTTTATTATAAAGTAGCATCGCTGCCGCGATGCGATTTAGAATGGGTGCCTCTATCGTAGGCACCCAAGCCCGCGAACTCTTATCAAGGCTAAGAGTGTTTCGCACTCTGCGGAGTGCGCCGGGGGCTTTGCCCCTCGACCCCACAAACTTTTGAAAAAGTTTGATCAAAACTTTTATTTTGGGACTGCATTTACAAAAAATAGTGTCTGGGGACGACTCCCCTCTTTCTTGGGTTGTCCCTCTCGCATTCGTACTCCGCGCAGCGTGCAGGTGCCCCCATTTCAAATCCATCGGAGATACCTTTACCCCCCGTGTTTGCGGTCGAATTCGTCCCAGAGGTACTTTTGCAGCTCCACGGAAACCGCCTCGCCTCTCGGCGCCATTTCTTCCGGGTACTTCGAGTGTTTCCGCTTCTCCACAAGCGCGTCATAAGTCCCGACCACCCTTGCAGGAATACCAACCGCCACAGAATTATCCGGAATGTCACGATTCACAATACTGCCGGCAGCAATCAGAACATTGTTTCCGATTTTCACACCGTACAAAATCGTCACATTCGCTCCAATAAACACATTGCTGCCGATTTCAATACAGCCAACACCCTCTTGCAGCGTTTTCTGCTTCGTCTGACGGTTCGCAACCACATGAAACGCGTCATGCGTGACAAACAGCACATTCGATGCAATCATAACATTGTTGTGAATCCGAATCAGCTCCGGATACAGCGGCGGCTTCAACGGTGTAAAGCAAACATCACTGCCGATTTCCGCAAAAATCTTCTTCTTTCTGAAATAATCCGCACGCTTCCGTCCGGATCTGAAACTGATGCTCCGCGCAAGTAGCATTGCTCTTTTCAAATTCATACTTTATTGCTCCATTCCTCATAAAATCTATGGATACAATAGCATTATACATGATTTTACACGGCTTGTCAATATCTCAGCTACGCAGCAGCAATGACACAAACCGATTCGCGAAACGTCTATGTCACACGAGCTTGCGCACGAATTTCCGATACATCACCGCCGTAAGTGCCGATACCACCAGAATCAGAACGCCCAAAACCAGAAGCGGACTGATGATCGTCCCAAGAAACACACTCAGTCCAACCAAAATCATGGTCGCGAACATATTCGGGAACATATAAATCGCAATCGCCGTGCCCTGCTTGATGACCTCAACCTCGTTTTCCCAGTCAAGCCGCATATGCCGGACGCCGCACACACAGCCCCAAACAGTCGAAAATGCGCAGAGACAAATCATCAGGACAACCGAAAGCAGCGTCGTGACCAAGGACGCCTTGCACGCAATGCAAAGCATCACTGTCGCAAACAGCGCAAACGGGATCGTCAGATACAGATTGAACAGCATTTTTCCCTGATAAAGCGTCAGTTTTTTGATGGGCAGCGACTGGACAATCCAGTAATTTTTACCCTCCAATGACGGCGTGATCGCGGTCGTTGCGACCATTCCGATAAAGAAATAGACCATCAGCGGAATCGCAGGCTGGAGCATTTCAAGGGTAATCGGTGCGTCACGCAGCACGGTTTTCAACACACTCTCCATGTCCACAAACAGCACCGCGACGCCGGCAATCACACACATAATTTCACCGATCAGGGCATTTGACATATAGACCGCCGAGCCGGTCATGCGCTTGTACTCCTTGAACGCAATGGTGTTCAGGAGACTCTTGTTTTTCTGTGCCGACAGCTCAAATTTTCCTACGGAACGATGCGATTGCAGTGCCGAATTGATTTTGCGGTAGGACGCGCCGACCGCCAGAAACAAAATCTCAAACAGCAAAAGCGTAATGCCAATGAGCAAAAACATATCCGAAATCCGAAATTCCGTCACCGCCGCGCCAAACCACTTCATTGGCGGATACCACGCGCCTGCGGCATCCAGCGAAGCCTTTGCGGAGGTCAGCACATCCTCGGTCTTGCCCTCGCGGAACATATCCTCCAAAAAAAAGCGCAGTCCAAAGCTCGCGATCACGATCAAAATCGTCATCGCGGTCATGACAAGATTTTTGTTCCGGAATCCGGAGCCGATTTTCGCAATCAGAAAACCGATGAACGACCCAATCAGCATCGGAATCACCGGCAGGATCAGCGACAGCGTCACCCAAATCGGATAGACGAAAATCGACGGTTTTGCGCAAATTCCGTAGCCAATCATCATCGCAGTCGACGCGCTTAGATACCACGGCAGACTTTTGAGATACATATACAAGAATTTGCAGGCGGCGATTTGCTTCGGCGTAAACGGCAGCGACATCAGCATATCGTATTCCTTAAAATTGAACAGATAGCCGTTCGTTTTGAAAAATGTGAGGAAAAATGATAAAATGGAAATTGTTGCCGCGCATAAAACCGGTATCGCGTCCGTCATGCCGTAATGCCCGTAGCCCACACAGGTCACGATGCAATACGCAATCAGCATTAGATACAAAATCGACATACCTACGGTGTTTCCGACGATTTGGCTACGCTTTTTGGAATCCTTGCTGTAACGGAAGCAGTTGCGCGCGCTCGTCGAACGCAGCAGCACCCCCAGCAGCACAATATTTTTATTCATTGGCGCCCTCCAAGAATACATCCTCCAATGACGCGCCCTGCGTCAATTCCTCCATGGTTCCGGATGCAATGATCGCGCCCTTTCGGATGATGGCGACCTTGTTGCAGAGCTTTTCGGCGACGTCCAGAACGTGCGTGGAGAAGAAAATCGCAGCCCCCTTTTCGCACATTTCGTGCATGATTTGTTTGAGCGTATAGGCAGCCTTGGGGTCAAGCCCGACAAACGGCTCGTCCAGCACCAGCAGCTTTGGCTCGTGAATCAGCGCGGAGATGATTGCGAGCTTCTGCTTCATGCCGTGCGAATACGAGCCGATGAGGTCGCCCAGTGAATCCGTAATCTCAAATTGCTCGGCGTAGTGACGGATGCTTTGTTCGCGCGCCGTACCGCTGACGCCGAATACATCCGCGATAAAATTCAGGTATTGGATACCGGTCAGATTCTCGTATAAATCGGGATTATCGGGAATATACGCGGTCATTTGCTTGCAGACAAGCGGTTCATCCCGAACCGAATGCCCGTCAATATAGATGTCGCCCTCGGTAAAATCCAGTACGCCGACCACCGCGCGGATTGTGGTGGATTTTCCTGCGCCGTTATGCCCGATAAAGCCGTAAATGTCGCCCGGTTCGACGCGCAGGCTGATGTGATCCGCAGCCTTTTTGCCGCTGCCATAGGTCTTGGAATAGTCCTTGATTTCGAGCATTGCCGTCTGCTTTGCCATGGTCATACCTCTTTCTGTTACATGGTGTTCCTGTAAATCAATGTGAAAGAAACGATAGAGAATCAATTTCATTTGATATTATAATGATATCACATTTATATTATTCTGTCAAGATATGGCAAGAAATAATTATATATTACAAAATTGATGTGTAATATTTTGCATATTATTTCATTTGCAGCACAATGTTTTTCCCACGGCAACAGCATTTACTTTTTAGGAAAGAAAAGGATATCGAGGAGGACAGAAGGGTCAAGGGCAGCTTTAAACATGAGTTTTTTCTTGCTGATACGCCCGTACTGAGCCTGAGTAACGAGAGAAAGAGATGTTTTGC
>JAZNTW010000076.1:0-8796 GCA_045591925.1 Oscillospiraceae bacterium
GAGCCTCGGTCGCTCACCGCAGTGAGCGAAACACTCTTAGCCTTGATAAGAGTTCGCGGGCTTGGGTGCCTACGATAGAGGCACCCATTCTAAATCGCATCGCGGCAGCGATGCTACTTTATAATAAAGGCAACACCGCGCGGGGCGCGAATGCGAGAGGGACAACCCAAGAAAGAGGGGAATCGTCGCTACGCTCCGGTCTCCCCTCTCGCGCTCTCTCTTTCCTAACTCTCTCCCCTCTGCTTAGTTGAATTTTCTTTTATTGAACAGCGGTGAGTAGTTTATTTCGTGGCTTTGCAATTAAGGGGGAAAGGGAATCAGGAAAGGGGAGCGCGAGGGGAAAACCTTAAGGGGAAAGGGGGAATGCGAGTGCAGCGAGTTTCTCCCTTTCCTCTTGGGGTTCTCCCCTCGCCCTGCGCACTGCGCGAAGCACGAATGCGAAAGGGACAACCCAAAAACGAGGGGAATCGTCGCGCGCTCCGGTCTCCCCTCGGCTGACTTGAATTTTCTTTAGGGGAAAGGAGGAATGCGAGTGCAGCACATCTGGGGGTCGAGGGGGCCGCAGCCCCTTCGTCGCGCGAAGCGCGAAATCAAATAATCTGATAAAAGTTCTGCAAAGACTGAATTGGCGCAAAGTGCTTCACGCTCAGCTGGAAAATCAACCTACATTTCATAAAAACGGAGCCTGTTTTTCGCAGACTCCGTTTCTTTTTTTATAGATTTTTTCTGGGGACTCGTCTCCAGCGTGGGGCATGGGCGATCGACGCCACCACTATCAATCGGAAATACCTTATCTCCGCTTGATCTTCGCATCCAGCTTCATGGCTGCCGGGCGAATCCAGACATAGGACACCAGTGCGCTGACCATGTAATCCCCTATCAAAATCAGGATCCGCAGCAGCGTCGAATGCACAACCTGCCGCAGCAGCAGATAAATCGTCAGGAAAATCGCAAGAAATCCAATCAGCTGCAAAATCGTCACGAGTTTACTCATGTTTTGCATTTCTTCCGGAATTTTCGGCATATTGACATTCATAGACAATCTCCTCAGAACGTGTGATGCGTCAGCCACTCCGACCATGTGATGTAATATTTGGCGTAGGGGTGGGTATTATCGCTCGTGTACTCCTTGCCAAGACAGCCCTCTGCATCGTCAAATACCGGGTTGACGTCCAGATACCAGATGGTCTGGTAATCGGCTTTGGCGGCGAGTCGTGCGTTAAACTCGTTGATGCGCGTATTGTTCACGATATTGTCGCTGTAATGGCGGCCTGCGGAAACGTGCAGATTTGCCATGAGAATGATTTTTGCATCGGGGCTTGCGGTGCGAATTCGTGCAATCAAATCATCAATATTCTGCATCGTCACGCCGAAATCCATGCCCAGCTCATTGATGCCGAGCATGATATAGACCTTGCCGTACTGCTTGGCGTTCAAAACCTGCTCGAAGGTCTGCCCCTCCGTACCGGGCACCTCGCTTGTCACGGTGTCGATCTTATACGCTGCCAGTCCGACCGTTGCAAAATAGGTTGCACCCTCAATCGGGCTGTAGGACGCGATGCCGACCATGCGCGAATCACCAATGAACAGTGCGTCATTGAAATAGCCGGCAGGTGCCGGTGGATTGGTCTGCGGCGGCTGCGTTTGCTCGGCAGTCGTCGAGGTCACCGGAACGGTTGTTGTCGTGGTGGTTTCGGTGGTGGAAACGGTGGTGCTTTCACTCGTGGTGGACGCTGTATCGGTTGTCGTGCCGGATGCGGCATCGGTTTCGGGTGGAACAAGGTAGAAGCTGCTGAACTGCGTGGTCGTGGTTGTTGTGGTAACGGTTGTCGTTGTGACAGTCGTGGTGGTGAGAGAGGTCGTGGTGGTCTGGAGGGATTCTGCGATGTCACCCTGCGGATTCCCCTGCTGAAGATTGCCGGAATCCTCAGGCTTCCAGATAAAAATCCTGCCGGTTATGAGAAATAATACGATGAAAATAACCGAGAGGACAGATTTTTGTGATTGCTTCAAAGACATTGGTTGTCCTCCTTTCTTAGAACCGGAAATACAGGAACGGGTCGTTCATGCCCATGTAGATACAATAGATGGCAGCACCGAGCACAACCAGAAGCTCAGGCGTCCAGAAGAATTTGTTGAACACGGGCTTAATCTGCTTTTTGAGACGATGATAGAGCATTTCACGCCCGAATATCGGAATCAGGAACAGCAGCCAGAGCCACTTGCGGAAGATGATGGATACGACAATCAGTGTAACGGATTCGAGCAGCCAGAAGAATTGTCCGAACTGATTTTTATGTCGATTCTTCATCTTTTTGAAGATATTGTCCGGCAGCGCGGTACAGAAAATCAAGCCGATGATGAGCCATTTGCCGTATGTACCGAAATATTTTGCGTAGTCCTTTGCCATCAGCGCAGGACCGCCGAAGCCCCAGAGCTTCGAGAAGTACACGCCGAGCTGCTGCATATCGGTAATCGCAAAGAGCAGCCACGACATCGGAATCCAGAACAGCATATAGAGATGTCCGAGCCAGCGCTTCTGATTGAGAATCTTGCCGAGCTTTGCTTTTTCAATCGCAATCAGCACAAAGAGGAGCAGTCCCCAAAGGATGAAATTCCAGTTTGCGCCGTGCCAGAAGCCGGTCAGCGACCAGACGACGAGCATATTGAGATACATCCGCGTATTGCCCTTGCGGTTGCCGCCGAGCGGAATATAGACGTATTCGCGGAACCATGTGCCGAGCGTCATGTGCCAGCGGCGCCAGAACTCGGTCATCGAGGTGGAGATATAGGGGTGATTGAAGTTCTGCGGGAAGTGGAAGCCGAACATCATGCCCATGCCGATCGCCATTTGCGAATAACCGGAAAAATCGAAATACAGCTGCATACTATATGCAATGATACCGAGCCATGCGGCGCGTGTGGAGATGGCGTCATAGCCGACCGCCTGCAAATCCGACCACAGACCGCCAAGCGTATTTGCAAGCAGCACCTTGCGTCCCAGACCGATGATGAACAGCTGAACGCCCTCAAAAAATTCATCACGGCGAATGGTGCGGTCATGCAGTTCCTTTTGCACATCGGAAAAGCGCACGATCGGACCTGCAATCAGCTGCGGGAACAGCATGATATAGGTTCCGAGGTCGATGAGATTGTATTCGACCTTGACATCGCCGCGGTAGACGTCAATCAGATACGAGGCGATCTGGAACGTGAAGAAGCTGATGCCAAGCGGTAGAATCAGGTGCGTCAGCGGCAAATCCACATTCGGCAGCAGATTGATATTTTCAATGAAGAAATCGGTATACTTGAACACGAGCAGATTGCCGAAATCCCAAGCGAGACCGAGCGCGAGATAGAGTTTCTGAAGCTTATCCCGTTTGCCAATCAGCATACCGAAAATCCAGTTGATGACGACAGAGGCAAGAATCAGCCAGAGATACAGCGGCGTTTCCTTTGCACCGTAGGCGTAGAACACGATGCTGAAAAAGAGCAGCGCGAGGTTCTGTGATTTCTTTCGCGCAAGGAGCGTGACAATCAGACAGAACGGCAAAAACCAAAGCAAAAATTCAAAGCTGCTGAAAACCATATGCAGCCTCCTAATTCATATTTTTTATTCACTGAAATCGTGGTCGATGCTGATAAAGAAGTGATAATCCGGAAAACGTTCCTCCAGCGCGCTGCTGATTTCGGCAGTCAGCTCGGAAACGTCGTCCGTATCGTAATTGACCAGAATATCAAAGGACACCGCGCGCGCAGCCTCCTCCATATAAAAACCGTGCATTTGCAGGATTTCCGGATACTGCCCGACAATGTGGCGAACCGTTTCGCGAATCTGCACGGCGGTATCGTTATGCGTATTCGCAGCGTAGATGCCGATGGTCAGCAGAACGCCGTATTCCTGATAGACCTGCGGCACGATCGAACGCGTCAGCGCATCAATTTCGCGTGCGCTCATGCTGTCGTCAACCTCGATGTGAACCGAGCCGAAATATTTATCCGGACCGTAGTTATGTAAAATCAGGTCATATGCGCCGTGAACGCCGGGGTGCTCGCAGACGCTTGCCTTGATTTGCGAGGTGAAATCGTCGTCCGCACGGATGCCGATGATATGATTGAGCGTATCAGAGATGATTTCGAAGCCAGCCTTGATGATAAAACCCGAAATCACGATGCCGAGGATGCCCTCAAGATTCCACTTGACCGTCATGCCGATGACTGCGGAAATCAGTGCCGCAAAGGAAATGATGGCGTCATAGAACGCGTCCGTACCGGATGCCTTGAGCGAATCGGAATTGAGCGCCGCACCCTTTTTCCGGTAATATCTGCTGAGAACCAGCTTTGCGGCAATGGCGGCGGTCAGCACGACCAATGAGAGGATGCTGTGCTTGGTATCTGCCGGGCTGATGAGCTTTACGATGGATTCTTTCAGCGAGGTAAAGCCGGCGAGCAGGACGAGCAGCGCAATGACAGAGCCGCTGATATACTCGATTCTGCCGTGACCATAGGGGTGCTTGCGGTCGGCGGCTTTTCCTGCGAGCTTTGTGCCAATGATGGTGATAATTGAGGAAAGCGTGTCGCTGAGGTTGTTGACCGCGTCGAGGACGACCGCGATGGAATGCGCGGTAAGCCCAACGATCAGCTTCAGGACAACCAGTACCAAATTGACCGAGATGCCGCACAAACTGACGCGAATAATTTCGCCGGTGCGGCTGTTGCTTTGATTCATAATACCCTCCACTTCGGAATGCGAAAAACGGTCTTTCAGCCGTTCATAAAATTCCATTTTATATTATAGCATATGCGAGGAAAATTGTCAAGAAATCGAGGGTGAATTGGGGTTCGCAGTCCTCATTTCAAATCCATCGGAGATACTTGCAGCAGACCCCGAATCGCTTCGTGCCGATTCATTCCTTCGTTGCCTTAAACAATGGGGTCTGGGGACGCGTCCCCAACAGGGGCTTGGGGTAGCACCCCCATTATAAATCCGTCGGAAATACATCTATACATTACATACAGCAAAAGAGCCGTGCGGACTGACACGGCTCTTTCTGTTAATCTGTAAAGGTCACAAAGCAAGGCTTCATACTATGATAATATTGCTTTGCGTTGTCATTGTCGAAATGCTGCTGCAAGGCGTTGTGGAACTCAGTTTTGCTGTGGCTATCCAGCAGACAGCGGAGAATTTCCGTAGCAGTCTCCTGATTGACGCTTGGCGCAATCAGCGAACGCACGGTTTCGAGATCAATCGAAATGCGCTCCTCCTTTGGCAGCGCAACGGGCTCACTACCGGTCGGCTGTACCTGAACCACGGTCGCCTTTTTCCGCAGACTCACCGACGCACGCTTTTTCTTTTGCGGCGCAGGCTGCTCCTGTACGCGAACGCCCTTTACCTTCTTAGCAACGGGCTGCGGCTTGACAGCCTTCAAGGCAGAATTCCGACTATCTTGCTTTGCGGCATCCTGTACGTGAACCGGCTGTTTGCCGCCGAGTGCAGCCTTCATCGAGGGCTTGAGATGCACCTTCACGCCAAAATATGCCTGACAGAATGAAATTGCAGACTGAAAACCGGAATCGCGGCTGATGATGTAATAGGAATCCGCGTATTCCTTGGCAATCAGATAGCCCAGAAAGGTCACGAGCTGAAAATCCAGCGCATTCTTTCCGGTTTTTTCAAGACAAACGCGCTCCGGCATGATCCGCGCGTCCATCATTTCGTCCATGATCTCGAACGAAAGCGTGTTGGCGGCATGGCTGTAGAACAGGATGATCCGGTCGTCCGGAGAAGCCTGACCGATGCCGTGCAGCCCTGCCGAATTGACATTTTCATAATCAATGAGAAACAGTCGCATGATGCTGATGAATGCCGTCACTGCGGCACTCATTCCTCCTTAATCAAAATCAGGAGCCTCCATCTTTTCCAGCGTAAAGAGCCGCTTGATTTCATCATCATTATACGGTGCATCATCGCTCACCCAGAATGTCAAAGCGCGGTCGCAGTTCCCGATTTCCGTATCGCAGGCTGCACCGCCGTATTCGCCGTCGAGCGTCCACGGAATCTCCTCGTTGGAGATAAACCGCAGCTGTTTCGCGCGAAAATACAACACATATTGGTCGTCAATATCCATATTGATGTCAAGGAGCTGCGTCAGAATCTTGTTCAGCTGAATGACATTCGGCGGCTTGCGAATCAGCATGACCTCAAACAGCCCGTCATCAAGACGGAAATCGTGGAGCTTGAGCATTCCACCGACAGACGCGGTGTTGCTGACCATGCCATAGAGGAAATCGTCCTCGATGACCTTGCCGTCATATTCAATTTTCATATGGAGCGGACGAATGCTGGGTAGGAGCGTCAGACCGTGCAGCAGATACGCCATATGCCCGATGACATTTTTGACATTCTGCGGCGTTTCGTAGACGGTCTCGGTAAATGCGCCGAATGCGGCAACATAAAGGAAATTTTTGCCATTAAAGGTACCGATGTCGCAGCGAAACGGACGACCGTTGATAATCTGTCCGACCGCCTCATCAATATTTGCGGAAATCTTCAGGGATCTGCCGAAATCGTTGGTAGAGCCGCAAGGGATATAGCCAAGCGGCAGCGGTTTTCTGCTGTGCATCAGTCCCTGCACAACCTCGTTGAGCGTACCGTCTCCACCCGAGCAGACAAGCAGATCAAACTGTTCGGACAAACAAGCATATTCAGCGGCAGCAGTCGCGTCCATGCGGCTCTGCGTTGGCCGAACGGTCACCTCGTAGCCGGCTGCGGTAAATTGATCGATCACAGCTGCAAGTTTTCCGCGCATAGCACCTTTTCCGGATTGTAGATTTGTAATCAAATAGAGCTTTTTCATTATCTCAATTCCTTTATGCGGTTTCAGGATGCAGGAGACGCGTTTTTTGCAGCGCTCCATGGCATTGAGCAGAGGCATCCTGTATTGTGAGAGCAGCCGATCACACAGCCTCACTTTAGCATTATAGCAAATTTACATGAAAAATGCAAGTCTTTTTTGTGAAAACACAAAAATTTCAGAAAAATGCAAAATACCCCTTTACAAATCAAAAGAATTGTGCTATAATATATAAGTCGTCAGGAACGAGCAACAAAAAAACTGAATACTGGGGTGTCGCCAAGCGGTAAGGCAGCGGACTCTGACTCCGTTATTTCGAGGGTTCAAATCCTTCCACCCCAACCATCTTTATGTGACGAAATTGATCACATACCGAAAAAGTCCGATTTATCGGACTTTTTTGCGTATCATGCCCCGAAAATTTTATAATAAAAACCATGGATCACCTAAGCCATTTTTCAAGCGTTTTTTGGACTTGAACGGGCGTTTTTTGATTTTGCAGAGATTTGAGAGCAGATTTGGAAGAAAAATTCCGATATCTGCTCTTTATTTTTGCGAAAATATTTCACAAAGTTTCAAACCGAATATTGTTGTATTTGCCGAATTGATTGAGATGATTATATCTCAGTTGATTCGGCTTTTTTTATTTCCCCTATACAATTAAAATGAAAGAGAGATGATGCCTATGAAGAAACTAACATTCAACAGCACCTTGAATCACAAGGCACACACTTATGAGCCAATGCAGATTGAGGTGGAGAAAGTAATCACCCTCTTGATGATGTACCCGAACTCATCGAAAACAAAGATCTGATGTATATCGAAGGTAACACAGCCCATTGCATTCTCTGCCTCAATTACAACGGTAACGATGGGATCCTCGTTGAAGCAGAGGGATGCGGTTACGCTCGAAAGTCACAGTTCATTCCAAATGCGAGAGCGATTGTTGAGCAGAACGACTTGACTCCTGCTGAACAGCAGCTTCACAGAGAGCTGAAAGAAGTTGTTGACAAAATCGCAGAACTTGCTCATGCAGATGATGCTCAGCAGAAGAACAGACCTTGCAGAGGTGAAAGACCATTACCTCGATATCCACGGTCAAGCCGACTTTACGGTTACGGCAAAGCCGACACAAGAGATGAAACTTTATTCTTCTTTGACTATCCAAGCAGAGCCTCAGATTTATGAAACCGATTGGGATGATATCTACGATCAGCTAAATTAAAAGAGCAGCTCAATGTTATATCAAGGCTCAGAACCAAAGGCTTTATGGACGAAGCAAGATATCGTGAGCAAACAAAGGAAATATCCAATAAAATAGCGAGTTTAAATAAAACAGTAAAAAAGATGTCCACAATTGAAGATGAGGATCAAACTCTGAATGAACTGGACTGTCTAATAAGCACCTTCAGAGAAAGAGATTCCGATATGGTAGAATTTGAACCCGAAACCTTTGACAGTATTCGCCGTATGGCTTCGGGGATTGTCGGTATGTGACGGTGAATGTACAGGCAGGAAGCGGAAATATCGTAACGACTGCGCCGCAGACGCTGAGAGGCGATGTGAATCTCAGCGGTAAGGTCGAGATTGCGGATGCCGTGCTGCTTGTGAAGGCGCTGATTGGCGAAACGGAGCTCACCGCACAGCAGGGCAAGGCGGCGGATTCAGATGAAAATAACCGTCTCACGGTCTCGGACCTCACAAGGCTCAAACAGATTTTGCTGTGAAACCGGATGGCTGAAAACCGGATGATTTGTCGAAGGCGCACGACTGGAAATCGTGTGTGCGTTAATAGCGCACTGAGGGTTCGAATCCCTCTCTTTCCGCTTTTGTGAAATGTCCTAGATACGACGAAAATCGCGTATCTAGGACATTTTTCTTTTCCTTGTTTTGAAATAAAAATGCGCTTTTGGAAGCAAAAGTTCACATCGTGTGCACTATT
>JAZNTW010000077.1:0-8043 GCA_045591925.1 Oscillospiraceae bacterium
AGGGGGAAAGGGAATCAGGAAAGGGGAGCGCGAGGGGAAAACCTTAAGGGGAAAGGGGGAATGCGAGTGAAGCGAGTTTCCCCCTTTCCTCTTGGGGTTCTCCCCTCGCACTGCGTGGAGTACGAATGCGAAAGGGACAACCCAAGAAAGAGGGGAATCGTCGCGCGCTCCGGTCTCTCCTCTCTCTTAGGTTTTCCCTCTCGCGCTCTCTCTTTCCTAACTCTCTCCCCTCTGCTGAGTTGAATTTTCTTTAGGGGAAAAGGGGAGTGCAGCGAGTTTCCTTCTTGCCCTGCGCATTTGCGTGGAGCATGAATGTGAAAGGGACAACCCAAGAAAGAGGAGAATCGTCGCGCGCTCCGGTCTCCGCTCTGCTGACTTGAATTATCTTTAGGGGAAAGGTGGAATGCGAGTGCAGCACATCTGGGGGTCGAGGGGGCGCAGCCCCTTCGTCGCGCGAAGCGCGAAATCAAATATAAATAAAAAAAACAGGGACACTGCACTTGCAATGCCCCTGTTTGTATATATGGCACCACCAACTCTGTGCGGCATTGCCTTAACGCGCCATTTACACAACAAAAGCCACGGATACGCCCATTATCTGCATAAACATGGGTTCTGGGGGCTTCAAGCTCCCATTATAAATCCGTCGGAGACACCTTAATTCACAAAAAGAAATTGGCTGTATGAATGCACCGAAGTGTCTCATACAGCCAATTCTTTGGGGGAGCGAAAGATTACTTGAACGACCAGCTATCGAACTCCAGCTCGCCGCTGAATACGAAGCAGATATCGTTCACACCGTCGATGCTGTTGCAAGCAACCGGTGCAATATCGGTCATGGTGCCGCCCGCCGGAACTTCGATATAAGCGAATGCCTCGCCGGTCGGAGAGCCCTTGGTAACCTTAATGATCGCGCCGTTCTTAGAGGAAGCGCGTGCTGCGAAGGACTTGCAGCCATCCTTGAAATCAACGCCCTTGAGCTTGATCCAGTCGCCCTTCTGAATATCGGTAACGACAGTATCGCCAACGCCCTTGATCTGGATGCCGCCCTGGTTTGCCATGGTTTCAGCCTGAACAGTGGTGTACGGATTGAGATATTCAAGCTGCTTTACGCCAGCCATGGAGCCAGTGCAGGAGAGTTTGCCGTTGTTGAAGGAGCACTCGTCGATATGGGTAGAACGGTAGTTAAAGCCCTTTCCGCCGTTGACACCCAAACGGATTTCGGTCTGTCTTGCGTGGTATGCAACGTAGTACTTACCCTTGAAGTAGACAATCGAGTGGTGGTTATTACCGCCATTATCGAGACGCTGCGAACCGGTGTTTGCAAAGACCATACCGCTGAGCTGGGAAGAAGTCCACGGACCCATCGGGTTCTTGGAGGTCATGTAGAGGATATCTGCATTACCAAAGGAAACGCCGTTGATATTGGTGCCGCCCGGAACATTCCAGTTTGCACAGTAGGAGTAATACCAGGTATCGCCGATCTTAATGAGGCTGGAGTCTTCAAAGAGATACGGGTTTTCCAGGGTAACTGCATTGCCGGAAATGGAGATCATATCATCGCCGAGCTTCATACATCTACCGGTCTTGGGGTTCGCCTTATCTCTGCCGTCAACGCCGCCGCCCATGAACAGATAAGCTTCGTCGGTTGCTTCATCGTAGTAAACGCCCGGGTCGAACATCCAGACAACGTCGTTCATGTTGCCGACCTTGGACTTAGAAACCAGCTCGCTGCCGATCGGATCTACGAATCCGCTTGTCGGGCTGTCGGACGAGAGAACGCCGACGCCGGAGCCATTGTTTGCGAAGTAGAGGAAGAACTTTTCCTTACCATTGATTTTCTTATGCAGAGCGTCCGGTGCCCAGGCATTGGCAGCCCATTTTGCAACGCCGCCCTGTGTTCTGCCGTTTCTGGCAGCAACCGGAATCGGGCCGTGGTCGGTCCAGTTTACGAGGTCAGCAGAGGAGATGCAGTTGATGGTACCGGAGTTATAGGTGTTCTCCTGCATATTGCCCTGTGCGTTGTACTCAAACGCGTCATTGGTGGTGTAGAGATAGAGTCTGTCCTCATAGACCATCCAGCCCGGGTCTGCACCGAAACGCTGGGTGGTACAGGGGTTGTTCTCATTATCCTTCTTGGTGGTGGTTGCGAGGTTCATGTTGTTGAACGCAGATTCCATCTGGGTGAAATCGACCTGTGTGACTTCCGGCTCTGCGATCGGGAACTTTGTGATTTTGGTGAGCAGATAATCGAGCAGTGCCTCTGCGTCTGCCTCGGTAACCTTGAGGCTGGAGTTCACATCTGCGTTCTTCTTGGAAGAAGAGGACAGGAACTTCTCGGTTCTGAGTGCGGTCTTCAGAGCAGAGAGGTCTGCTGCAGAGATCAGGCCGTCACAGTTGACGTCGCCGAGAATCTTGGAATTCAGAACAGGATTGCCCTTCGGACCGTCAATGACGGTGCCTTCCGGTGCTGCGATAACTTCATCGACATAGAAATCAATGTTCGTATCGGCAGTCTCGAAATAGAGCTGAACATCGGAAGCGCCAGCCGGAATCTTGAACGAGGTATTTGCAAGCTGTGTCCAGGAATCCTTTGCGATTTCCTGACCCTCAACGATCTTCTCGTAATAGGTCTCGCCATCGGATCCAACATACTGGAGGCTGTAGTGGAACGGCTCGGACTCTGCGCCATCGGTGAACTTCACGACTGCGCTGAAGCTGTAAGCCGTACCGGGCTTGAAGATGTTGGACGGGAGCGAAACGGTTGCGCCGTTCCAGATATCCTCTCTGCCGGTGGTGGAAAGGGACTTACTGCCCTTATATGCCTCGGCACCGGAGGAAGCAACAGATGCGCTGCCGCGGCCGGTGAAGCCGTCAACGCCGTTTTCGAATGTATAGTGGAACCAGTAGCCGTTTGCGTCGAGCTCAGGCTCTTTGACGACGAAATCATCGGAGAACTTGGTGCCGTCGCCCCACTGGGATTGCGGAACGAGGGAGGTCAGAGCGGTATAAGCAGCCTTCGGCTGGTTGTTGCCGGTATAGAGCAGCGGAGCGTTGCTTCTGCCGGATGCCTTATCGGTGCCAACCCAAGAGTTGTTATCGTTCGGACCCCAGACCTGGAACAGGGTCACTCTGCCAACGTGTGTCGGATCGGAGTTCCAGTCGATACAAGCCTTGAGGATATTCTTATATCTGTTTGCCTGCTGATCGAGGGAATACTTGCCGCCCTCGGTGGAGATATCCAGCTCGGTGATCTGTACTTCCATGCCGGCTTCGAGATACATCTTCAAAGCGGTCATGTACTGGTTTTCACCGCTCCAGCCGTCATTTGCGTTTGCATTGATATGGGACTGCATACCAACGCCGTCGAGGTTGCCGGCAGCCTTAATACGCTTTGCGGTTGTGAGAATCGCGTCGCGCTTAAAGGAAGCGTACTCATTATAATCGTTATAGAAGAGCTTGCAGTTCTTCGGTGCATATTTTCTTGCATATTCAAATGCCTTGTCGATGAAGTGGTTATCGCCGTAGATAGAAACCCACGGAGATTTGCCGTTGTTGTAGCCCTTGTCACGCGGACCGCCGTTGGAGTCGTTCATGCACTCATTGCAGACGTCGTATGCGTAAACATTGAGGTTCGGATACTTTGTCGCATAGAGATTGAACATATTCTTGATGTAGCTCTCAAGACGCTGATCCATGACGCTTTCGCTGACATAGCTGCCGGAGTTGCCAGCCATGTTCTGCTTGAAGAACCATTCAGGCGTCTGGGAGTGCCATACAAGTGTGTGACCGCGGAAGCCGAGGTTGTTCTGTGCGCACCAGTCAGCGATCTTCGCAAAGCTGCTGTCCCTGACATTGATATTGGTATCGGTAGAACCGGAAGCGACGAGGGTAGCGTCCGGCTTGGTTTCGTTTTCGCATTCGATTGCGTTGCAGTCTTTGAGCAGGATATCCTTGATTGCGCTGTCGTTGATGGTACCGCCGTTCAAAATGTTACCGGAACGGATACCGTAATTCACGAGCATATCCTTCAGACCTTTGTCCGAAGCGGCTGCGCTTGCAGTCATTGCAGGCTTTTTGCCGACAACCGTTACTTCATCATAGATGAAATCGTCGGTCGTATCGGTCGTAATTGTCAATTTAAAGGATTTTGAATTTTCCGGAGCCTTATAGGATGCGCAAAGCTCAGCCCACTGACCGCCCTTGACGTCCTTCTCGTCAAGAACCTTAACGGTTTTCTCACCGGTCTTGATATCCTCAAGAGAGAGGGTGAGCTTGAAGTGCTGATCGGTGTCAGCCTTGACGCGAACAGAATAGTCATAACGCTCTCCGCCGGTCAGGTAGAGGTCTTTTTCGGAGACAGCACCATCTTCAGGAGAGGTTCTGTCGGTTACTTTCATACCGCGCGAACCGGCAAAGCCGATCCCGTCGATCGCGGTCACATCGGAGCTCCAGTCGGGCGACTCAGCATACCAGCCGCCGTAGGTGACTTCAAAATCGTTTTGCACAAGCGCTGAAGCCTGAACGCCCTGCATGGGCATCATGGACGCCATTGACGCTGTGCAAAGTACGGCGGTTAACGCCGCATACAAACGTTTGCGTTTCATACATTTCCCCCTAGCATGATAATCTGAATTTCATTTTGGCGAATATTGGAAGACCATATCCACGGTGAGTCTGTACGGTCACTGCACGAAGGGGAGTGCAAGTTTCAATACAGCTCAAACCGCAGAACTATGGTATTCGTTGTATTCATTTTAATAGATGTTCGGACAAAATACAATATATTTTTTGCAGATTATATGGATAAAACACAGCAAAAAATGGATGAACTGCCCACGGCTTGCGGTTTCTTGCATCAAAAAAGTTGTCTGTTGTATTGAAAAGTTGTTCGGTTTTTTTGGGTCGGATGTCTGCATCTTTCCCCAAATATTGCGGTCGTTTTGAATGGAAGCTGTATTTTGTCCATAGAATATGCAGTTTTGATATTGCAAGAATTTCAAATTATATGGTATGATAAATAAAAAAGAGCGGGTCTACCGCCGAAATTTATCCGCAATGCTTCTGATTTTTAAGGTTATTTTAAGGGGTTTGATGATGATGATGAAAAAAAGACTGCTTTCCGCAATGACAGCTGCAGCTTGTACGTTTTCCATGCTGACAGCTTTGCCGAATTTGGTACAGGCTGTACCGGCGTCGGCAGCGACAACGGTTGCAAATCCGATCATTTATTCGGATGTACCGGATGACGACATTATCCGCGTCGGGGATACCTATTATATGGTCAGTACGACCATGTTCTTCACGCCGGGCGCGCCGATCATGAAATCCAAGGACTTGTTCTCCTGGGAAATCTGCAACTACGTATACGATATATATGCAGACGGCGACGTGCAGAACCTGAGAAACGGCAAGCACGACTATGCGCACGGCCAATGGGCGACCAGTCTGCGCTACCACAAGGGCATATACTATATATTCTTCGGCAGCTACGGCTCCGGAAAATCCTACATCTATAAAACGAACGACATCGAAAACGGTACATGGACGCGCAGCGAA
Source organism: Oscillospiraceae bacterium (assembly GCA_045591925.1). Lineage (GTDB taxonomy): Bacteria > Bacillota > Clostridia > Oscillospirales > Ruminococcaceae > Firm-04. Next base: position 5,560 of record JAZNTW010000077.1, read on the forward strand.
ATCAATGGTATGTACCATGACGCATCCATGCTCTTTGATGATGACGGCAGAAACTATCTTGTCTATGGCGGCGGCGGTGAAATCAAAATCAAGGAACTCAACGCCGAAATGACCGGCTTCAAATCGGGCGGCGTAGATAAAACGCTGTTCAAGACAGGGCTTACCGGACTTGCCGGCGAAGGCGCACATATCTTGAAAATCAACGGCTGGTACTATGTCTTTGTTATCGCTTGGCCGAACGGCAAGCCGCGTATCGAGCTTTGCTATCGCTCCAAGAATCTGACCGGTACCTATGAGGGCAAGGAGATTCTCAATTCCGGTCTGGGAACCTACGGCGCAGGTGTTGCGCAGGGTCAGATCGTCGATACGCCGGACGGCAAATGGTATGGACTGATGTTCCAGGACCACGGCGCGATCGGACGTGTACCGGTGCTTGTACCGGTGACATGGCAGGATGACTGGCCGATGCTCGGCGTCAACGGCAAGGCTCCCGTCACGCTGCAAGGCCCCGATGGCTACAAAGGCTCCTTCATGGCAAAGGACGATGAATTTGACTACGGCTCCAATGACCTGATGCTCGAATGGCAATGGAACCACAATCCGGATAACAATGCGTGGTCTGTGACGGAGCGGCCGGGCTTCCTCCGTCTGCAAAATGCGCATATTGCCAATAATATCATCTGGGCGCGCAATACGTTGACGATGCGCACGGAAGGCCCTGCCTGTTCGAGCGTCATCAAGCTCGATACCTCCGGCATGAAGGTCGGCGATTACGCAGGTCTGTCGGCGTTCCAGCTCAATTACGGCAATGTCGGCGTGTATGTTGCCGATGACGGCAGCCGCAAGGTCTATATGGCAAAGAACGGCGGCAACGAAATTGCCAACAGCAGCAATAAAATCATCGAGCAAGCCAATATGAACGGCAAGGAGATTTATCTCAAGGTTGAGTTCACGTTTGCAACGGTTGACGGCAATTTTAATGTATCCAATAACATTGACCGTGCGAATTTCTTCTATTCCTATGATGGCAGCAGCTGGACAAAAATCGGTGATACGCTCGGCATGACCTATGACCTCAAGATGTTCACCGGCTACCGCAGCGCAATCTACAGCTATCCAACCAAATCAACGGGCGGTTATGCGGACATTGATTTCTTTGATTACGAGCGCGCGGAGTTCAATACGCCGATTATCGTGGAGCAAGACGCTGACGGCTACTGGTTCCACTACACCTATGAAAAGAACGCTGACGGCTTCACCGGTCGCGGCAGCGCATCGGTCACGCCGACAACCGACCAGAAATATGCCGGCGAAAAATCGCTGTATTGCAGTGACCGTGAGGCTTCTTGGAACGGTGCGGTGCATTCGCTGAGCAGTGCGGTTTGCGAACCGGGCAAGGCATACAGCCTCAGCGCAGTTGTACGGTATGACGAGGGCGACCCGACCGATTTGTTCCATTTTACGTTGGAATATACGGATGCTGCAGGCGAGGTGCAGTATACGAAAATCGCATCGGAGACTGTGAAAAAGGGCGAATGGGTGCAGCTCAAAAACGAGTCGTTCACGATTCCGGAGGGTGCGTCGGGAATGCAGATTTATATCGAAACCGATGCGAGCACCAATAGCTTCTATGTGGACGAAATAATCTGCGCACCGGATGGCGTGAAGATTGACGGCCCTGCGGTTGAAATCGAATTCACGCGCGGCGACATCAATTCGGATGGCGTCATCAATGCGGTTGACCTGACGCTTGCCAAGCGCGGCGTGCTGACCGGCGCATTTTCTTCCGAAGCGGCAGCGCTTGCAGCCGATGTCAATGAGGACGGCGAGGCTGCGATTGCCGATGTTGTCTGGTTCACGAAGTATCTGACCGGTCAGACTGCGGATTTTTCATGAGTGAAACTATGATTTGATTTGAACCTATGGCAATACCGCGCAGAGCTGGTGGTGCAGAGGTGCAGGGCGAGGGGTGAACCCCAAGAGGCAAGAGGGAAACTTGCTACACTCGCATTCCCCATTTCCTGATTCCCTTTCCCCCTAATTGCAAATTCGCAAAATAAACTACTCTCCGTTGCGCAGGGCGAGGGGAGAACCCCAAGAGGAAAGGGGGAAACTCGCTGCACTCGCATTCCCCCTTTCCCCTTAAGGTTTTCCCCTCGCGCTCCCCTTTCCTGATTCCCTTTCCCCCTTAATTGCGAAGCCACGAAATAAACTGCTCTCCGCTGTGCATAAAAAAAATTCAAGTCAGCAGAGGTGAGAACCCCAAGAGTCAAGAGGGAAACTTGCTGATCTTGCATTCCCCATTTCCTGATTCCCTTTCCCCTAATTGCAAATTCGCAAAATAAACTACTCTCCGTTGCGCAGTAAAAGAAAATTCAACTAAGCAGAGGGGAGAGAGTCAGGAAAGAGAGAGCGCGAGAGGGAAAACCTAAGAGAGAGGGGAGACCGGAGCGCAGCGACGATTCCCCTCTTTCTTGGGTTGTC
>JAZNTW010000078.1:0-7974 GCA_045591925.1 Oscillospiraceae bacterium
CAAAGTCCGCCTTACGGCTTGGCGGTGCAGATACGCAGTCAGATTTCCCGCCATCTTGCACAGAAATTTCTTTCGCATTCGTGCTCCGCGCAGTGCGAGGGGAGAACCCCAAGAGGAAAGGGGGAAACTCGTTGCACTCGCATTCCCCCTTTCCCCTTAAGGTTTTCCCCTCGCGCTCCCCTTTCCTGATTCCCTTTCCCCCTAATTGCAAAGCCGCAAAATAAACTGCTCTCCCCTCTGCTGACTTAAATTTTCTTTAGGGAAAAGGGGGAATGCGAGTGCAGCACATCTGGGGGTCGAGGGGGCGCAGGCCCTTCGTCGCGCGAAGCGCGAAATCAAATATAAATACAAAAAAACAGGGACACTGCACGGGGTCTGGACACGAGTCCTCAGCGAGGGGTTTGGGTGAGTTTACTATGTAAACGCACTGCGCAGCGTGCGTAGTGTGCGCGGTAGCCCCATTATCAATCCGTCGGAGACACCAAAGCACTTGACAATTCCTGGGATTTGCGGTATACTATAAGGTGGATTTTTCCGAAAAAATATGGAGAGGAAGGTATCGAACATGGAAGAGCAAATCAAAGCGATGCGGCAGGAAATTGAAGCCGCCGCTGCCGCCATTACCGATTCCAAAGAAATGTATCAGCTCCGGAAACAGTACCTCGATAACAAATCCGGTCAGATTTCCGCACTCATGAAGAATATGCGCGACCTTGCTCCGGAGGATCGTCCGGCATTCGGCAAGATCGTCAACGAATTGAAAACATGGGCTCTCGACTTCTTTACCGCGCAGGACGCCCGTCTCAAAGCCGCCGAGCTTGCACAAAAAAATGCCGCCGAGCAGATCGACGTCACCATGCCGGCTGCTGCCCACAAGCAGGGCGCGCTGCACCCCAATACCCTCATCGCCAATGAGCTCATCGACATCTTCGCAGGCATGGGCTTCACCATCTTCGAGGGCCCCGAAATCGAAAACGATTACTATAACTTCACCGCCCTCAATACCCCCAAGGACCATCCGGCACGCGATATGCAGGATACCTTCTATGTCTCGCCCGAGCTGCTGCTCAGAACCCAGACCTCCGCAGGTCAGATTCGCGTCATGGAAAACACCAAGCCCCCGATCAAGATCTTGTCGCCCGGCAAGGTGTTCCGCTCCGACGACGACGCAACCCACTCCCCGATGTTCTCTCAGATGGAGGGCCTCGTTGTGGACAAGGGCATTACCCTCTGCGATTTGCAGGGTATGCTCGACGTCTTTGCGCAGAATGTCTTTGGTGAAAACGTCAAAACCCGTCTGCGCCCAAGCTATTTCCCGTTCACCGAACCCTCTGTTGAGGTCGATGTGAGCTGCTTTGCCTGCGGCGGCAAGGGCTGCCGTCTGTGCAAGGACACCGGCTGGATCGAGGTGCTCGGCGCTGGTATGGTCAACCGTAAGGTGCTCGAAAACTGCGGCATCGACCCCGATGAATATACCGGCTTTGCATTCGGCATGGGCATCGAGCGTATCGCCATGCTCAAATACGGCATCCCGAATATCAAGATGCTGTTTGAGTCCGATGTCAGAGTGCTTTCGCAGTTCAACGAATAAGCAAACCGCATTCGAGAACCGTTTGTGAGAATATCCCAGTGATAGAAAGGAACCGAAAACATGATTGTTCCATTGAGTTGGTTGAAGGACTATGTTGATATTGATATTACGCCGCAGGAGCTTGAAACAAGACTCTTTGACTGCGGCTTCGAGGTCGAAACGCTGACGCAGCTCGGCGCGGAGATCTCCGGCGTTGTGGTCGGTCTGGTCACAGCGTGCGAGCCGATTCCCGAAACGCATCTCTCCGTTTGTCAGGTTGACTGCGGCGAGCATGGCAAATTCCAGATCTGCTGCGGCGCGGATAACGTCAAGGCAGGCGGCAAATATCCCGCGGCACTCGTCGGCGCACAGGTCTATGCCACCGCAAAAGACCATGTCACCATCGAGGGCACTATGAAAATCAAAAAGGGCAAGCTCAAAGGCTTTGAATCGCACGGTATGCTCTGCTCCGGCATCGAAATCGGTCTGAATGACGATCTCTATCCGGGCGCAGATTACTGCGGTCTGCTCGTGCTGCCTGAGGACGCACCGATTGGTGCGGATATCAAGTCTGTCACAGGACTTGACGACTGGATGTACGACATCTCCATCACCGCAAACCGTCCGGACTGCATGAGCATTCTCGGCATTGCGCGTGAGGTTGCCGCTGCGCTCGGTAAGCCGCTGAAAATGCCGGCACTCGATTACCAGCAGGACGCTTCGGGGCTGGACGGCTTCTCTGTGACGGTCGAAGCACCGGATCTGTGTCCGCGTTATCAGGCACACTATGTCCGCGATATTAAAATTGCACAGTCTCCTGCATGGATGCGCCGCAGACTCGCGCTGGTCGGCATTCGCTCGATTTCCAATATTGTTGATATCACAAACTATGTCCTGAAAGAAATCGGTCAGCCGATGCACGCCTTTGATTTGCGTCAGCTGGAGGAAAACCGCATCATCGTCCGCAGAGCAAAGCAGGATGAAACCATCGTCACCCTCGATGAAAAGGAATTCAAGCTCAATCCGAATCACCTGGTCATCTGCGATGGCAAGAAGCCGGTTGCGCTTGCCGGTATCATGGGCGGTCTGAACTCCGAAATCAAGGACGATACTGCCGATGTCGTATTTGAATCCGCAAAATTTATGCGCGACAATGTCCGCAAGACCGGCCGTGCGCTTGGTCAGCATTCGGACAGCTCTCAGCGCTTTGAAAAGGGCGTTGACATCTACGCGACGCAGCTTGGCATGAAGCGTGCGCTGCACCTGATTGACGAGCTCCGGTGCGGTACCGTGACGAGTGCGGCGTTCTGTGAGGCGGTTGTCGCAGACCCGACTGCAACGCGTCCGCTGACCGTTTCGATTGCAAAAATCAATGCGCTGCTCGGCGTCGAGATTCCGACAGACGAGATCGCGCGTATCCTCAAAAATCTCGATTTTGCACCGCAGATTTCCGGCGACAGCCTCTCCGTAGAGATTCCGCCGTATCGTGAGGATATTGAAAATGCGCCGGATATCGCGGAAGAATTGATTCGGATGTACGGCTATGACCACATTCAGCCGACCTTCCTTGCAGCGGCGTCTGTCACAAACGGCGGCAGAAACGCAGAGCAGAGCAGCACGCTCAAGCTGAAGCGCACCCTCGCCGCGCAGGGTCTTTATGAGACGATTCACTATTCGTTCTATTCGCAGAAGGACCTTGATTTGCTGCGAATTGCGGAGGATGCGCCGCAGAGACAGGCGATCCGTCTGCTGAACCCGATTTCCGAGGATCTTTCGATTATGCGAACCATGCTTGCGCCGTCGATGCTCAATGCGGTGATTCGCAATGTACGCCGCGGCAATGACGCCGGCAGACTGTTCGAGATCGCAAAGACCTACCACTCCACCGAGACCCATCCGACCACCGAGCCGACCGAGCGTGAAGCACTGTGTATCGGCTTATTCGATGGCGGCAAGCTCGATTTCTTCGAGGGCAAGGCGGTTCTGGAGGCAGTTGCGGAGGCATTCCGACTCGAATTTACCTACGCAAAGCCGGAGGACGCTGCAAAATATCCGTTCCTGCATCCGGGCATGAGCGCGGTCGTCTCGCTGAACGGACAGGAAATCGGTTGGCTGGGTATGCTCGCGCATGACCTGACCGACGCAGAGACTCCGGAGCACGCGGTGTTCCTTGCAGAGCTTGATTTGACGGCACTGCGCCCGTATCTCAATCAGCCGCTCGCGTTTGCACCGCTGCCGAAATATCCGGTTGTACAGCGTGATATTGCGCTGCTGGTCAGCAAGGAGGTCATCTGTGCCGACCTGGAGGACTGCATGAAGCGCGCCTGCAAGTCGCTTGAAACGGTGCAGCTCTTTGATGTTTACGAGGGCAAGCAGATTGAGCAGGGCAAGCATTCGCTGGCGTTCTCGCTCCGCTTCCGCTGTGATGACCATGCGCTTACCGATTCGGAGGTCGATGGCTTTGTCGCTAAGATTTTGAAGAATCTTGCCAAATCCTACGAGACAACGCAGCGATGAGTGCGGTATCTCCGACCGGGCAGTACACGGCACCATTTTGCGCCCCTAGGTGAAGCGCGAAGCGATTCACCGTCTTATGTATTCCGATAAACTGCTGATGGCGGCCTCGGATTTGCTGCGCAATATCGTTATATAATATTTGAACCGGAATCTGTTCGTGCAGACTCCGGTTCATTTATTTATTATGCGAAATGATAGTGTGGTATCGCCCATCTGTGCAATAGTTTGCTTCGCAAACTGTGTGCGTCGGAGACGCCTTATTTTCCGATCATGTTGGAGAGAAAGATTTCGATGCCGATGGCGATCAGGAGGATGCCGCCGAAAATGGTTGCTTTCCCGGCGAGCTTTTTACCGGCGACTCTGCCGATTTTGAGTCCGGCAAAGCAGATCAGAAACGTCACCGCACCGATGATCAGCGCTGCGATAAACGCCATAGGTGCGCGATAATCGGCGATTGTGAAGCCAACCGACAGTGCATCAATCGAGGTTGCGATGCCTTGCACGGCGAGTGCGCTGAGTGTTGCGGCAGGTTTTTCGGTTGCGGTGTCCTCGGCAGCCTGCTTCCGACTGCGAATACCGTCAATCAGCATTTTGCCGCCGATCCAGCCGAGCAGCAATAGCGCAATCCACGGAATCAGCTTCTCAAAAACCTGAAAATATTGCAGAACCGTGTGAACGCAGACCCACCCGATCAGCGGCATGAGCATCTGAAATCCGGCGAAAATGCCTGCAATGCCTGCCTGTCTGCGTCGTCGCATATCCGGCTCTTGCAGGCCGTTTGCAAGCGATACGGTGAATGCGTCCATGGCAAGCCCGATGCCCAGCATCAGACTGTTGAAAATGAAAACAAGTGACATGGTGTGTTCCTTTCGCGCGTTTTTTCATATTATACCATATTATGTGGTGAATTTCAATGGGGGCAATAGAAAAAAACTTCGCAGTGAGTTTGCATTGCAAAATCACCCCAAACCCCGCGCTGGGGACTCGTCCCTAGACCCCATGTTTATGGTATGGGGGTAATAGCGCACCTTTGGATTATATTGCGCTCATTGCGCGTTAAATCGAAAGTTTTGATCAAACTTTTTCAAAAGTTTGTGGGGTCGAGGGGCAAAGCCCCCGGCGCACTCCGCAGAGTGCGAAACACTCTTAGCCTTGATAAGAGTTCGCGGGCTTGGGTGCCTACGATAGAGGCACCCATTCCGAATCGCATCGCGGCAGCGATGCTACTTTATAATAAAGGCAACATCGCGGAAAGTTCGCCATATATACAAACAGGGGTATTGCAAGTGCAGTGTCCCTGTTTTTTTGTATTTATATTTGATTTCGCGCTTCGCGCGACGAAGGGGCTGCGCCCCCTCGACCCCCAGATGTGCTGCACTCGCATTCCCACTTTCCCCTAAAAAAATTTAAGTCAGCAGAGGGGAGACCGGAGCGCAGCGACGATTCCCCTCTTTCTTGGGTTGTCCCTCTCGCATTCGTGCTCCACGCAGATGCGCAGAGCGAGGGGAGAACCCCAAGAGGAAAGGGGGGAACTCGTTGCACTCGCATTCCCCCTTTCCCCCTAATTGTAAATTCGCGTAATAAACTGCTCTCCGCTACGCAGTAAAAGAAAATTCAAGTCAGCAGAGGGGAGACCGGAGCGCAGCGACGATTCCCCTCGTTCTTGGGTTGTCCCTCTCGCATTCGTGCCCCGCGCAGATGCGCAGGGCGAGGGGAGAACCCCAAGAGGCAAGGGTCATAATAAAGAGTCAATCATGCGAAAACTTGTGCACCCCCCAAATCGCAATATTCCCCTAAAAATAGCCATCACATCCCACATTCCCCCATCTTAATTTCACGCGATTTTCCGTAATCTTTTTTATTTGTATCACATCTTCCGCGGTTATCGGTTGACAAAATCCGTGAAATATGCTATAATAATTGAAACGCCAGAGGGCGTGATTGAGAAGGAGGAAAAATTTATGGCAATGGATTTTTTTGATAAACTGACCGCTTCTGTTTCCAAAACAGCCAAGCAGGTTTCCGACAACGCCAAAAACCTTGCGGATAAAAACCGTGTTCGCAAGGATATTGCGGCGATTGAAAATGAACTGCGCAATCGTTATCGCGATATCGGTGAGAAGCTTTACAATGAAAACTGTGAGAATCCTGCACCGGAATACGCAGAGGCATTTTCCGCTATCACCGAACTGAAAGCAAATCTCGAAGCCAAAAATCGTGAGATCGAACAGCTCGAAGGCACTGTCCCCTGCCCCGGCTGCGGCAAAGCCGTTCCGATTGGCTCGAAGTTCTGCTCCAGCTGCGGCACCGCCGTACCTGCTCCGGCACCGGCTCCTGCTGCACCCTCCGCTGTTCAGCCGATTTGCCCGTTCTGCGGACAGGCTCTCACTGCGGATTCGATGTTCTGTGCATCCTGTGGCAATAAACTCCCAACCGCTGCCGCACAGCCCGAAGCACCCGTTGCTCCGGTTCAGAATATCTGCCCGAATTGCGGCGAAGTGCTTGGTTCTGACGCGCTGTTCTGCACAGTCTGCGGCACGAAAGCACCCGGCATTCAGTAATTCATGCGCTTAAACGATACTGCTGCCATTCTGGTCTGCGCCGGAAACGCGACCAGAATGGGCGGCATCCATAAAATTTTACATCCGCTGAACGATACAACGGTTTTGCATCAAGTGCTCCGCAGCTTTTGCGATTGCGAAAGTATTGCGGGGCTTGTTGTCATTTGCCGCGAAAAGGATCTTGCAGAATTCCGTTCTGCGATTTCGGAGATCTCTTGTCAGATTACTATACCCGTCATCGTCACCGCCGGCGGCGATACCCGGCAGCAGAGTGTGCAAAACGGCGTAAATGCGATTGATTTTCCTGCTGACTATATCGCGATCCATGACGGTGCAAGACCCCTGATTCGCCCTGCGGATATTGAAAAAGCGATTGCGGCTGCTCGGATTTCCGGTGCGGCTACACTTGGTGTGCCTGTAAAAGATACGATCAAGGTCGTGCGGAACGGCGTAATTGCAGAAACGCCGGATCGTGCCGCACTCTGGCAGACGCAAACACCGCAGGTTTTCCGGCTGTCGCTGTACCGCGACGCCATGCAACTTGCCGCGGAACAGGGCAAGGATTATACCGATGATTGTCAGCTTGTCGAGGCGCTCGGCGTTTCGGTTACGATGACCGAGGGCGATTATTCCAATCTCAAGCTCACAACGCCGGAGGATTTTGTTATCGCTGAGGCGCTGCTTGCAAAGGAGGCTGATTCCCATGGCTGATATCCGGATTGGTCACGGCTATGATGTTCACAGACTGGTTGCCGACCGAAAATTGATCATCGGCGGCGTTGAGATTCCGCATCGGCTTGGTCTGCTCGGTCACTCGGATGCGGATGTTCTGACCCATGCGGTCATGGACGCCATGCTCGGCGCACTCGCGCTCGGTGACATCGGAAAGCATTTCCCCGACACCGACGCACAGTATGCCGGTGCAGACAGCATCGTGCTTCTGCGCCGTGTCACCGCGATCATCAAAAACGAGGGCTGGCAGCTCGGAAATCTTGATGCGACCATTCTTGCACAAGCACCGAAAATGGCACCGCATATCTTGCAGATGCGTGAAAATCTCTGTCAGGCGATTGGGTGTGATGTGTCGCAGGTCAGTGTGAAAGCCACGACCGAGGAAAAGCTCGGCTTCACCGGCAGTGAGGAAGGCATCGCCGCCCACTGCGTCTGTCTCCTCACGCGGATTTGATGTATCTCCGACGGATTGAAAATGGGGTTTCGGCACCACAGACCTGTTATTTTTATGCTATGGGGCGTAACTGCGTGCGATTTGTCGCAGTGGAAATTATGGATTTTCCTAGTTTATAATAAGAAAACGGAGTCTGCGAA
>JAZNTW010000079.1:0-69038 GCA_045591925.1 Oscillospiraceae bacterium
TATCTGGCGGTGATGTGGTGAGCCGCCGAAATGAGCCAAATCCTCGTCGCTCCGCTCCTCACATTTGGCTCATTTCGTTTATTCTACTTTTACATCTATTTTTTTGAGGTTGAGTGTAACATATCATTGACAACTCTACAGCAGGATTCGCGATTTTCTTGCAAATTCCTTGACATTCCTTGGAAAAAGGTGTATAATAAGAAGTAACTATTACGTAAAGGATAAAATGTTATGCAATCATACCGTGCGCCGCAGCCGAAATCCAAGCTGACAAAAGGCTTGATGATCGTCTTTACCCTGACTCTGATCAGTTCGTTCGGTATGGCGCTGCTTTCTAACCTGACGGGCGGATTTTCTACCGTCATCAATCACGAGGATATTGAGCTGATGCAGCTGGAGTCGCCGAAATCCGGCGATATGCTTGCTGTCGTACATACGACGGTAGGCGACATGACGTTCACGCTGTATCCGGAGCAATGTCCCGAAACGGTCAAGAATTTCTGTGCGCTCGCGAATGAAGGCTACTATAATGATACTTATGTATTCCACGCCGAACCGCAAATATTCTTTTCTGCCGGCAGCAAAAATCCGGATGGCGTCATCCCAAGCGAGGATGCAGAGCTTCCGCAGGAGAATATTCCAAGAGAGCTTTCTCCAAAGCTCTGGCCGCTGCGCGGTTCACTCTGCGCACTCGAAACAAAGGCAGAGGGCGGCTTCTGGAAAATCCTGACAAAAACCCGCGACCATATGACCGGCAGCCGGTTTCTGGTCGTTGATACGGTGGAAATGAACGAGGAGATGCAGGCAGGACTCCGTTCCGTGGATGATGAAGCCATGAAGAAAATCGGTGAGGCATTTATCGAACACGGCGGCATTCCGAATTACTCCCAGCAGCTCACCATCTTCGGTCAGCTTCAGGAGGGCTTTGAGATTCTGGACGCAATCACGGATTCCGAGGTCATTGTTGAGGGCACTGCCAAACGACCTGCCAAGGAGATCCGTATCACAAGCGTCGAAATTACGGAAGCTCCCTGATAGTTACAAATCTGTAACCATTGCTTTTGTGCATTCTTATAAAGATTTGCGCAATTTCGACCGTCTTTTTTCTTTATTATGCCGTAAAATCAGTTGGCATTTCCGGATTTTATTAGAAAAAGATAACAGAAACCTGAAATTCCACTTTACAAAAGAAAAAAAACATGATATAATATAATTGTTATGTCCGATAGGATAATTGCGCGCTGTCGCGAATGTCGGAATCTCACAAGGAGAGAACAGCTATATGCGAACACATACGTTCAAACGTATTTCTGTAGTGCTGCTCTGCGGTGCCATGCTGCTCGGTACGGGCTGCAAGCAGAAAACCATTACGCTTGAAACAAATGATCATAACGCTGCGGTAAACGAGCAAATCTCGTCTACCGATATCGTGAATTTTACACTGCCTCAAAAGGGCGAGGAAATCGCTGTGTTCACCATCAAGGATTACGGCGATGTCAAAATCAAACTCTTTCCGGAGGAGACGCCAAAGGGCGTCGAAAACTTCAAAACGCTGGTTGAAAGCGGCTTTTATGATGAGCTGATCTTCCACCGTGTTGTGGATGGCTTCGTGATTCAGGGCGGCGACCCCAGAGGCGATGGCACCGGCGGTGTCGATGCTTGGGGCAGCAAAACCGGCTTTGAACAGACCATTTCCGGACATCTCTGCCATGTGACGGGCGCTGTCGCCTATGCGATCGGTCCGGATAAGATGAACAAAAGTCAGTTCTATATCGTCACCGGTCAGGAGATCACGCCCGATTATCTCCAGCAGCTTCGTGATGCGACCGGCATTTCGCCCTCACCCGAATTAGCCCAGCTCTATCAGACCGCTGGCGGTCAGCCGGTTCTCGATGGCGGCTACGAGGTCTTTGGACAGGTTTTTGACGGTTTGGAGCATTGTCTTGCGATCCAGAAGGTCGCTGTCAACGGTGAGGATAAGCCCAAAACACCCGTTGTCATTGAAAAAGCAGTCATCACGGAATACGATGGCGCAGTACCGCATTGGTATAATGCCGCCGGAGAGGAAATATCCGTTTCCTCCGATTAAATAACGTAAGGATGATGGAGTCATTTTGGATACAATGATGGAATCGGCAGCGAATACAGAAACACACTCGCTGTCTCAAAATAATAAAAATAAAATGTGTTGTGAACAAGGAGAACAAACCGTGAAAACGCCTGAGCAGTTTATTATCAGCGGCGGCAGAGTTTTGCGGGGTGAGGTCGAAATCAGCGGCGCAAAAAATGCAGTCGTTGCGATTCTGCCTGCAACCATCCTCGCCGATGAGCCGTGCATCATTGAGAATGTACCGGAAATCAGCGATGTCACGATCAGCATCCAGATTCTTCGCGAACTCGGTGCTACGGTCGATTACATCGCACCGCATACCTATCGCATTGATCCGCGCAGCATCCAGAACCACTGCGTTCCCTATGAGAGCGCAAGACGGATGCGTGCTTCCTACTATTTCATGGGCGCATTGCTCGGAAAATTCGGACACTGCCGCGTTTCCAGACCGGGCGGATGTCCGCTTGGAGATCGTCCGATCGATCAGCATATGAAAGCGTTCGCAAAGCTCGGCGCTGAATGCCGTCAGGATCGCGGAATGATCGACATTACAACGCCGAATGGTCTGAAGGGCAATCAGATTTTCTTTGACTGCGTGACAGTCGGCGCAACCATGAACGCAATTCTCGCAGCCGTCAAGGGCGAGGGTCTTACCATCATCGAAAATGCTGCCAAAGAGCCGCATATTGTCGATCTGGCGAGCTTCCTCAACTCGATGGGTGCTGATATCATGGGTGCCGGTACGGATACCATCAAAATCCGCGGCGTAAAATACCTGCGCGGTACAAGCTACGGCGTCATTCCGGATCAGATCGAAGCCGGAACCTATATCGTCGCGGCTGCCGCAACGGGCGGCAATGTCCTGATCAAAAATGTCATCCCGAAGCATCTGGAATCCATTATTTCCGTGATGGAAAAAATCGGTGTGAAGATTGAGCAGTTTGATGACGCAGTTCGTGTTTCTGTAGACGGTCCGCTGGTCAAAACCAGTATCAAAACGCGTCCGCACCCCGGTTTCCCGACCGATATGCAGCCGCAGATTTCTGCTCTGCTCTGTCTTGCTGAGGGAACCAGTATGATCAAAGAGGGCGTCTCTGAGCAGCGCTTCCAGTATGTGGATGAGCTGCGCAGAATGGGTGCCGATATTCAGGTGGACGGCAAGGTTGCTGTCATCGAGGGAACCGGCAAGCTCACCGGTGCGCCTGTTAAGGCTTGCGATCTCCGTGCAGGTGCTGCGCTGATGATTGCGGGTCTGGCTGCAAGCGGCGTCACAACCATCGAAGATATTTTCCATATTGAGCGTGGCTACGCCGATATGGAGGGTAAGCTGCGTGCGCTCGGTGCCTGCATCACAAAAAAGCCCATCACACCGGCACCAAAACAAAATGAGCCAATTATTCAAGAGGTTCAGCCGCATCAGGACGCAGTATAATTTTGAAAAGCACAGGGCGGACGGGTTGTTTCGCCCTGTTTGTATTTGTTATGGGATTCGGAACGCGCAAAGGATGTGAATGAGATGGCACGCATATATCCGCTTTTCAGCGGCAGCAAGGGCAATGCGGAATTTATCGGCTCCCCTGCCGGCGGCATTCTCATTGACTGCGGCGTTTCCGCAAAACGGCTCACGCTGGCTTTGGAGCGCTGCAATATCCCGATCGCAGCCGTTCAGGGTATTTTTATTACGCATGACCACAGCGACCATGTTGCCGGATTGCGCGTATTTACGAAAAAATATCAGATTCCCGTTTACGCGCAGCCTAAGACGCGCCAAAGTCTCTACGATCATCTTTTTCTCGAACCGGAACAGCCCTGCCATGCGCTGAATGGCACCATCGAATGCGCCGGCATTCGGGTTACGCCCTTTGCGACCTCGCATGATACGGTGCAAAGCTGCGGTTACCGGATGGAGCTGCCGGATGGTCGAAGCTGCGCGGTCTGTACGGACCTCGGCTATCTGTCCGAGGATGCTGCCTTGGGAATTCGGGGCTGTGATCTGGTTTTGCTGGAAGCCAATTACGACCAGATGATGCTCCGTAGAGGACCATATCCGGCGTCACTCAAACAGCGCATCGCCTCAAAGGTCGGGCATCTCTCCAATGACGACTGCGGCGACGCTGCGGATATGCTGCTGCAAAGCGGTACAACCAGACTGATTCTCGGCCATCTCAGTCAGCACAACAATCTGCCGGAGCTTGCAGAACGCACCGTTGAACAGCGGCTCAGCAAATTCCGGCGCGGCAGCGACTACCTCATGCAGACTGCACTGCCGGAAACAGATGGAAGGATGATCGGATTTTGATGCAGATACATCTCATTACAGTCGGGAAGCTCAAGGAGAAATGGCTCCGCGAGGCTTACGACGAATACGACAAGCGATTACAGCGTTACTGCCGCCTGACACTGACGGAGCTGCCAGAATCGCGGCTGCCGGATTCGCCCTCGGATTCGGAAATCGCATCGGCGCTTCAACAGGAAGGCAAGGCGATTCTTTCCGCCTACAAGGGCAGGCTCATTGCACTTTGTATCGAGGGAAAACTCCGCAGCAGCGAACAATTTGCGGAACTGCTATCGGATGCGGCAGTTTCTGGCAGCAGTACGGTCAGCTTTGTGATCGGCTCCAGCTTCGGGCTTTCCGATGAAGTCAAACAGAAAGCGGATATCCGTTTTTCCATGTCGCCAATGACTTTCACACATCAAATCGCCCGTGTTTTGCTCATGGAACAGCTCTACCGCGCGTTCCAGATCAACACCGGCGGAAAATATCACAAATAATCAAAAAGGGGTGTTTTTTCATGCTTTATCCAGAAATTCAGGCAACGGCAGAGGCGATCGCCAGTCTCGGCAAACCGCTGATGGTGTATCTTATCAGCCATAAATCCAACCACGCAACCGGTGAACTGATCAGCTTCAAGCTCGCTGTCATTGTTTCGGATGAAACGCCGAATATCTCGGAGCTGGAATGCTTCCTCTATACCGCAGTGGACTGTGATTATCCCTATGACCTCGTGCTCTATAAAAAAAGCGAGTGGGATACGCTCTCTGCCGACCCGCGTACCTTTGCATGGTCGATTCGTCAAACGGGAGGTGTGCTGTATGAGCAGGGGCTTTCGTGACGGAGACAGTAAGCGTTATTACGATTGGCTCTATTATGCCGCGCTGGATTTGCGTGCGGCAAAATTGCTGCTCGATGACGCTTATTGCTACAATATTGTTTCATTTCATTGCCAGCAATGCGTAGAAAAGGCACTCAAGGGCTATCTGCTCTGGCGGCGGCATCGCCTCTATGACGGCCACAACCTGCCGTTCCTCTGCAAGCAGGCAATGCAGGAGGACTCCAATTTCAAAGCACGCATCGCAGTATGCAGCCAGATCAACCACTACTACATTGAATCTCGCTACCCTGCCGACTTCCTGCTTTCCCTTGACGAGGAAACCGTGCAGACGCTGATTGTCAACACAAACGATATGCTGACCTTTATCAACAGTCTCGTGAAGTTTGATTTCGCAAGCTATCGCCCCAAAAAGCGGTAACCCGACGGAGGCTTTATGGAACGCGAATTCAAATGGTTTATCCCACAGGAAACACTTGCCGCACTTGCAGAATTTCTGCATCATGCGGAAACGCGTATCGCTCATGATACGTTGAAAATGTCTGCAATTTACTATGAGACTGCGGACCAGCTCATTTACCGGAACGGCGCAGCGCTCCGTCTTCGCACAGAAAACGAACGCTCTGTCTGCTGCATGAAGCGTACTGTCATGAAGCAGGGCGCACAGGCACTCCGCGAGGAATATGAGGTGGAAGCCGATACGATTGCAGAGGGACTCAGAAAGCTGCCCGATGCCGGCGCGCCGCGTGAGCTTTGTGAAATGCTCTTGCAGCAGGCGCTTCACGAGCTTGGCAGAACAGAATTTGTCCGCAGCTGCTATCACCTTGAAATCTGCGAAGATACTGTGTTTTCGGCAGAATTTGCGATTGATGTCGGCGCACTCGGCAGCGCGTCCAATATGCAGCCCTTTGAGGAACTGGAGCTGGAGCTGAAATCCGGCGATCCGGACGCATTCATTGCCTATGCCGAAAATCTGGAACATCGTTTTTCCCTGATTCCGCAAAAAAAATCCAAGCTCGCACGCGCGATTGAAGCAGCCGCCGTGCTGCCATAATTTCTACCATTCCCATAGAGGGGGCGATTTTATCAAAGAATCAAAAGTATTCCAAGACATCATGAAAGCAGTCATTCTCCTGCTCACCGGCTTTATCCCGCTGGCGCTTGCGGTTTTCATGATCCACATTGGTCGGGACGATACCTATGCGACCCTCGCCTACAGCATCAGTCTGCTGCTCGGCGGCGTTCTGAGCGCATGGATTGCAGATAAATTTTTCCATATTCCATTCAAGGATCATTGCGTCAAGCTGACATTCCCGATCATGCTGGCTGTGGTTCTGACTGCAATTTTCTGGAGTCTTTCCACCTGTTTTCTGTTTACATCCGATATGGGCAGATTTCCACGCTATTACGGGAAAATGTATACGCTTTCCACCTTACAGCTCATCGGCATTTCATGGCTGACTCCAATCGCTGAGGAATTGATTTTCCGTTTTTCGATTCTGAATCTGCTGCGCGGAAAAAGCCGTGAACCGCTGCGAAATGCGTGCGCCGTACTGGTCACCGCGATCGCGTTCACCGTTCCGCACCTGATTGCCGGAACATCTGCGATGCTTGACCTGTTTCTCTTTGGCTGTATCGCAGGCTTTATCCTGGTTCGAACCAATAATATTGTCTATCCGATTTGTTTTCATATTGTCGCCAATCTGACGGCAATGGTCGCGTATAACAAGCTCTCGCAGGTCACGGTCAAGGATTGGCTCTGGATCACGCTGCCGCTTGCAGTCTGCTTCCTCGGCGGCATGATGATTGCAACTGCAAAACAGGAAGCCAATCAGGCAAAATCCGATGAGGATGACGACGAGGACGATGAGGATGACGAGGAACCGGATACGCGCAGGGACATCAGAAATGTACATCGCACCGCTGCCATCCCATCCGAAAAGAAAAAATCCACCGAATCCATCACTGCCTATACGAAATCCACTGATGACGATGATGATTTCGATGATTTTGAAGAATTTGAAGAAGAATGCTGCCCCGTTTGCGAGGATACATTCGATGAAACGCCCAACAGTTGAGCTTATGCGCTGATTGAAACCCGAAAAAAGGAGCAGAAAATGTCCGATACACTTGTGATTCGCACACCGGCGAAAATCAATCTCTCGCTCGACATCACGGGGAAGCTGCCGAATGGCTATCATACCATGCGCAGCGTCTTTCAGACCGTCGGCATTTACGATACGCTGACGCTGCGGAAAAACGCGCCGGAGCTTCCCTTGACGCTGACCTGTAATGCGTCGGATGTTCCCTGCGATGAACACAATCTCATCTGGAAAGCGGCAATGAAGCTGCTCGGAGCGCAACCGCAAGGTCTTGCGATTCATCTTGAAAAGAATATCCCAGCCCAAGCAGGCATGGGCGGTGGCAGCTCGGATTGCGCCGCAGCACTCGTAGGCATTCGCAAGCTGTTTGCGCTTCCGGTTTCCGATTCGGAGCTGCATACGATCGCGGCGTCGCTTGGCGCTGACTGTGCATTTTTCCTGTTCGGCGGCACCTGCTATGCAGGCGGCATCGGGGATCAGATCACGCCGCTGCCGGATATGCCGCGCAAGCCGCTTGTCATTGCAAAGGGGACAGAGGGTATCTCCACACCGGAAGCATACCGCAGACTGGACGCCTATCAAGCCTCGCTGCCCCACCACACCGACAATGTACTGAACGCACTCGAAAAAGATGTCGATACGCTGTTTTCGGTTTGCGGAAATCATTTTGACGCGATCACAGACCTTGCAGAGGTCGAAGCAATCCGTACCATCATGCGTACACATGGGCTGAATCCCGTGCTTTCGGGCAGCGGTTCGGCGGTATTTGCAGGCTGCAGTGATTTTGAATGTGCAGAGCGTTGTGCGCAGCAGCTCCGTGCCGCAGGACTGCCCTTTGTCGCCGTCACGGAAACCGTACCGGCTGCATCCGAATTCGGCAATACATAAAGGCAGGTTCCGATGAAATCGAACCACGTTCCGAGGACTCAGCACCGTACCGTTCATCTGGCACAGATTGCAGTCGGGGCGGCGCTCATGGCAATTTGCGCATGGCTCGCCGTTCCGCTGACCGTCCCCATCACGCTGCAAACCTTTGCTGTATGCTTCATTCTTGCAGCACTCGGCGGCAAGCGCGGCACCTGCGCCATCCTCGTTTACATCCTGCTCGGCGCAATCGGGATGCCGGTTTTCGCGCATTTTACAGGCGGCGTCGGTACCTTGCTCGGCAGCACCGGCGGTTATATCCTCGGATTTCTCCTGGTCGGCATTGTC
This sequence comes from Oscillospiraceae bacterium, assembly GCA_045591925.1. Lineage (GTDB taxonomy): Bacteria > Bacillota > Clostridia > Oscillospirales > Ruminococcaceae > Firm-04. The sequence continues at coordinate 8,535 of JAZNTW010000079.1, forward strand.
TATCTGATCATGACGAAGCTGTTCGGCAATCGGCTGGCTGTTCAGAGCATCGCGCTGCTGCTCGGTCTTTTGCTCTGCTATCTATCCGGAACGGCATGGTACATCTTTGTCTGCGCCAAGGCAATCTCGCTGCATACCGCGCTCACATACTGCGTTTTCCCATTCATCCTCCCAGATCTGATTCAGCTTGGGCTTGCGCTGGTCATTGCGCGGCGCATTCAGCCGATGCTCTAGTCTGCAAACAGCCAAATCCGTCCGAAAATCGGGGCGGATTTTTTCTTGTTAAACCATATGAAAAGCCGCGAATCACAGTACATTCTGCGATTCGCGGCTTGATTCATTTCACATTTTCACACGCAGGGTGCAGACAGATTTCCGAGCTGTTGAAGGGGTAACAGACCAAAAATCCAACCTTGCGACCCATTGTGTATCATCCGATTATTTGCCCTCGTGGAAGAAGTTCGGCAGTGCGTCATAGACATAATGCCGGACAATGCCCCACCAGTGCGTTTCATTCGGCGCTTCCAAGAAGTAGAGATTACCCTTTGAGAAGTCGCTCGTATAGGTAAAGCGTTTTGTATCGCTCTTCAGCGCGTTCATCAGCGGAACCATGTTGCCGTAAGCGATATCCTCGGTACCGGTTGCCGCAAAGACATAGTAATCATCCTTCTGATAACCGCCCTTGTCGATGGCAGCCTGAATGGCACTCGCACCGCCCCAGCAGTGACCGGAAAGCGGCATATAATATGCGCAGATGTCGAGACAGTTGATCATCATATTCCATGTCGAACCGCCGCCCATTGAGAAGCCGCCGTAGGCGCGATGGAATCTCGACGCTTTCAGATCCTCCAGGGAGGTGGATTCTGCATAGGTAGAATACTTGCCCTCGACATACGGGATAATGGTCTGGCGCATTTCATTCCAAATATCGCCTGCGCCGTCCGGAGATTTATTGAAGGTCGGCGTGACAACGATCATCGGCTCAATGACGCCATCTGCAATCATGTTATCGAGCATGACATCAATGTTGATATTATTATCATTGAAGCAGGTTTCCTCGGATTCGCCGCCGCCGTGCATTAGATAGAACACATTGTATTTCTTGCTCTCATCATAGCCATACGGAATATAGACATACATTTTCTTGTTGCCATTGATGCCGGAATAATTTTCGGTAATCACCTGACCGTGATTTGCCGGCTGATCCTTGAAGTAGTTCTTGCCATTCTGCTCAGGCGCTTTGAAGAACTTCATATTTTCCGTATACTCATACGGTGTGTATTCCGGTTCATCCGGCTCAACCTTTTCCGGATACTGATTGGTCTGACCGGTCAGATATTTTGTATACCAGTCGATATCGTCTCTTTCGAGCTTCTTGTTGCAGTTGACATCCGCAGCCTTGATCGCGGTCTTATTGGTTTCCTGTGCAAGCAGCATTTTGACTGCGTAGGAGTAGTCCGCAGCATCAATCACGCTGTCGCCGTTGACATCACCGAGAATGCCGGAGTCCTTATTCTTTGTAAAGACGCCGCCGAACTCGTCAACAATTTGTCCGGGGATCGTGCTGCTACCGGATTCCTTGAACTGCCACCAGTCTACATTAAAGAGGTAGCTTTCGTCGCCGGCAAAGCGCAGATACAGGTCATGCGTACCGGTTGCACCGGCGCAGTTACCGGAAACGGTCTCCCATGCCTGCCAGTCGCCGGTCACAGGAACGGTTACCGTGCCGACAATCGGGCCATCTGCCGCGTCCAGATGCAGTTCGATCTTACCGCCGCTGCCGGCAGAAGCAACCGACGCATAGAACTCAGCAGCACCCTTTTCACCAAAGTCAACGCCGCTGACTTTCACGTAATCGCCATTTTCAATATAACCGATTGCGAGCGTACCTGCTTCGATTTTTTCCGTTTTGATGCCGGATGACCAGCTCATTGTTTCCGCTTCGACGCGCTCATACGGGTTCAAGGCTTCGATCTGCTTCGGGCCCTCATTTGTGAGGTTGATCATCGGAATCGAGCCGTCCGGATTATAGGTGAACTCCTCCACACAGGCGCTGCGCTTGAACGTGCCGCCGCCCGGCAGACCGTTTTTGTGATAGAAGAAGTAGGAGTGATCCTTATAGTCGATGACGCCGCCGTGGGTTGTGAAGCAGTTGGATTCTTTCTGAATCTGACCACCGAATGTCCACGGGCCGGTCACACTGGGCGCAGTTGCATATGCCTGACTTTCGCCGTTGTCGCTGCCGCAGAAGCTGGCATACAGGAGATAATAGAGATTGTTCCGCTTGCAAAGCCAAGGGCCCTCGCCATATGCGCAGCCCTTGCTGCTGGAGCCGAATGAACCCTGCGTCATCTCAAATTTCTGAATCGGGCCATCGAGCGTGACCATATCCTCTTTCAGCTTTGCATAATAGCAGGTCGGATTGCCGAACATGATCCATGCCTGACCGTCATCATCAATCATAACAGTCGGGTCGATGTAATCCCAGTTCGGACCGGCAAGCGGTTTACCGAGAACATCCTTATACGGACCTTCCGGCTTATCCGCAACCGCAACGCCGACTGCTCTACCGCCTCCGCCGCCGTCTGTCGTGGTGAAGTAGAAATAATACTTACCATTGCGCTCGATGCACTGAGAAGCCCATGCGTTATTCTCGGTACACCATGAGAACTCATTGTCCTTGAGGATCATGCCGTGGTCTGTCCAGTTCTGCATATCCTTTGTGGAGAATGCCTGCCAGCCGATCATGTAGTAGAAGTCGTTGTCGGCATCTCTGTCACAGCCGGTGAACATCCAAAGCTCATCGCCAATGACGATTGGTGCAGGGTCAGGCGTAAAACTTGTCTGCACAATCGGATTTTGTGCAGAGGCGTCCAGCACGCTTGTACGTCCAACTGCGCCTATGCAAAGCACAGCCGAAACCGCAAGCGCGATTCGGATTTGCTGTTTGATTGATTTCATGAAGTTTCCCCCTAAGTGTATATTTATATTTTCATTATAACTTGCCTGCCGTATGAATTCAATGTGTAATTACAAGAAAAACTGGATAAAACGCATACATTCTCCGACCGCGATTTGTACAGTTATTTCAATACAAGTTGTGTGAAAAGTTGTACAGCAAACGCCGCCTCAATCAATACATCGAGACGGCGTTTTGAATGGATATTTCATATGCAGACGATACCTGTATGCAGTGCATCGTTTGGCTTATCGGTTGTCTACCGCTTCCGGATACAGGTCATGATGCGTCAGGCGCTCCCACGCGACCTGCTCCCACTTCGTCCCTTTCATGCCATAATTGCAATAGGGGTCGATGGAGATGCCGCCGCGCGGCAGAAATTTGCCCCAGACCTCGATATACGCAGGCTCCATGAGCTTGATGAGGTCGTTCATGATGATGTTGACGCAGTCCTCATGGAAATCGCCGTGATTGCGGAAGCTGAAGAGATACAGCTTGAGCGATTTGCTCTCAACCATCTTGACGCGCGGCACATAGGAAATATAAATCGTTGCAAAATCGGGCTGACCGGTAATCGGGCAGAGACTCGTAAACTCCGGACAGTTGAATTTGACGAAGTATTCGCGATCCGGATGCTTGTTCTCAAAGGTTTCGAGTACCTCAGGATTATAATCCGAGGAATATTTTGTATGCTGATTGCCGAGAAGCGTAATCTCTCCGCATTCATCCTTGCTGCGTCCTGCCATAGCAAGCCTCACTTTCTGCCGTTCATACGGCGGTTATTTACGATTTTGTGCAATAAGATTGAGAACGAGCCGGTAAAACTGCTCCGCGCTGTCCGGTCACCGCCCGTTCTCGAATTCAATCTCACGGATATACCGGATATCTCCCAGCGACTTCGATTGGATCGAGCTCCCGTCAATCATAATGACGCGCATATTTGTAATTGCATAGCTGGTAGGAACATATTGAACCAATTTTTTGTTTTCACTTCATGATTCAAGCGCCCTTATATTTTTTATTGGGCAAAGCCCCCTATATCTGCGGTTCATTTTCATTGACTCCGGTTAATTGCAAGAGAATATTGAAAAAATCATGTACCCCGTTTTCGATTTCAAAAACATAGTGTCGATACGGCTCGTTAATATGCGTATTCCGTCTTTTGCGGTTATAGGCATTTGCTGATATGTACTGCTGAAACCTCTGCCGATCCTCCTCAAACATCACCTGAACATGGACAGCATTGTTATGAGTGCTGACGCCGTGGATAAACTGCACACCCACGCTCTCGAATGTCTGATTCTTTTTCTTTATGATAATGCGCTGGTTCGTAAGTGCCACAAGGTGCCGCATGGAAGTTTTTGACAAAAAAATACTCGCAATCAGGATTCCCACCGCTAAGACGCCTGCTGCCTTACGCACGGTCGAAGATTCTATAAGGCCCATGAAAGTTGATGCGTTTACAAGCAATGCAATCAAAATGATTCCTGCAGCCCAAAGCAATACAATGAGCCAAGCATATCCGAACTTGTATTCGCCCGACCAAAAAATCTCCTCACCCGATTTCAACGCTTGGGTAAATTCATGGTTATACTGGATAAACCGGCTTTTCAGTGGCTTCTTCCGCATCGGTACAGATTCAGGAGACATATTGACCGCTTGCGGAGAATTCCGAACCTGTTTCTCACTCGCACAAGACTGATCCTGCATCGTTACAGATTCGGGAGGCATATTGACCGCTTGCGGAGAATTCCGAACCTGTTCCTCACTCGCACAAGGCTGATTCTGCATCGATACAGATTCGGGAGACATATCGACCGCTTGAGGAAAATTCTGAACCGGATTCTCACTCGCGCACTGAACAGCATCCGACTGCTTCGATGATACGCGCAGCGACTTCTGCATAACCAGATTCTCATTCGCACAGCGAACAGCATCGGCTAAAATGGCATAGACCGTCGGGGCATTGATCACGTTATAGAGCTCATCATAACGCTTCGCAGAGCCGCGGTTTCTGTCCCAATTCCCGCTTTGATTTCCGCGCAGCACAGCCGTATTGCCATAATGGGTCACATTAAATTTCTCGTGTTCACAGAAAAACACCGTGCCCATGCCATCACCAAATTCCCGAAATTTGACATATAGAATTGTTGTGAGATCCTTTGACAGGATTCTCGTCCCGGTCGAAGTCATCACACGCCTATTTGTAATGGCATATTTGTAATCCGAATAGTCGATATCGGGCTTCGAATCTTTAATCATTTTCGATAGCTCGCGGAAAACGAGAATCAGAAGGATCAACGCTAAAATTTGTGCAATACCATCGAAGTTGAACGCCAACAGTTTGTCTACCTGCTCCCTGTTTGTCACAGACGGAAGAATCAGATGTGTCAAAACGAACTCCCAACCGGCCTTGAATGTTATACAAAAGAGCGGAAACAGAACCACAGACAAGGTTAGCATGAAGCCAATCGGCAGTGGCAGCTTTTTCTTCGACTGTGTCTCCGGCTGCGGCCGTCCGCACCAAAGAATGTATTCGTCTTCCATAAGCTGCGGTCTGAATAGCTGTTCGGCTTCGATGGCGTCCTCCTGTTCAATCGCCTTCAATGAATAATTATCCATATTATTCATATTTCAAGCCCCCCTTTGTATCAAAGATACGCCGGTTCAACAATCCCGTTTTCTTTCATTGCCGCAATTCTGTCGCGGCAGGTACCGCAAAGACCGCAGGGCTTCTCGCCGCCCTCGTAGCAGCTCCATGTCAGTTCATACGGCACCTTCAGGCGCAGTCCCTCCGCAACGACATCCGCTTTTGTTTTGCCGACAAACGGTGCTTCTACGCGAAGCTGACAGCCGCTGCCGAGATAAATCGCCTGATTGATCGCGTCATTGAACGCCTGACTGCAATCGGGATAGGCGCTTCCTGCCGCGTCATCGGCGTGCGCGCCGTAATAGATCACCTCGCAGCCATGCGAAAGCGCAATGCTTGCCGCCGAGGAAAGAAACAGCCCATTCCGGAACGGTACATAGGTCGAAACAGGCTTTCCGTTTGCGTCATCAAGCTGCTCCGAATAGCTTTCCTTGGGGATTTCCTGTGTACTGCTCTTGAGCAGCGAGCAATCCGAATCCGCAAAGATTTGTGCAAGGTCGAGTGTTTGCAGCGTAACGCCGTAATGCTTCGCGACCGCCCTTGCCGCATCCAGCTCCTTGCTGTGCTTCTGTCCATAGCTGACGGACAGTGCCAATACTTCATCCGCACCATATCGTTCAATCGCAAGCGCGAGACAAGTCGTGCTGTCCAGACCGCCGCTGAATAAAACCAATGCTTTCATTTGACGCCCTCCGTAATCAAACGCTGCAAATTCCAGTCCTCCTGAAATTTTCCGCAGAATGTCTGTGTAAACGTCCGCGCCGAGGCATTGCGGATGCCGCGCGCCGTCATGCAGCTATGCGTACCGGCAATCACCACGCCGACATCCTGCGTGCCTGCCGCCTCCATCAGAATCTCAGCAATATCCGAGCCGAGCCGCTCCTGTAATTGCAGCCGCTTTGCCGCCATATCACAGATTCGCGCGATCTTCGAAAGACCGATGACCTTATTCTGCGGCACATACGCCACATGAACCGACATATCATACATCAATGCCATATGGTGTTCGCAGTAGGAGAACACCTCGATATCGCGCACCACGACAGGACCCGCGTGCTTCGGTGCTTCAAAGGTCTTGCCGAACATCTCCGCAATCTCATGATTCGTATAGCCGATGCCCTCAAACACCTCCGTATACATTCTCGCAATTCGCTCCGGTGTTTCGAGCAAGCCCTCTCTGTTGGGGTCTTCACCGAGCGCGACCAGAATGCCGCGAATATGTTCTTCGATTGCCTTTGTATCTATCATATTCCCTCACCTCTCAAATTCAGCTCCATATCAATACATTCCCATGTGCCGATCGGCAGCTCGCATTCCCGCCGGTTGTACGCCCGAAATCCGACCGATTCATAACAATGCTTTGCATTTTCATTATTTGCAAAGACACCAAGGTCAATCCGTTCCGCATGAAGCACCGTTTTTGCATATGCAATGCCAAGGCGCATCATCTGACTGCCGCAGCCCTTCCCTCTGCATTCGGGATTCAGTATCACAAATCCAAACCGCACCGATGTATCGTCATCCTCGCGCGGATACCGGATGATAAAATGCCCGATTGCCCGATTCTCCGCATCAATCGCCATCAGCGGAAAAAAACTTCCCGTCTGAATCTGCGGCGCATAATTTTCTATAATATCCTGCGCGGTCAGCGGAAATTTATTGAACCGATCCGCAGACCATTGGTACAGCTCCTTTTCAGATTGCAGCCATCGGCAAATACGCCCGGCATCTGCCTGTTCATATGCCCGCAGCTTCATGTTCCGCGACCTCCTATTCTGCAGCGCATTTCACACGCCCCTTGCCATCGGGTCCCAGATGAACTTATGGAGCTGTAATTGCAGCCGAAAATCGCCCATCTGCTGTTCTTTCATGATTTCTACAATCTCCGCAGGCTCGATGCGCCCGAACACCGCACTGAGATACATCGGACACGGCGGCTGATACTGCGCCGCTATTTCCTTTGCACGCAGCACATCCTCGCGCGAGCCGCAGACAAATTTCACACAGTCGGACGCTTGCAGCAGCGCAAAATTTTCCTGACACATATGCTGCTCCATCTTGCTTGCAGGGAGCTTATAGTCCATCGTGAATACTGCACCGCAATGGCGAAACGGCTCCAGTGAAACAGCGCCGTTTGTCTCAATTTCCACGTATAAGCCCATGCGGACAAGCTGCTCGATCACATCCGCAATGGCTTCCTGTAAAAGCGGTTCACCGCCCGTCAGCGTGACATTTCGCACACCCTGCGAAACGGCTTGCTCTGCGATTTTGATGATATCATCGAGCGTGACGACCTCATGCGGTGCGTCCTTGCCGCAAGCCCACGCCGTATCGCACCAGTCACAGCGCAGATTACAGCCGGCAAACCGCAGAAATAACGCAAGCTCTCCGGCACGGCGACCTTCACCGTTGATGCTGATAAAATGCTCCGCGAGCCGATACATCTTCTCCATCTCACACCTCATAGCTTGCGCAGTTGTCGGGCGTTTCGTAGACCGTCACACGCAGCACCGGCAGCCCCTTTGCCTGTAATTTCGCATAGAATGCCCTTGCAAAATTCTCTGCGGTCGGGCGATAGGGAACCTCGATCAGATGAAACTGTTCATCTTCAAGTGCGGAAAGCGTTGCAGCTTTCAGCGAGCCGCTTTCGTAAATCATCGCATGGTCGTATTCATTTGCAAGCGACCGCACCGCGGCTTTCAGATCGCCAAAGTCAATCACCATACCGCGTTTTTCGCCGGATTGCTGCAAATCCTCCGCGCCTGCCTCGACCTCGATCACCCAATGATGACCATGCAGATTCGCACATTTTCCATTGTAGCCGGCAAGAAAATGTGCGCTGTCAAAGGCTGCGGATGTTTTCAGTCTGAACATTTCTTCTCTCCTTATCAAAACAAAAACTCCTGTCCGCACCGCAAACAGGAGTCGTGTATCATTATCATGACTCAGCCCTGGTTTTGTTTTACGACAGGATGGTGCAAATGAACTGTCGGCAGGCGTTTTGAAGCTGCCTGCAAATGGATGCAGAAAAACATCCGCTCCATCTATCAAATTATAGCATAAATCCGTGAAAATGTCAAGAACTGCCTACCGGCAGCGGATAATCAAGCCCGGAAATCCTTGCCGCATAATGCAGCAGAATATACATGGCATCCGAGACATCCAGGATCCCGTTTTGATCAACGTCTCCATTGCGGCGCTGCGTTACGGAAATCGCCGTATCTGACTCGATGAGTCTTTCCGTATAATACTTCAGAAGCATCTGCGCATCCTCCAGCTCAGTCGCACCGTTCGCCTGAAAATCGCCATAGCACAAACGCTGCGGAATCTCGGCAAGCGCCGCCTCTGTCTCCCGTACAACAGCTTCTGCCGCAGCGATCGTTTTGACTGCCGACAGCTTATCCAACTGCGTTTCCCACAAGGCAGATACCTGCGCCTGTTCTGCGGCTTCATATTCCGCAAGACGGTCTATGGTCAGGCAGTTCAGCGCAGTCTGACAGCAGCGAAGGCTTTCTGCGAGAAAATCCTTAGATAAAAACTGCTGCCTTGCCGCAAGATTGCTCCGGACATACTCCACGCATTCTGCATAGGTAATGCCATTTTGCGGCCCCATCGGTTTATAGGGCTTGCCGCCGAACATATGCCAGCGGATTCGGTTCATCTCCGCGGCTGGCGCAATGGCGTCACGCATCTGTTCAATGATACCCATTGGCATGACAAGCTCGGTCAAAACCGGCTCCATGCTTTGCGCATACAGCAATGCCGTCCGGCGCACAAAATCGTCATCCTGCCAAATCCGATGGATCCACGATTTTTCTGCGATCCCTGTCTCCGCTGCCGTTTCCGGCGTGTAACCGCTGATGGGCAAATAGCGCACATAAATATTATCCGTCAACACAGAATAATGCAGCGACCCATCCGGCGCGGTTACGGCAAGGCTGTAGTTCTGATAGGCAAGGTCAAAATCCCAGACCGGCCCGTAATGCAGCTTGCCGTCTCCGGTCAAATCCGAATCCTTATAAAAATAAAAGCTCGTCGTTGTACCGTCCGTATTTTCCGTAATCTCCTGAATCAGATAGCCGAGCGCGAATGAATCCACATCCAGATATGTGCTGTAATGCTGACCGAGACTGTTGCAGCCGGTATCGGAATAGATTGCGTCCTCAAGCGCCTGTACAAATCCGCGAATATATTCCGTCTGTGCTTTTGAGGGATACTCCGGCTCACAGATTTCGCAGATCACACCGCGATTCGTCACAAATTCGCCGCGCTCTGCACGCCCCCGAACCTGAAACTGTATCAGATAACCGCCCGTAATGTCTACAGGGTCATTCGGAATCTCATAGTAATGATAGCTGCCGGGTTCCTCGCCATGGAGCGTACCGCCGACAACGCGCAGCGGATATTCCTCAAGCGGCTTGAAATTGACATCCTGCGCAGCATCTTCAAGATTTGTGACTGCAATGCGTTCCTCATGCACCTGCACACGCTCCGTGAGCTGATACACACCGCGATAATCGCCATCCAGATAGAGATCAACAAACACCGCGTCGGGCGTATATGCAAGCGTTGTCTGCCGGCTCATTGCAAAGGCGATCTCATTGCGCAGCATCGAATGATCGAGATAATTGCTCAGCAGCGCCCATTTTTTTGCAGCACCCATGCCATAGAGCGAGTTTTTTTTCGGCAGCTTGAAGTTATAGGGCTTTTTTTCACCGCCATAGACCCACGACGAATTTCCGCGCCCTTTTATGTTTTCAATTTCACCCCGATACTGCACACCGCCATCCGCGTCAAGCATCAGTGCCGTACCCGTTGCTTCAAGGTCTTTGGATTGCGCCAGCCGCTCCATACCGTCCTCAGCAAGCGTGACATACATACAGCCGAGATTGGATTGCATGACCTGCAGCGTACCAAGCGCACTGTCTCCGGATCGAAGCAAAAACGTATCCTCGGTGCTGAGCAAATCGGTCGCCGCACCGGATACCACCTCTGTATCATTGAGCAGCAGCGGCGCGTCACCTGCCACCTCATAGGATATGGTCAGATTTGTCCGATCGGCAGAAGCCGGCAGAAACAAATACCAGCTCTCAGCCCAGTCTATATATATCATCTGAATCTGCGCCTCGTCGTCCTGTGAAAACACACCGGATACCGAAAGGCAAAGCGGCGGCTGTTCCGCAGCCTCCGGAAGCTGATCCTCTGCGCTGCTCCGGAATACAGAAATACCGGCGAAACACAGCGCTGCCGCCACCGGTATCAAAATCTGAAACCCGCGAAGAATTCTCATGCAATCTCCTTATACTTTCCCGTAAAGCGAATCCAGCAAAACCTTGGCGATCTGCGCCGTTGTGACGTCCCAGCTCTCGCGTTCCTCAATCATAATACAGAATGCAACCGGACAGCTTTCATCCAGACAATAGCCGACGAGCAGCGAATTCTCATATTGTCTGCCGTCATCGCTGACCTGCGCCGTACCACTCTTTACGCCGCAGGAATAATTTCCAAGCGAAACATAATAGTGCTCTGTCGCATTTTTCGTCATGACCGCCTGCACCGCCTGCGCAGCTTCAGACGTAAACATCTGCTCTGTTTGCATATGCGTCGCAAGCGAAACGGTCTTTTGTTCGGCAGTTGTTTTCGATTGCAGCAGATACGGCTTGACCGCCGCACCGGTACCGTTTGCAATCGCACCCTGCCAGAGCATAAGCTGATACGGACTGACAAGCGTTTTGCCTTGTCCGAGCGCACCCCATTCCGTCTCAAACTGATCCTTGTCTACAAGCGTTGTCGAAGCTGGTTGAATGACAATACCATTGAGAGAAAACGGCTTCGCCTGTTCTCCGTTCACCGCATAGCCCATACGGGTATAATCTAAAATAATCTCGGATAACGGCACAAGACCCGACTGTACAAGCTGTGCAAAATAAGGGTTGCAGCTATTTGCAAAGGCGGCAGCAAGATTCTGGGTGCCATGGCCATGCTCCTGATGACATTTGATCACATCGCCGTTCGGATTTGCCCATGAACCGGCGCAAGCATACTCCTGATTGTTCACAGCGTCCACACCGGCAGCCTGATATGCGGCAAGCAAGGTGGAAACCTTTTGCGTAGAGCCGGGAACGGTCGGATAAAACGCCTTGCAGAGCAGACTGCCCTTCGGCATTTCCGCGATATTTGCATAACCCTGCACAATATCCACACAGGGTCGGCTCACGCAGACATAGCACTCGCCGGTTTTCCAGTTATACGCAATCGCCGTACCGTTTTTTGCACCAAACGCATTGAATACAGCACGATTGGCGCTGTGCAGAAGCGTTGTTTTCAGAACGGTTGTGCCGCCGCTGGAGCCATAGGTAAAGCTATAATTGACCAACTCATCGAGATTCCGCGACACGATGGTATTGGCCATCTGACCGCTGGTATCTCCGATCAGATTGCCGACATCCGCAAAATGTCCCCACTCGTAATTGGTAAGCGGCTGCGTACCGTCAAACAAGACATCTCCGGTACGGTCTACGACCTTGCCATAGGTCGCTCTGCCGGATTTTGCCATATAAAACGCAGATTCCGTCACAAGCCGCCAGCCGAGGTAGCCAAGCCCAATGAAAAATACAGTCAGAATAAATGCCGTCCACTTTCCGGCTCTGCGCATACTGCGCGGTGCAGAAACATCCAAAGCCGGAATCGGCGGACGCTGCCGAAGCTGTCGTTGTGCCATATCAGCCGCCCTCCTTATTCTGCGCGGTGCGATCCGTCAGGACAGGTGCCTGTGCCGCTTTCAGGAAGCCGGCGAGGATACCGCTTGCCAGCATCGAGCTGCCGCCCTGTGAAATAAACGGAATCGTTACGCCCGTAAACGGAATCACATTGCAGGAACCGAAAATATTCAGCGCCATCTGTACGATAAACGCTGCAGCCACGCCGACTGCCAAGCCGGAATGATAGTAGCTGCGCGGCGGAACGGTCAGAATCGAAGCCGGCAGAAACAGCACCAGAATAATGGTCATCATGCCGGTAAACAGTCCCCATTCCTCACAAATAGTCGAGAACACAATATCCGTGCGCGACGCGGCGACATGAATCAGCGAACCGTTTCCGGCACCCTTGCCGAACCAGCCGCCCTCTGCAATCGCGGTCAGCGCTCTCACCTGCTGATAGCCGGAGCCTGTCATATCCGACCAGATATCGGAGTGCAGACGCGCCTGTACGTATTCGGGCGCGAGCTTCCATGCAAAAATGACCGCTATCACGCCGCAGGCTGCAAGAAACGCAATCAGACGGAACGACATTTTTTCACGCAGATAACAGAACCGCAGCAGCATTCCGCAGCCGGCAATCGCAACAAATGTCGGCAGCGAACCGAGGTCTCTGCACCACCATTGCAGACCGGCAATGACAACCGTACAGAGAATCAGCATCAGATTATCCGGCACGAAGTGAACGCCTGCCACCTCGGATTTATTGAGCTGCTTGCGCACCGAGCTTGCGCAGATCAATACGAATACCGGCTTGACAAATTCCGACGGCTGAATCGTAAACACGCCAAGGTCGATCCAGATTCCACGGCTGCCCGTCAGGAAAAAGATTGCCGCGACCAGTACAAAAAACATTCCGTACCAAAGCGGCTTCAGGCGCTCTGCACGATACGGATTCCGCGTCACCACATAAGAAAGCTGACACATCAAAAACGCAGCAATTCCGAATACAAAATGCTTGACCGCAAAGGACAGTCCGCCGAAGCAGGATTGATAGATTGTGCTCATGCCAATCACAAGCATCAGAACAGTATCGACCGTACAAGCCTCACGCTGTACGACCGCAAGGATAATCGAACCGACAAAATCCGCAGTCAGAACCGCGCACGCCATTTTGATGACCTCCGGCGTCAGCCCAAAGGAGCAGGCAACCAGCAGCATCATTGCAAAATGCGCGATCAGAACCAGCAGCAGCAAAAACGGATGCGACATCGGCTTTGTACTTTTTCTCATTACGCCACGTCCCTTCCGTCGCCCTTCACAACGATCAATTTTCGATTTCCGATTTTAATCGAGTCATTTTGGTGCAGCGTACAGGGCTTCGTAATTTTTTTGCCATTGACCAGTACGCCGTTATGCGCGCCGATATCCTCAATCTTCCACTTGCCGTTCGAGAGCGTCAAAAGCGCATGGAATCGTGAGATTTCGTGATCAGAAAACTGAATATCCGCGGATGGGTGTCTGCCAATCAGTACCTCTGCCGCACCAAGCGGATAGAGTTCACCGGCACAGGCAAGCATATAGCCCCTGCCCTCTTTTGCCCAGCGACGGTCTCCGCGGCGGCGTTCTCTGCCCGCAGCAATCAAAATCACGAGCGCACAGATATCAACAAAAATCACAACAAAAGCAGTTGCCGCTTCTCGCAGGAATGGATATTGCTCAAAAAGAATTGTAAAATCCATGTCAGCACACCTTTCTTTTTATATAGTATTTGGTTTCGCGTTTTCCTAATGAGTATACCACAAGTGTACCTAATTGTCAAGTTTGCGGCATCCGCGCCACATTTCGCCGAGCAAAAAAATAAAGGAGGCTCTCATTTCAAGCCTCCCCTTATTTTTTATTCAATTTTGATGGTATAGAAAGCATCTATATCAATGCTGCAACGAGCATTTGTGTGGAAACCGCTTCACATCCTAAGCCTTAGAGAATGCGCTCCGGTGTTTCCAAGCTACGGCAATCGTTCGTGCAGTCAACTGCCGACGCACGGAGTAAAGACCTCTTCCCATATCATCATTGGCGATATCAATATGTAAACGGCGGTGTTACGATCACATCTATCTCATTGAATTGCCGCCGGTGACCGCACCCACTGCACAGTCAAAATATCTCATCATCCTGTTTGTTACATTACGGTCGCACACTGCTTTCGCGTCGCTCCGTCGAGCAACTGAATTCTGTGTCGGCTTCCATATCGGAACTGCATCTACAAACCGGTTCGCAAATATGATAATCATAATCATGGATGAACCGGAATCAATCATGCGTTTCTGTCACACAGAACGTATCATGCGCGAGCCTTCGCCAATGAATGGGACATTTTCAGAGATTTCCATTGGATTCACGCAACCTTTCCGAATCATATTTTGCGGCAGCATCCTTGCTGATCATTCATCAACTACTCACGAATTCTGCAAGTGCAGAACGGAATCGCCGCACGATTCATATTTTATATATAAGAAGTGCAAAATCTGATAATTGAAGCTACGGGAGCATTGGCTCGAACACTTTGCCGAACCATTTGGTTTTGTTCCCGTCCGGAGAATTCCTTTGCCTTTCCTATGGTCTTATTATAGCACATTTCTTGTCGTTTGTCAATAGTTTTTTGCAAATTTTTGTGAAAGTTTCGTGAAATTTTATTGAATGAATCGGGGCTTGACATTTTCCAAAAAATCGGTTACAATATAAATTACGAACTGTGGTTCGGAAATATCAGACCGGATACATTCCGGCGGAACGGAGCGAAATATGCAAGATCAGAATACACCAATGGAACAGGATGCAATGATGGATGGTGCCAATCTCTATACGCTTGTGGATGAGGAAGGCAATGAAAAGCTGTTTGAACTGATCGACATTCTTGAGGAAAACGGTCAGGTCTATTTTGCGCTGATCCCGCACGTCGCGGATCCGGCAGAGCTGCTTGAGGAAGAAATCGAGCTGGTCGTGCTGAAATGCACAACGGATGCAGACGGCATCGAGGTTCTTGAGCCGATCGAAACCGATGAAGAATATGAGCGCATCGCAGAAGCATTCCTCGAAAGACTCAACGAGGATGAAGATGACGATGAGGAAAATGAGTAAAATCCACTAACATTTGGCAAAATATTTGTTCATTCTGCTAGTTGATTTTTTCGGATGAATCTGATATACTAGTATTAACACAAAACATTCTGCCTTGTACGACCAAGCCTGTTTTGATATAATCCAACACTTATATTCAGGGAATCCTGACTCTGCGTCAAGAATTGCAGGCCTCCCGCTTCGGCGGTTGTTAGGGAGCATGAGCTGCGCAGGCAGATACCCACCTGCTTTACGCGGGTTTTATTGCGCAGGCGACGGCAAGGCGGAGATTGCATACAATACGGACGGATCATTGAGATTCGTCCGTTTTTTTTGCAGATATCTGCAAAATCACTTGCTTTTTTTTGAGAAATATGCTAAAATAAAAATATACGCCATAATGGCGAAAATCATAGATTGAGGAGGATTCTCAATGCCAGAACCTATGCAGCCTATTACCAACCCCGTTCTCGTGGACGCAATGGCAACCTTTAAGCTCGACCTTGCAAACCATGAAGACGAAGCAGTATTTAAAGAACACGAAAGAGCTTTCCTGCAGGCAGCCATCGAAGCGAAATATCTCCTGCCGGCACAGGTTGAACAGCCCGCTGAGCCTCCGAAAGAGGGCGAGCCGATTCAGGCACGCGTGGCATTCCAGATCATGACAAACCCCAAGGGCGAAAAGTTTATGCCGGCTTTCACCGATGAAGTCGAGCTGAAGAAAAACCGTAAGCCGGGCGAGCGCTTCCAGGTTGCTGTGATGTCTTTTCAGGACATCTATCAGTTCATCAAGACCAATGAAGCAATCAACGGCGTTGTCATCAATCCGTTTGGCTCTGCGCTCTGTCTGATTCGTCAGCAGATCATCGCGATCGGCGATCATAACAATCAGCCGGTTCTCTCCGCACCGCGTCCCTCTGCTGCACCGCAGCCGGCTCCCGTCGCTGTTCCGCAGCCGAAAAATCCGCTTGGTGCCGCAGAAAACTCGCGTGAACAGCAGCAGGACATGATCCGTGCCGCAATGGCGCAGCTCGATGCCGATAAGGCAGCAGCAGAAGCGTCCGACGCAGCACCGGAAACCGATCCCATCAACGATTCCCTGCTCTCCGCAATCAAGGGCGTGCTCAAAAAGCAGAAGCAGATCAAAAAGGCTTATATCAAAACCGAATCCGAAAACGGCGAGCGCTATCTGCTCGTTGCATTGGAAGCGGATGAAAGCACTGATCTGGAAGCCATCGGCAATACCATTTCAACGGAGTGCGCAGATTATTCCGATCTGCCGTTCGACTGTGTCGCTGCAAGCTCCATCCGCGCAAAGGAGCTTGTTGCAGATAACAAGCCGTTCTACGAGAAAAAGCGCTTCGGTATTTTCTAATTTCGTACCGCACGGTTGCCGCTGCGCTGACTGCGCCGCAAACGGGTAGCGGTGCTGAGGTGCTGCAGCCGTCCGATTTTTCTGTGCTGTACCGCACAGACAACCATTTTCGAGGGGGAATTCCTATGAAGCACAAGGTATTGCTGTCAGCGTCTCTGGCAGCACTCATCGCTGTTTCTGCGAACGCGATGTATCCGAAGAGCACGCAGCTCAACGGGTCTTTCAACGTCGCAGCAGCCGATGACACAAATGACGACTGGCTCCATGCCGTTGGCAGCCGTCTTTACGACATGAACGGCAACGAGGTCTGGCTGACCGGCGCAAACTGGTTCGGTATGAACTGTACCGAAAACGTGCCGCACGGTCTTTATGCAAGAGATGTCGATGATATGCTCCAAAGCGTTGCCGACCACGGTATCAACATCATCCGTTTCCCGATTTCCACAGAGCTTCTGCTCTCCTGGATGGACGGCGATCCGCTGCCGGTTGCTTCGGTGCAGGCAAGCTACAATCCGCCGCAGGATGTCATCGGTGAGGATGGAACCGTAACGCCTGCCGGAAAATACGGCAATATCAACCGTGATTTCGTGCTTGAGGACGGCAAAACGCTCAAGAACAGCATGGAGATTTTCGATATCATCATGCAGAAATGTAAAAAATACGGTATCAAGGCGCTGATCGACGTTCACAGCCCTGCTTCCCACAACTCCGGTCATAATTACACCTTGTGGTATTATGAGCCGACCGCCGATGACTGCGATGGAATGGCAATCGGTCATTTCTCCAAAAAGCAGATCACTTGGGATGATTGGAAAGACTCAATCACATGGCTGGCAGAAAAATATGCAAACGATGATACCATTCTTGCCTACGACCTGAAAAATGAGCCGCACGGCAAGAGACTGTATTCCGGCAGTGAATGTCCGCCCAGCATGGCAAAATGGGACGATTCCACCGATAAGAATAACTGGAAATATTCCTCGGAGGAATGTGCAAAATCCATCCTCAAGGTCAATCCGCACGCATTGATTTTGATCGAAGGCATTGAGCAGTCCCCCATTCTGGAAAAGGGCGTTACATGGGATATGCCCGATAAATTCAATCCGCAGCCCGGCGAGGAGCAGTGGTACGGCGCATGGTGGGGCGGCAACCTCAGAGGCGTCAAGAATCTCCCTGTTCTGCCGGATTCCGGTCAGATCGTATATTCGCCGCACGATTACGGTCCCTCCGTCTACGCGCAGTCTTGGTTCGATAAGGACTTCAATACCGAAACCCTGCTCGATGATTACTGGCGTGATACTTGGGCTTATATCAATGAGGACGATATCGCACCGCTGCTGATCGGTGAATGGGGCGGCCATATGGATGGCGGCAAAAACCAGAAGTGGATGACGCTTCTGCGCGATTACATGATCGACAATCACATCAACCATACATTCTGGTGTCTGAACCCGAATTCCGGTGACACCGGCGGTCTGCTCGATACGCAGTTCGCAAACTGGGATGCTGAGAAATACGGTCTCTTTGAGGAATCGCTCTGGCAGACAGCCTCCGGCAAATATATCGGTCTCGACCATCAGGTCGCGCTCGGAAAAAATGGTCTGTCGCTCAGCGAATTCTATTCCGGTATCGCAAGCTCGGAGGGCTCGAATCTGGACGGCGGCAAAAAGAGTGATGGTCCTATCACGACAACGCCAACCACCAAGCCCACAACTACTACAACCGAAAAAGCCACAACTACCACCACAAAAGCCACAACTTCCACTACAAAAGCTACAACTTCCACTACAAAAGCCACTACCACCACAGAAACAGAAACAACGCCGACCGCTTCCCCAACCAAATGGGGCGACGCGAACACGGACGATATTGTTGACGTTGCAGACGCAGTTTTGATCGCACGCTTTGTCGCTGAGGACGCTACGGCTTCCATCAGCGCACAGGGCAAGCTCAATGCAAGCGTCACCGATGGCAAAAATATCAATGCCGATTGCACGGTCAAGATTCTGCAATTCATCGCAAAAATCATCACAGAAGAAGATCTTGCTCCTACAAAATAATAGCCGAAACGGATTCTCATAGTCAGTCATCCGCAAACGAAACATATTAAGCCCGCTCTCAGTGCATTGAGAGTGGGCTTAACGCAAACACAGTTCTTTTTGTTCCGAACAGTCGGCACGAAAACGGGTATTCGCGCCGGCTGTCATACACCGGAAACGGTGAAATATTTATGAGAGGGGAAATCACCATGAAAAACAAGCACCTGCTGTCATTCTGTATGGCAGCACTCGTAGCCGCAACCGGCACATTCGGCATGATGGAAAGCAATCTGCTGCTGTCAACGCCTGCCGCTGCGGTTGACGACACCAACGACGACTGGCTTCACTGCGAGGGCAGCCGCATCTTCGACAAGGACGGTAACGAGGTCTGGCTGACCGGCGCAAACTGGTTCGGCTTCAACTGCTCGGAAAACTGCGTCCACTATCTTTGGAGTGCCGATGTCGATGACGTTCTGGAGAGCGTTGCAGACCACGGCATCAACATCATCCGCTTCCCGATTGCAACAGAGCTTCTAGTCTCGTGGATGAACGGCAAGCCGAATCCTGTAAACAGCGTCAGCGCGAATGCAGACCCGGCGTTCACAATCAATCCGGATTTCTGCGAAGCAGACGGCAAGACGCTCAAGAACAGCATGGAAATCTTCGACATCATCATGCAGAAATGCAAAAAATACGGCATCAAAGCATTCATTGATATTCACAGCCCGCACACCGACAACTCCGGTCATAACTATGAGCTGTGGTATGGCAAGGCTGGCGTGACAACCGAGGTATGGATTGAAACGCTGGTCTGGCTCGCAGACAAGTATAAGAATGACGATACCCTGCTTGCGTTCGACCTCAAAAATGAGCCGCACGGCAAGGGTCAGGATGGTGCCAACGCGGCAAAATGGGACGGTTCGACCGATGAAAACAACTGGGCATATGCGGCAACGAAGTGCGCAGACGCCATTCTTGATGTCAACCCGAACGCGCTGATTCTGATTGAGGGCGTTGAGCAATCGCTCAGCGGCGCGATGGAGGGCGACTACTGGGGTATGCCCGACAGAAAGGACAACTCCCCTTACATCGGCGCATGGTGGGGCGGCAACTTCCGTGACGCACGCGAATATCCGATCAAGCCGGAGCACGGCACAAGCCAGATCGTCTATTCGCCGCATGATTACGGCCCATCCGTTTACGCGCAGACATGGTTCGACAAGGATTTCACAGAGCAAACGCTGCTCGATGACTACTGGTACGATACATGGGCATACATCAACGCCGAGAACATCGCGCCGCTGCTGATTGGCGAATGGGGCGGCCATATGACCGGCAACAACCTCAAATGGATGCTTCTCCTGCGCGATTACATGATCAAAAACCACATTAACCACACGTTCTGGTGTCTGAACACGAATTCCGGCGACACCGGCGGACTCTGGAACGACCTTCAGTTCATGCAGGGCTCCGGCACGACCATCAACTGGAATCAGGAAAAATACGAAATGTTTGAGGAATCGCTCTGGCAGACAGAGTCCGGCAAGTATATCGGACTTGACCATCAGGTTCCACTGGGCAAAAACGGCGTCTCGCTCTCTGAGTTCATTGCATCCGGCGAGCGAAGCAACATCGACGGCGGCTCCAGCGGCAACAAGGGCAATTCTGTTGACATCGTAACCACACCGTCTCAGGGCACTACCGCTTCGACCACCTCGAAAACCACAACAACATCCACAAGCACCGCAACATCCTCCACTACAACTTCCACGACAACCAAAACCACCACTACGCCGACTGCGACCAAATGGGGCGACGCAAATGAGGATGGTACGATTGATATCTCGGACGTTGTACTGATTGCGCGCTTTGTTGCAGAGGACGCAGACGCGCCCATTACACAGCAAGGCAAGGTCAACGCAAGCGTCGCTGACGGCAAACAAGTCACAGGCGAATGTATTGTCAAAATCCTGCGATTCATTGCAAAGCTCATTTCGGAAGAGCAGCTTGCACCGTAACCTGCGCATCACATAACAAAACCGCCCAAATCAAGCAATTACGCTGATTTGGGCGGTTATTTTTTTCAGGTTTATCGTGCGAAAGCGATTGATTTCAGCAAGCTGTCATCCTCGCCGTCACTTTATCGGAGTCATTCCTCTTTCTCCGGGTCTTTCATCGCAAATACAAGTGCGCTCTCCGAATCCCAAGCTCCGGTACGTGCTTTGTAATCCTCAACGGTAATTGCAAGCGGATATGTTCCGGGATATCTGCCGTCAATGACGCCAACACCGGCACATCCGGCTTCACCGATTCGGAAGGACAGATCATCAATTTTCTGAACATCGGAAAAATAGCCGCAAACCTTTGAATAAAGCGTATTCATCAGGTCAGTTTCATTCTTCGTACCATTCGACTTGTAATCTTTTTGTGCAAAAATTGACGCGCCGTTTGTCGTATAATCATCGTTCTGAATGGTGCTCAGCGTCAAATCAGCCGCTTCCATTTCCACCAATGAAACATTCAGCGCATTGTAGATAGATTTTGCTGCGTTATTGGATGTTGTAATCTTGGAGCGACGCACATAGCCGAGCATCGCAGGCACAAGAATTGCAGCGAGAACACCGATGATCGCAATCACAACGACCAACTCAATCAATGTAAATCCATGTCTTTTCATTTCAGTTACCTCTCAAAACGATAAGTACCATTCCAATAAAATTTTACTTAACTGTCAACTTGTTTTGAATTTTGATGAAATGGCACGAAAACTCCGAAAGAGGAGCATTCGATACCATTGTGGGAATTGATTTTGAATCTATTACTTTTTCTCTACAGTCGGAGCCGGGCCGGGCATTGCTGCAAGCGCAGTTGACGGAGGAGTCTGAACAGACTTATAGGCTTCAGGCGTCCACGGATTCGGATATGCGCCCGGATAGTTACCGTTCTTTACGCCGCAAGCGGTGCAAGCGCCATCGGTAATCTGAACTGCATATGCCTTAACCTTTGCAAGGTCGGTGAAGTAGCCGTAAACCATCTTATCAAACTTATCATCGCTGGTTGCAACAGTTGCACCAACCAGATCAGTTGTGCTGGTAGCTGCACCGGTACCGGAAACAGTACCATCGGTGGTATCCATATCAACCAATGCGGTATTATAAGCATTGTAGATGGATTTCGCGGTGGTGTTCGCGGTGGTGATTTTGGATTTTCTGACGTAGCCGAGCATTGCCGGAACGAGGATTGCAGCGAGCACGCCGATGATCGCGATAACAACGATCAGCTCAATCAGGGTAAAACCTTTCTTCTTCATAGATGTAAATCTCCTGTCAAAAATATTTAACAGAAATATTCCAAGAAATTGGAATGTTTCCGTTGTAACTATGATGATAGAACGAATGCCCCCAAATTGGGGGCATTCGATATGAACTGAATTTGACCTAAATTTAATAACTTAAATCAATTTCAAGCCTATTGTCGACTTAAATTACTTCTTCTCAGTAGTACCAGTAGCCTTCGGACCACTCATAGCAACAACAGCAGAAGCCGGCTTACCATTAGTCTTGTAGGACTCCGGATCCCAAGCATTCGGATATGCGCCCGGATAGTTACCATTCAGAACGCCGCAAGCGGTGCAAGCGCCATCGGTAATCTGAACTGCATATGCCTTAACCTTTGCAAGGTCGGTGAAGTAGCCGTAAACCATCTGATCAAACTTATCAGTGCTGACAGCAACTGTTGCACCAACCAGATCAGTTGTGGTAGTAGCTGCACCGGTACCGGAAACAGTACCATCGGTGGTATCCATATCAACCAGAGCAGTGTTGTAAGCATTGTAGATGGACTTAGCAGTGGTGTTAGCGGTGGTGATCTTGGACTTTCTTACGTAACCGAGCATTGCCGGAACGAGGATAGCTGCCAGAACGCCGATGATCGCGATAACAACGATCAGCTCAATCAGAGTAAAACCTTTCTTTTTCATGATAATACCTCCAAAATTTCTTTTAAGTAGCAATCCGAGGATTGCGGATTTTGAACAACAAACCCGGTGCGACGTCTTACACCGTCTGTCGTTCTCCATGGTCTTAGTATAGCATATCCAAAAGAAATTGTCAAGTCTTTTCCGTAATATTTCTGAATTGTGAACAAACTTTTACAAAACTCTTTTTTTGAACGTTTTTTTCAGTTTCGTTTTCGTCGGATTGCACAATTTTGGTAACAACTATGTAGGAATTCAACCGGTTCGCATCGGATATTGTATGAAACAAACAGGCAAAGCGCATCTCTACGCTCTGCCTGTTCATCATATTTAGCCGATTACGCCATCACGTGTAATGACAGACTGACCGCCCATCGCAGTGAGATAACGATAGAACTCGGTCTTATCCTGACACTTTTCGAGTGCGTCGATTTCGTTGACGGTGTTGTTCTTAACCAGACGAGCAAGCTCCTGGTCAAGCGACATCATGCCGTGCGCCTTACCTGCCTGAATCGAGGACATGATCAAGTGAATCTTGCCCTCACGAATCATAGCGGCAACTGCGTCCGTAACATTCAGAATTTCCATTGCCGCAATACGGCCTGTACCGTTCTTCAGCGGCAGGAGCGTCTGAGAGATAACGCCGACCAGAACGTTCGCGAGCTGTGCGCGAATCTGGTTCTGCTGATGCTCCGGATAAACGTCGATGATACGGTTGATGGTATCAGGCGCAGACGTGGTATGGAGCGTGGAGAAAACAAGGTGACCGGTTTCAGCCGCGGTGATCGCAGCCTGAATCGTCTCGAAGTCACGCATCTCACCGACGAGGATAACGTCCGGGTCTTCACGAAGTGCAGCTCTCAGCGACAGTGCAAAGCTAGGTACGTCAGCACCAACCTCACGCTGGTTGACCATGCAGCGCTTATGCTCGTGAACATACTCGATCGGATCCTCAATCGTGATAACGTGTGCACTCTTGTTGCAGTTAACGTAGTCGATCATACCTGCAAGGGTCGTGGACTTACCGGAACCAGTCGGACCGGTGATAAGGACAAGACCACGCGGACGCATTGCAAATTCCGACATAATCGGCGGCATGAACAGATCATCCAGCGTCGGAATGTCGTTACGCAGAAGACGAATCGCAATGGCAATATGATCGCGCTGATAGAAGATGTTGCAGCGGTGACGGTAGCCGGCGCGGGTCACGTAAGAAAAGTCAACGTCAATGCGCTGTGTGACCTTTTTACGCTGCTGCTCGTTGGTCATCTGCTCAACGACCTCTGCGATCATTTCATCGGTCATTTCGGGATAGCTGCTCATTTTGCGGAGCTGACCGTGCAGACGAACAACCGGATTGATACCAACCGTAAAATGCAAGTCGGAACAACCAAGCGCACGGACATCGTCCAGAATTTTATTCACTGAAATAATGGGCATGATAAATCCTCCGTTTCTTCCTGTTCGTTATTAAACTGTGTATGTAACACGTACAAGCTCATCAATCGAGGTAACACCCTGCTGAACGAGGTCAGCAACGTTATCACGAAGCAGCTTTGTACCGTTTGCGCGAGCGGTTTTTTCGAGCTCATCCGAGCTTGCGCCGTTTGCAATCAGCGTGGAGATTTCACCGGAGCAGTGGATGATTTCGTGAATTGCAGTACGTCCGCGATAACCGCCACCGCACTCATTACAGCCAACAGCGTCGAAAATCGGAACGGAACGATCGAGGTGCATCAGTTCGCTCTCCTCCGGAGTAGACATTCTCTGTCTTCTGCACTTCGGGCAAAGAACCTTAACAAGACGCTGTGCGACAACGCCGATCAGCGAGGATGCAACCATGTAAGACGGAATACCCATGTCAATCAGACGGACGATCGTGGATGCAGCGTCATTGGTATGGAGCGTGGAAAGAACAAGGTGTCCGGTGATAGCAGCACGAATACCGATTTCAGCGGTTTCGCCGTCACGCATCTCACCGATCATAATGATATCCGGGTCCTGACGGAGAATCGAACGAAGCGCCGCCGGGAATGTCATACCGGACTTAACGTTGATCTGGCACTGGTTAATGCCTTCGATCTGCTTTTCAACCGGGTCCTCAACCGTAACAACGTTAACCTCCGGTCTTGCGATCGCACCCAGAGCAGCGTACAGCGTAGTGGACTTACCGGAACCGGTCGGGCCGGTAACCAGAATAACGCCGTGCGGACACTTGATCATGCTCTCAAACAGCTTGAAGTTGTAATCAGACATACCGAGCTCGTGCAGACCACGCGTTTTGATCGCGCCGGTAGACAGAATTCGGAGAACGATCTTTTCGCCGTGAACCATCGGCAGCGTAGATACACGAAGGTCAAGCGGAATGCCGTCAACAGTCTGCGTGAAACGACCGTCCTGCGGGATACGCTTTTCAGCGATGTTCATGCCGGAGATCAGCTTCAGACGAGTTGAGAGCTGATTCTGGACGTTTGCGGATACGTTCATCAATGTAACAAGGTCGCCGTTGACACGAACACGAATCTGTGTATATTTCTCAAACGGCTCCAAGTGAATATCCGTTGCTTCCATACGGAAGGAGTTCTCGACGATCTGTGTTGCGAGCTTAACGATCGGCGCGCTCTCAACACGGTCTCTGGATTCTTCCTCGTCGATCAGGTCGCCCTGCGAGGTGTCGATGCCCAAATCACCGAGGTCGGTCATCTGGTATGCCTTACCGATTGCCTTCTTGATCGCTGAACGAGTTGCGAGAACCGGAATACAGTCAAAACCAGTCTTAACCTTAATATCCTCAAGAATATTGAAGTTTACGGGATCATCCGTTGCAACAGTCAGACGGCGACCGGTCTTGTTGATTGCGAGAACGCAGTTGCGCTCTGCAAGGTCCTGCGGAACCATACGGGCAATTTCGCCGTCAACCTCGACATTGTTGAGGTCAACGAACGGTGTTTGCAGCTTAACAGACAGAGCCTGCGCAAATTTGATGTCGGACATAAATCCCATCTCGACAATGACCTCACCAAATTTCTTCTGATCCGTCGATTCGCGCTGTCTCTGCAGAACCTGCTGCAGCTGTTCAGGGGTGATGTGACCTTCCTCGACGAGGTAGTCACCGATTCGGATGTTTCTCATAATCCAACCTCCAAAAAAACTCTTGAAAAATATGCCAATCTGTGGTAGAATAGAATAACAGTACAAACCATAAAGGAGGTACCGTTATGTACCAAAAAAACATTTTAGCTGCGCTGGCAGCCCAATCCGGATGGCGGGAATGGCAATACTTTGAAAATGATCTGCTTCAATTTCTCCTGCTTGCGATTCCCATTGTTTTTATTTACGGCATCTGCATCGGCAGCTTTCTGAATGTTGTCATCATTCGACTGCCGCGCGGCGAGTCACTCATCAAGCGATCGTCGCACTGTATGACCTGCGGTGCCAAAATCCGACTGATAGACCTGATACCGGTATTCAGCTGGCTCTTTCTGAAAGGAAAATGCCACAGCTGCGGGGAAAAGATTTCGGCGCGTTACCCGATTGTCGAATCGCTGAACGGTATCCTGTATGTGGTCGATCTCCTGATCTTTGGCGTGAATGTCAACTGCGTCATCATGATGCTGTTCACATCGCTGCTGATCTGCGTCGCGTTTATCGACTGGGACACCATGGAAATGTATATCCCGATGCTGCTGATAATTGCGGCGCTTGCGATTCCGGCGCATTTCGCAACCTACATCCCATTAAAGGAGCGCATCATTGGAATATTCACAATCAGCGTACCATTCTTTCTGATTGGTGAAATCAGCGGTGCTTACATCAAGAAGAAAACCGGTGAAAAGGTTCGCGGCATTGAGCTTGGTGATACGATTCTGATGGCTTGTGCCGGCGCATTGCTCGGCTGGAAAGCCATGATCCCCTCCGCATTCATCGGTATTATTCTTGCTGCAATCTGTGGGTTAATCATTAAAAAGGTAACCGGAAGCTCCAAATTTGCATTCGGGCCATATCTCTGTGCAGGACTTTGGATTGGAGCAATGTTCGGTGAAGAAATCACAATGTGGTATCTCAGAAGCCTCCCGCAGGAGGAAGTCGTTCAATATTACAGTGCAATTCTGATGCGATAAAAATTCACAACATAGGGCAGCCGGCGGCAACACCGGCTGCCTTTCTTGTTATCAGGTGGTGGTGGTTTGGAAGATTTCCTGCGAATTCAGCGGAGCCGGATTATTCGGATCAAAATGATCGTTGACCTCCTCCGGAAGCGTAAAGATGAAATAGAATCCATCAAACGCACCCGCAGTACCAGTACCGGTGTTATTCACGATATTCTCATATCTCGGAACCGGCTTTGCCGTATAGGTATGCAGAGCATCCTCAGTACCCGTGTCGAGCAATGTCACGTAATCGAGAGACGAGGTTCTGTAACCGTCAGACGCATTCAGAACATTCTTCATGGAGAACGAAGCAACATTCGCGGTAGTCGGAGCTTCTCTGACCAGACCGTTCGGCGTTCTGCGAATCTCACGCGCAGAAATTGAAATGTTAAAGTCACTCGGATTGAAGAATGCAGGTGTCCAGCTGATCGGATTGCCGCTGGGGTCTGTTACGACACTACCGCTAGCATCGGTCTGTGTGAACGACAGAGCAGTCGGCGTGGTTGCACCGGACTCCAGATTTGTCAGCACATCCGTATTCGCATCAATAATCGCCTGAGAAACAGCGTCCAAGGAAAATCTGTAATCGAAATTTCCATAGAGCTTCTGGTTTACAGACCAGAGGTTCGGTGTTTCCATATTGCCAATAATGGTATTTTCGTCGTCGCCGTTGTAGTTGTTAAACGGGAATTGCAGATGGACAATTTTGCCCTGATTGAGCTGAGCGCTGGTATATTGGCTAAGCTGTGACATACCCTGAAGCGCAGTATCATCTGCTAAAATTCTGTTATCAAAAATCAATACGTTGATGACGCCAGTGGCATCAATAAACTTGCGATCCTTAAAGAACTCAAGATAGAAATCCTTTACCTTTTCGTTCAAGTCATTGCTTACGGTAATTGCTTTGAAATCGGAACCATCAACATAGGTGAACGGCTCAAAGCCATTGTATGCTCGCACACGATCCGCATACTTTAAGTTGCCCTCGATGCAGCGACGCATATTATCAATACATGCGGTTGTATTTTCATAGTTGGAACTACGCACAAAGAATTTGGAAACCGGCGCAAGCAACTGAACCGCACTATACATGATAATAGAGAATATCGCCATAACAATGATAAGCTCAAGCAACGTAAAGCCTTTTAGCTTTTTCATGATAGAAGACACTCCTTTCATTTTTATCTTAGGATTCCGCTGTACGCAGTGCAGAAAGCAATACGCACAGCGGAAATTTTGGTTCAGTTACTGGACGTCGCTTGGCCTACAACCAGATAACCGTCCTCATCAGGAGACTTATTCGGATTCCAGATGTACTCTACGGAATTGAAAAAGGAAAGCTCGCCTGTATTGGGGTTCGGTGCAGACATAACAAAATCAAGATCCAAGACAACGGAAGCAGGGAAACCATTCTTATCCGCTTTATCCCGATTTCCTTTAAACTGTACTGTCAGGGCATCAAGGATTTTATTACTCGGATCATACCAGTTATACTTGTTACCAATCTGGTCTTCAATACTCCGGAAAATCAGGACTTTGATTTTACCCTTGAGGCTACCGTTCGGATTGACCAGCGCATTACCGTCTGCGTCTGCTGCCGGAATTGCAAGATGCAGCAGTTCGCCGCCGTTGCTAAGTATGTTAAAGTTGGTATTTACAACCAACTTGCAATCGTCATCGATCTGAGGATACGTGCTCGATTGCAGAACCTGTCTTGGATAAGTCGTATCTTCATCATCGGTGCCGTATTCGAAGCAGCCACCGAAATGCGGACAACCGCTTGCGTCAACAATAATCTTCGTAATCGGATTGTCATTGAGGTTTGAGGTTACAGCTGGATCGGATGCAAGATTCAGTTTCAAATTGAAAACATCGTTTACAGCAGGTGTTGCGCGATAGGTCTTACCAAATACCAAGAAGCGATAGTTGGTATTCGCGCTGATCAGCATTTTGGTCGGGTCTTTGTCAACATTTGTATACTGCATATTGTCTGCATTGGTTGTATACATGGAACCGTTTGCACTGATTGTAAAGTTATTCGAGCTTGGGGAACCATTGATCGTACCATCGGTGAGCGTGATAGTGCGCACTTCGGATGCGAACGAACTCGAACCGTCAGAGGTCAGGAGGTTATCAGCAAATTTTGCTTCATACGTCAGTCTGCGACTGAGCTGATTCGTCGCCTTCATCGTAGCATTCACAAGCGTCATAATTTCGGCTAACAGCAAGCCGATAATCGCATATACCGCAAGTGACACAACAACTTCCATCAGCGTCATGCCTTTTAACTTACGCTTTGTATTCATTGCGATTCCTCCTTTCCTTAACGCATTCCCTGGTGGTCGTTTGCGAAGAGATCCTTATTGTTGCTTACAGTTGCAGAACTGGAAGAGCTGCTGTTGTTCGAACTATACCCAACATCCGGCTTATCTTCGCTTATGCTACCAGGTCTGTTCAGGTCGCCGAGATATGTGCAAATCGGCAGGTTCGCGTAACCGGTCCAGTCACGAATCATGATTGTACCCATAGACATCATGCCGCTTGCATTGATTGCATAGCTGTTATCGGTATACGGGTTATACGGATTGGATTCGGTAAATTCGCGATAGAAGAGCTGACCCTGCTGAACATTCTGTACGCTGATAGGTGTTCCGAAGTCGGAATCCGGCATGATAAGCTCAGCATTGGAGATGAAGCCATTCTGGAACTTGCCATTATAGTCAACGCCGGCCTCGCCGTAAATGACTACATTCGGTACAAGCTCGAACTTAAATGCGTCCTTATTGCCGCTTGCGTACATATTGTCCCAAGTTCCATTGATCACCATCTGGTTATTGGCATCCAGAGTACCCGGATAAATCGGGTTGCTGATGATGTCATAGACACCGGTCTTGAACTGTGCATAAGCACCGGTTGTTGTAAGCATGAAGTCCTTTGTAGCGAAGATGGACTGATCGAAGAAGATCACAACGTCGCTTCTTCCGGCAAAGATCGGCTTCTGATTATCATGCGACAACTGTGCATAGGTCGTATATTTCTCATAGTTCGCACCGCCGGGGCCAACTTCATAATTACAGTTGTTATTGACAACAATTTCGAGCGGCTCATTCATAAACCGACCCTTGAGCACGATATAAAGCGGCTGCAGTGCATTACTTCTCTGTGTCGGATCAATAAACAATGTGTAGCGCTGATTATTATTTGTAAGATCAATCTCACAGTTTTCGGTAACAACCGGAACTGTACCCAGATCGACAGTTTCAGCCTGACCGTTTGCAAGATGAGATGTGAACTTAACAGCCTTCTTCGGCAGGTTTGCAATGTTGTAGGATTCTGTTACATTGCCCTGCGATACGAATGCGTCGTAGGAATTGATATACTCGTTACTTTCAAGCGGAGAACCGCTGCTGGTTTCGAGCATCGAAATAAAGCAGTTTGCGCTCTGAGTCATGATCGTGCTCGGTTCAAGAGATGTTACGGATGCACCCTTCGGAACGGTGTACGGAACATACAGATTGCCCGAAGCGGCGGCTTTAATTGTGATCGCCCATTCATGACCGCAAGCCATACTCTCCTGAACGAGCGCGTCATTCATGAGATTTGCGTTTGCAGTATTTGCATCCGCAGCAGCGAGATCAAAGCGGAAATAATGCGTAAAGATTTCATCCTGTCTGCTGCAGAACGGGAACATACTGAAATCATAACCGGATTTATTCTCATAAATGTAGTAGGTGTTGCCATCCTGAGCGCCAAGGTTTGCTGCCTTCAGATTTTTAATCAGCTCTTCGTAGGTTGCGCCAGTTGCGCCTCTGCCGCCAAGGCTCTCAAACTTCGCTTCTGTGGAAGTGTTCTGATAATAAATGTTTGTATTAGGTTCTGTTGCTTGCGGATCAGGGAATGCAGTTAAATACGCATCCAAACCGATAGTAGCATCACAGATTTCAGCCAGAGAACCGGTTGTGACACCGTTGACATTTCCGGTAATGCTGGTTCTGGCAGGATCTGCATAAATACCGCCCAATACTTCCAATGGCTTATCTCCGCAGTTAATCACGAGATCACCTGCGCACAGAATCGCGCCCCTAATATCAAGTCTTCCACTAAGAGCGTTGATAATCAGCGTACCATTCGGATTTGCCATAATCACATCACCGTTAATGTACGTCACATTACCGGAAATCGTCAGAGAATTGTTGGTGCTGATAATATCACCGCCAACATATCCGCGATTCGAGTAATTTGTCTTCTGAATATTGCTGGCGATAAAGTAATGCAGATTGGTTGCACGAGCATGGTTATATGTAGAATCCACTTCCGGATTATACATATAGATGTCGCCGGTCATGTTCTGCGGCGCATTGGTCATCTGATTCGTATAGATATTGACAGGGAAACCGTGCATACCGATTTCCTGACCGGTATCCTGATTGAAATGCAGATTGCCGTCAACATACAGATACGGGATATATCTGTATTCAGTCGGCTCTACATTGAGGTCAGCGAACATCTCGAACATATTCTGTGCATAGAAATCGCCCCAGAACTGAACGCCCTCGCCGGCGGTCTGTGCAACATAAGTCTTTTTACAGTTACAGTCGAAGTTACCGATAAAGATACTGTTACCGACAGTCGGGGAATCGTTCGTAAATGCGACAGTTCCCTGATTTGCATAATTACCTCTGCCTGCCGGGAGAGAACGTGTGCCGTATGTCTGCGGACCCAAGCAAAGCAAGTTGTTGCTGACAGAACCGTTGGTGGTTGCACCAAGGAACATCGCCTTTGCTTTGTTTGCGGAAGCGTCGCCGGGGTGCGTTGTATGGGAACCGCCCTGTTTGACATTCAGGCCGCCAAACTCAGTCCAGTCAGCCATGTTGAACTCACCTGTTCCAACTTCAACCTCCGGATTCGCATAAATATAGTTTGCCATCGTATATTCAGAAGCATTTCTGCCCTGACCTACAGATGCAGTCACAGTAATTTTCCAACCGCCCTGTTCATGAATCGCAGCAGAATCCCGATCCCAAATGTAATTGTGAGCAATTTTTTCAACCTTAGCAATTACTTCGGAACCATCGGTCAGCGGAATACGTAGATGAGTATCATCGCTTTTCAGCTGACTAACATCGACGTTAATGAAAGCTTCCTCACCGACGTCAATCTCATTTATCCACGCGCTGAAATCCGCGTTACTATAGGCAGAATTCGATATTGCGTCCAAAACGCCCTGTGCGGTATACTGTGCCTGATTCTGATAAAAGGTATAATACGTACGGCGGTTTGCGGATGTCGTTAGAACCAGCGTAGACATCAGGAACACAACCATAACCATCATAACAGAAACAACAGTAAACAGTACGGAACCTTCTGCCTTTCCTTTCCTCCTGATCTTATTCATAAGAAACCACCTTTCTCAATCACGGATAGCCTTCTTAAAGTTCACTCTAAGAAGGCATATCCTTACATTTTGTCACTCAGCAGCTGCTGCAGCGGGAGCCGTAACAGATTTCCACTCTTCGCCTTCCCAGATTGTTTCGTCATAGGGAGGACCAACTTCCGGCTCTGTCGGTTCCTGAACGTAGAAGACACGGTACTGAATAGAAACAGTTGTCCAGCCCGGCTTAACGTCATCCGGTATGTTATCTTCGTCATCTTCGTTATTGTTTGCAGGCTGCTCAATCGGATTGCCCTCTTCGTCAACCTCAGGCTGCTCGGGCTGTGCCGGCTGCTCTGCATCTTCCTCTTCTTTGAGGTACGCCTCGTTGAACTCAGCCTCTTTGAGTGTAATGGAGTCGATCAGCATGGTGTCCTTGTTATCCTTCGCATACTGATTGACTGCATCGATCAGTGCCATTGCGTTTTCACGGTTGATATCGAGCGTAATTTTTGCGGTGCTGGAGCCAACAGTCTGGGCTGCACGTGCCTTGAAGAGATTGGACTCCTTCATTTTTTCCTCAGCAGCCTTAGCAAGAGAACCGTCCAAGTCAGCATATTCGTAAAGCGGATAAGTAATGATGCTCGGAGTGTGGAAGTAATAGCTCATGGAGCTTGTAGCCTTTTCACCGAGTTCAGCGGTTTCAATGACTCTGACCTCATCCTCATTGAACTTTTCGATGTTGATGAACTTGTCGCGGATGAATTTGCCCAGTTCAACAGAGTTCATTTCATCGGTAAAGTTGACAGCGAGCTTTTTGCCCTCTTCGTACTTGGTGCGAATGATTTCCTGTCTCTTAGGAATCAGCTTGAACTCATTCAGCTTAACATTCCATTCGGACTGCAGATTGTCTCTTATGGTCTTATTGGTATTCAGAGCCTCAACCTTCGGTCTGATAAATACAAAAATTCCGATTGCTAAAATCAGCACAATAACTACAATTAACAGTATGATTCTGTCGCGATATCCGAATTTCATTATTTTGCCTCCTTTTGTTCGCCGAGTTTGGACACATCAATCTTTTCGCCCTGCATCTTAATGGTGAGCGGAAGCTTGATCAGAACCTTTTCGGTTTCCGGCTCTTTTTCACCGATCTGATTGCCTTCTTCATCCTCAACCGGTTCGGGATCAACCTGATCTTCCTCATCGATCGTTTCAGTATAGAAGCTATATCCGTTGTAGCTGACAGACTGCACAATATCCAGCGCACGGAGTGCTTCAACAACCTTTTCCGGAGCTGTCGGCATCGGGACATCCTTTTCGCGATCCATCACGATTTCTGCGGAGAATGTACCGTTGGAATACTCCATCTGCGTGAAGTGATAGAGCTCCTCAGCTTCCTCCGGTGTCTCTGCGCCCAAAACCTCCTGAACGACCTTGCCGACTGTTGCGTCAAGTGTCTCATAGAATTCAGAAACCGGCTTCGGGGTACTGAGGAACGAATTATATGCGTCCTGAACGCCCTCAACATAGCTGTTTACAGCAGTCTGACGCTGTGTCAGCATAATGATCTGGTTATCCAGATCTGTCTTAAGCTGGCAGTTCATCTTCTCATTCAGCGTATCAATTTCTTTTTGGACAGTTTTATTCTGAATTGCGAAGAAGCCCCAGACGGCAGCGCAAGCAACAGCTGTACCGAGTGCGCAAATACCAAGCAATGCAAAATAGGAGGAATCCGAACGAATACGGTTATTATTTACGGTATCCGTTTCAAGGAGGTTGATGTGCTCAACATCCTTATTACGCTTAAACATTGCACCGATCGCATTTGCATAGGAAGAAAACTCAAGGTTTTCATAGCCATGAATCTGCGACGGAACATTGATAATGCTGGTTCTGATGCCCATTTTCTCAAGCTCGTTGGTCAAACGAACATATTCACGAGTATCACCGTAGAATACAACATTTTCGATCAGCTCGCTGCCCGCCTTGGACTTCTGGAACTGGAGCATACGGAAGATGTTCTCGTTGACTGCCTCAAATACGTAGTCTTCAGAATCCTCGTAGTCCTCAGCAGAAATCGAAGCGAAACGGGAGAACGAGAGCTGACCCTTTTCATAGAGGTTCAGGGAGATAAAGTTGTTGTCGATCTGAACTGCCAGCAGCGGCATCTTCGACTTGATCTTGTTATCCGAAAGCAGAACCTTTGTGATACAGTTACAGCCGATCATAACGCTCTTCAGGCTGAGCTGCAGCATATTGAACACGCGCTTGTAGCAATCAACGACTTCGTAAGGACAAGCAGTTGCGAGAACCTTATCAGCACCGTCGGTCTGATCAGAAGCGCCAACAACGATATAGGAAACCGAGTAGGAATCATCAATACCGAGTGTTGCAGCCATTTCTGCACGAACCATCTTCATGAAGTCCTGCTGCTTTTCAGCTTTCTGAATATGCAGCTCTTTAAAGATTGTCAGGTTGGAAGAAATACTGACAATCGCTTCCTTATCAAGCATCTTATTGGTATGGAGTACCTGATTGATCAGTGTTGCAAGACGCGGAACGTCACGAACGTGACCGTTAACAATAATCTCTTCTTCAAGATTGAGCGTTGCCGCAGAGTGAATACGGATTCTGCCGTTGTTCTCAGAACCCCTAATAATTCTGATATTGCGGTCAGTAATGTCAAAGGAAAGCATTTACAAAATCCACCTCTCAAATTATTCTTTGATATATTCGGATTTGTGCGGCAGCGGCTGCCGCCGCACAAACAATTTACAGTCTGAATGATTATGCGTCGCCCAGATTGCCGATCGAATCGTACAGAGCCGGGAAGAACGCTGCACAGACAAGAGCGATAACAATACCGAGAACGATCAGCATGACCGGTTCAAGCAGCGAGCACAGACGCTTAACAGCGGAATCTGCTTCTTCATCATAATATTCAGCAGTTTTCGCAAGGATATCATCCAGCGCGCCGGCTTCTTCACCGACAAAGATGATCGAACAGAACATAGAGTCGAAGATATCAGCTCTCTGAACCGAGGAGCTAAGCGTCTCACCACTCTTAACCTCGTCAATAATATCGCGGAACTTCATAGAGATGTAAGAATTATTCAGGGTATCCGCGGAACGCTTCAGACACTCGACCATCGGCAAACCAGACGAATACAGCGAAGCCATGGTCTGTGCGAAACGTGCAGTATAGATTTTGACAACGAGCTTACCGAAGGCCGGTCCCTTAATTATGAAGCGATCCCATTTCATTCTTGTTCCGGGCAGCTTCAGCATATAGATAAACGCAAAAATCAATGCAGCAATCAGCAAAATCATGATCAGCCAATGCGCAACGATGAATTTACCGATATTCATCATGCCCTTTGTCAGACCCGGCATATCCTCAGGATTATCATACAGATCCTCGAAGGTCGGCATGATAAATACGAAAACGCCGATAACAACAGCGATCGTCAGAATCACGAGGATAATCGGATACACCATTGCACTCTTAATCGTGTTTGCAAGTTTGTTCTGGTTTGCATAGTAGTCGCTCAGTCTCTGCATAATGATATCCATCTGACCGGACGACTCACCCGCACCGACCATCGAGGTCATCAGTGTCGGGAATACGCTTCCATGTACTTCCAATGCGTCAGAGAAGGATTCACCCTTCTGAACATTTTCATACACATCACGCCATACATTTCGAGCAGCTTCGCTCTCCTGCTCTTTACAGAGAATATCAAGGGCTTTCACCAAGGTCAAGCCGGATGTCAGCATCGCTGCCATCTGACGGGTAGCAAAAGCCAAGTCTTTCGTCTTGAACTTTTTAATCGTCTTGACATTTGAGTGAGTCTCTTTATAGTCGGAGACATATAACCCCTTTTCTCGGATTCTTGCCAAAAATTCCTGCTCGTCATCTGCCGTCATAGTGCCTTTCCGGATATTTCCGGCAGCATCTTTTGCAGTATAAGTAAAACGCATTGGCATGAAAACCACCTCCTGCAAGCCTGTAGATTATACTTGGAAACACTGCGGCGAGCGAAGCCGCCTGCTTCCTGTGTTTATCCGTGTGCAAGCTGTACGCCCCGAACAGATTCATCGCAATTAAGTCCTGTTTTCAGTGCTGAAATGCCATGTATTTCTGCAAATGGGCATAGAAATAGCCACACATAGATCCATAGGGATATTATACCACAGTCCGATAGACAAATGCAACTATGTATCAACCAAAAATTCAGGTTCAAATTTAGTCGTTTCGCCTAATCCTCACGTGGTTCCGCCATCGACTGTTTCAGAATGATCCTTCCGGGAATCACATATCGGGCGGGCTGCTTCTGCGGATTTTCGAGCCGCTTGCGCAGCAGAGAAACTGCCATATGCGCCATTTCCGCAAGATCGACCTCAACGGTTGTGATCGCCGGAACGCACATATCCGAGACAGTATAATTATCATAACCGGTTACGGAAATATCCTCCGGCACGCGCAAATCACGCCGCTGGAGCGCACCGATCACACGAAAAGCAGTTTCGTCACAGTTACAGACAAACGCAGTCGGCAGCTCCTCCGGAAATGCAAATTCCGTCAGGCTGTAGCCATTCGGGAGCCGATCCTCCAGCGTCCATTCT
Source organism: Oscillospiraceae bacterium (assembly GCA_045591925.1). Taxonomy (GTDB): domain Bacteria; phylum Bacillota; class Clostridia; order Oscillospirales; family Ruminococcaceae; genus Firm-04. Next base: position 45,503 of record JAZNTW010000079.1, read on the forward strand.
TTCCGGTATTCCAGCCCGTTTTCCATCAGGCATTTGATATAGCCGAGAAACCGGTCCTGAATGCTGCTTGTCGCCGTAACCGTGCCGATAAAGCCGATTTTCCGATGACCGCACTGGACAAGCTGCTCGGTCATCAGGTAGCTGTCATAAAAATTATCGGAAATCACCGCGTCAATATCGCTGTGCTTATCATAAAAATCAAGGAAAAGCATCGGGATATGCAGCGAAGCAAGACGCTCCAGATAATCGGTTGCAAGCTGACCGACAATAATCAGTCCGCGCACCTGCCGTTCCGCGGCAATTTGCGGCAACACACCCGCGCGCTCATCCGCTTCCGAAATACTCTCATAGACGGAATACAGCTTACATTGCGTCAATTCCTTCGAAACACCTGCCGTAAGGAACCAATAGAAAGTTCCGCGAACATTGGCAAAGCGTTCGCTCGTGAGAATTCCGATACTGCCGCCCTGCTGCTCCGCTGGCACCTCAGCCTTTCGTGGTGTACGCGGTGCAGATGGACGATAGCCAAGCTCAGAAGCACGCTCCCTGATTTTTCTGCGCATATCCTCGCCGACGCCGCCGCGGTCGTTCAGCGCATTGGATACGGTCACAACGCTGACGCCAAGCTCTTTTGCAATGTCTGACATCCGGATACCGTTTTTCATAGGAACCCCTCCGTCATCCGCATCGGCGCAATCAAGATCAATATAATATAAATAGTATATGCACTATGCGGACACTTTTTATATATTATAACACATCTTTTTTCGTTTGTAAATACCTAAACAAAAAAAACTTTTAGTATAATTTTAAGATAAGCGTCCGTGCAAGCAAGAAACCCATCCCCATATCCGGTTCAATATCGACAATATGCGACATTTCGGTGTAATCAGTCCCAGCGCTTTGGAGAATTTGCTTGCAGCGTGCGCAGGCGGTTGTGCAGACTGTTTAAAAATCAGGCTTACATCTCATGAACATTCAGCTTTTTCCTGCTTGCGATTTCATATAAAATAGTGTATGATAATATCATCCGGACAAATGCAGACAGCATCCTGCCCGAAAATATTTAGGGCAATACCACACAGAGCTGGTGGTACAGATACGCAGTCGGATTTTTCATCAGATTGTATAGAAATGACGCCCCGCAAGGAATTTCTGTGCAAGATGGCGGAAAATATGCAAGTACAAGTAGATGTGCCGCCAAGCCGTAAGGTAGACTTTGCGCGGTTTGCCTTAGATAAATAATCTAATCATCTCGCCGCATACAAAGGAAAGAGGGAACAACATGAATCAAAAACAATTTGCCGCACTGTGCGCTTGTGCATGGACGCTTTTGTGCTGTGCCGGCTGCAAGAACAACACGACAGAACCCGTCTCCGAGGATGCAACCGCAGCACCCGTCACGACTGCCGCACCCGATACAAAGCCTGCCAGCAAGCCCCAAGAATCGGAATCGGATGAAGAAATGGAATTTGAGGAGCAGGTTGTCGCAGAATCCGGTGACGCGATTCTGAATATTGCCGATAAGAAATGGTATGTGCAGTATTTCGGCACAAATGAAGATTTGCTGACCTACGACGCAGGCATCGCACATATTGACGGTGACGGCAAATACACCGTCAGCGTTGATGTGGGCACAAAGGGTGCGCAATTCGATATCACCGGCGAAACAGACGGCAATTATACCTGTGACGGAATTGATTTTGCTGCCGTAAAGGTCATTGACGGCGCACAGCTGTTTCCGGATATGTGCATCACAATCACCGAAATCCGTGTAAACGGGAAGAAAATCGCACTCACCGCGAAGAATTACACCTCCTCTGATGATGGAAAAGAGATGCGCGCGAATATCTACAATCACTTTATCAGCAGCATTCCGGAGGACGCACACACCGAAAAAGGCGTGATTTCCGGAGAATTCGGTGAATACTCGTCCATGATTGTTGACCCTGACGATTTCGCGAACTGGGAAACCATCGCCGTCGATTTCACCGTAACCGGAATCGGTGACACGCTTGCTGACGAGGACGACGCCTGAACCATATCCACGACAAAAAACCACCCGTCAAGCGGGTGGTTTTACTATATTATATAGTATATCGCTCAAAGCGGCATTGGCGCATTTCCGACCAGATATTTGCGCAACATCACAATATCTCTGAGGCTCACGAGCCCATCGGCACTGATGTCCGCTGCTTTCTGATCAATCACCTCGCCCCAGCCGCCGACCACATATCGCCGCATGGCAACAACATCCTTCAAATCCACAGCGCCATCCCGATTGGCATCGCCTTTCCGGATTGGCGGCGCAGTTGAAACTGTGGTGGTGGTTGTGGTAGTCGTGGTGGTCGTGGTGGTCGTGGTAGTGGTGGTAGTAGTCGTCGTGGTTGTAGTAGTGGTAGTGGTGGTAGTAGTCGGGGTTGTAGTAGTCGTAGTAGTGGTAGTGGTAGTGGTGGTGGTGGTGGTCGTGGTTTCCGGCGCGATCGCAATCAAGCCATCCTCCACGGCAAAATTCAGACTCCGCAGATTGCTGTCCAGAAATTTATCCGGAATCAGCTTCAGCACATAGCTTGTACCGCGCTTTGCATCTGCCGGAAGCGCAAATTCCAGCGTGAGAAAAATCCCGTTGCCCGTCATATTTTTCTCACCAATCGTTCCGACCGCAATCTTATGTGTTTCCGGATTATGCGCGACCTTCATGCGCAGGTCCTTTGCGATATTGCCTTTCTGATATTCCGGCAGCATCTCATCCTCTAAAACCGGCTGCAACCCGTCATCACCGTAATCAATCGTAAAGCCGCAGTTTGCAAAGCCGGTATTGTCTTTCAGGAGAACATTGACATATACTGTCTCATTCGGCTCAACAGTCAGATTACTGAGATAAATGCAGGGCTGCTTCGCCGTTATAACCGCCCCTGCCGCAGCCGGAATCAGCGGACGTACCGGATTCTGTACCGGCATAAGCAATGACCAGACCGCAGCACCCGTACATACTGCGGCAGTCAGGAAAGAACAAATGCGCTTGCTCCTCATAGAAAGCCTCCCGATTCGCTTGAAAATATCTAAAACAAATAATAATTTTCAATATTATGGTTTATATAATAGTATTATATCACAAAGTTGTATGTTTGTCAAGCAGAAAAGCCCCCGCATTGCCAAAACAACACGGGGGACACAAGCGCATATTCTCAGCCCTGATTCTGTTCCGCAACGAGTTTATCTGCACCATATATCTTGCGAAGTCTCGGCTTCTCAATCTTACCGGTTGGATTTCTCGGTACCTCCGCGAAAATAATCTTTCTCGGACGCTTATAGCGCGGAAGCATCTCGCAGAACTTGTTCATTTCCTCATCCGAACAGGTTTCACCCTCTTTGATTGCAATGATTGCCGCTGCAATTTCACCAAGGCGCTTGTCCGGCAAACCAATGACCGCAACGTCCTTGACCTTCGGATTCGAGCGAATAAAGTCCTCAATCTGAACCGGATAGAGATTTTCGCCGCCGGTAATGATCACGTCTTTCTTACGGTCAACGAGGAATACGAAGCCGTCCTCGTCCTCCTGCGCCATATCGCCGGTACGCAGCCAGCCATCCTGCGTCAGCACCTGCTCTGTCGCCGCTTCATCGTGATAATAGCAGGTCATCACGCCCGGACCCTTGACGCACAGCTCGCCAACCTCGCCGCGTGCAACAATCTCACCGTTTTCGTCAATGATTTTGCTCTCCCAGCCAAAGCCAGCCTTGCCGATCGCGCCGACCTTATGAATATTCTCCACGCCAAGATGCAGCGCACCCGGACCGATGGATTCGCTCAGACCATAGTTCGTATCATACTGATGATGCGGGAAATATGTTTTCCAGCGTGTAATCAGGCTGGGCGGTACAGGCTGCGCACCAATGTGCATGAGTCTCCATTGCGAAAGCTCATAGTCACTCAGCGACACTCTGCCGCTTTCGATCGCATCCAGAATATCCTGTGCCCACGGCACCAGCAGCCAGACAATCGTACATTTTTCCGAGGAAACCGCGTCCAGGATCACGCTCGGTGAAACGCCGCTGAGCAATACCGCCTTGCCGCCGACAAGGAAGCTGCCGAACCAGTGCATCTTTGCACCGGTGTGATACAGCGGCGGAATGCAGAGAAATACGTCATCCTTGGTCTGACCGTGATGCGCCTGCTCAACCTTACAGGCGTGCATCAGGCTCTCGTGATTATGCAGAATCGCTTTCGGGAAGCCGGTTGTACCGGAGGAAAAATAGATGGCAGCATCATCCTTATCTGTCAGTGCAATCGCCGGCGTTGTACTCGGACAGTTTGCAGTGAGCTGATCATAGCTTTCTGCAAAGCCCGGACAGCTCTGACCGACATACAGCAGCATCCGGTCATTGCCGAGCGTATCCACAACCTCCTCGACTCTGCCGATGAATTCCGGTCCAAACACCAGCACGGAAACATCCGCAAGCCCTACGCAATATACAATTTCATCCGCAGCATAGCGGAAATTCAGCGGGACCGCAAGGGCGCCGACCTTCAGAATACCAAAGTAAATCGGCAGCCACTCGATGCAGTTCATCAGCAAAATACCGACCTTGTCGCCTTTCTTGACGCCGCGCGAAATCAGGAAATGTGCAAAGCGGTTTGCCTTTTCGTTAAAGACCTTCCATGTGATTTCACGCCGATAGATATTCGGGCGGCGCGGTTCAATCAGCTCATATTCCTTCCAAGTCACTCTGCGCGGCTCAATCACGGACGGATTCAGCTCAATCAGTGCAGTATCATTACCATAGAGCGCAGCATTTCGCTCTAAAATATCAATAATCGGCATAATCAAAAATATCCTTTCAAAATCTCTCCGTTCCGTCTCCGAGAAACAGAATCGCAACATCTCAATTTTAACACAAAAAAGCGTTAAAGTCAAGTATAATTTCCGAACTGCGGCGAATTTGTCCGTTTTTCCACCGTATTCAACAGACAATCTCCGCATTTTTCGACCAAACTCTGCCAAAATCTTAAATTTTCCGTATAATCCGAATAAATTTCAAAAAGGGTATTCCATTTTTTCTTTTTTTCTGGTATAATAAATGTAATCGTGTCTTTTCAGACCGAAATTATTCTTTCACGCACACAGGAGATGATATCATGCTGAAACGATTGCTCACTGCCGTCACCGCAGCAATTATGACCACGGTGATTGTGCTCGGACAGATTCCGGCGATTCAGGCAGACGCACTGCTCTTTACGCCAAATGTCACCGTCCAAAGTGACGCCGCCATTCTGATGAATACCGATATCAACGAAATCGTTTACGAGAAAAACGCCGACATGAAAAAAATGCCCGGCTCTCTCGTTCAGATTATGACAGCAGTTATCGTACTGGAGGAATGCGAAGATATTTCCGGTACAAAAATCACAGCCAAGGATGAGATGTACGAGATTTTTGCAGAGGACGAATATCCGGACGATCTCCGGAAAGCAGATATCGAATCCGGCGAAACACTGACGGTCGAGGATTTGCTCTATGCCATGCTGCTGACCTCGTCCATCGAAGCTGCCTATATGCTCTGCGACAAATTCGGTGACGGCAGTCAGGACGCGTTTGCGGAGAAAATGAACGCCAAAGCGGAAAAGCTCGGCATGACCAACACCCGTTTCCTCAACGGCACCGGTCTTTACAGCGTCCGTCAGCTCACAACCGCGCGCGATTTGATGACACTGCTGACCTATGCAATGAGCCTGCCGCGCTTTGAGGAGATCGCCTGTTCCAATGCCTACACGCCGCCGATTGCCACAACCTATGAAAAGCGTGATTTATGGGCATGGACGCACTCCAATCTGCTCGTCAACGAGGCAAGCGATTACTACTGCAACGGCGTTCGCGGCATCAAAACCGCCAATACGCAGGAAGGCGGCCGCTCGATTGCCTGCAAGGGCTCTCGTGACGGCAATAACTACTTGCTGATTTGTCTGGATTCCAGCATGAAGGATCCGGACGGCAACAACCATTTCTACCATCTGGAGGACGCGAAAAACATCCTCGAATGGGCATTTATCCACCTGACCTATACGGAAATCCTCTCCGCAAACACACAGCTCGGTGAAGTCACCGTCAACAATGCAGAGGAAGACAATTTTGTTCTGGTCAAGCCGGCAGAGGGATATTCGTGCATCTGGTGCGATACCACCGACGTCAAGAGCGTCCAGAAAATTTATGACTGGCCACAGGAGATCGACGCACCGGTTCGTGCCGGAGACAAGGTCGGTAAGGTGACGCTGAAGCTCTCCGGTGAAACGCTCGCAGAAATCGACGTCGTTGCACAATCGGATGTCGCACGGTCGTTCTGGAAATATAATCTCAGCGAAATTCCGGGCTTCTTCAAGTCAAAATATCTGCGCAACACTTGGATTCTCGGTATCATCCTGTCTCTGCTGTATATCGGCGGCTGTGTTTATTTTGCATTCCGTTATCACGAGGAACGCAAAAAGCGCGCTGCTGCAAGAGCCGGACATCTGCGCAATCAATCCCGTGATATGTAAATTCTGATACAGAAAAACGCAAACCCGATCGTCATAGACGGGTACTAATAAAGAAGTTTTTATGATTTGAAGATAAGGTTGCGTAACCGCCTTGGTTACGCAGCCTTTCTCTTTTTGTCGTACTTCATGCTGTCAGCGACAGCATTCGTTACGGCAACATCGAAACGATAGTGTATCTCGATCTCCTGTGTACGATGACCGCTGCTCTTGTCAGGAGCATGAACAACGATCTTCTCGATCAGCTCATGCATGATCTCAGGTGTCAGCTCCGTGATATGCTCATATTTCTGTACTGCCCTGATGAATGCGGTCACATTGGCTGACTTCTGTTCGGCAGTTTCAATATAGGCAGTAAGTTCTGTAACGCTTGCCTTTAGTTTCTTCTGCTCGTCCTCATATCCTGCCGACATTATGGAAAATCGCTCATCGGAAATCTTGCCCGATACGTTATCCTCATAAAGCCTTGTAAACAGCCTGTCAAGCTCAATGATACGCTTTTCAGCCTGTTTCAGGGCTTTCTTTGCTTTTGTAAGTTCCGAGGACTGCTTCTGAACGGAATTGTCCATAGCTGCCTGGATGAACTCGTCCTCATTTTCCTTTACAAAAGAAATCATCTTGTTCAGCTCACCGAGTATGATCTCTTTCAGTACAATCGTCCTGATGAAGTGAATAGTACAGCCGTTCTTGTCCTTGGCATAGGTTCCACATTTCAAATGCTCCTGGTCAGCGGTCATAGTTGTTGCACGGCAAAGATACAGCTTCTTTCCGCAGTCAGCACAGTAACAGATGCCTGAAAACGGATTGACTTCCTCGTGTTTTGTCGGTCTGCGTTTATTCTTACGAAGCTCCTGCACCAGATCAAACTCCTGCTGGGAGATAATTGCTTCATGGGTATTCTCAAAGATCAGCCACTCCTCTTTCGGGTTATCCACACGCTTCTTGTTTTTGTAAGACTTCACATGAGTGCGGAAATTGACAGTGTGTCCTGCATATTCTGGCTTTTCAAGAATCCCCGAGATCGTTTCCATACCCCAACGATTAAGATTGGCATTCTTATGACCGTTATCCCTGCCCTGCGACAATGCATAAGCTGTCGGTGTAGGAATTCCCTGTTCCGTTAAGATTCGAGCAATCTGCGCCGGACCGTAACCGTCAATGCAAAGATGAAAAATCTTGCGAACGACCTCAGCAGCTTCATCGTCGATCACCCATAAGTTCTTATCCGTTTCCGAGTGCTTGTAGCCATATATCGGATTGGAAAGATGTTTACCCGACTGCCCCTTTGCCTTGAAAACAGCCCTGATCTTCTTGCTCGTATCACGAGCGTACCAGTCATTAAAAATGTTCTTGAAAGCCATCAGCTCATTTTCAGACTTTAAGGTATCCACGCCGTCATTGATAGCGATATAACGAACATCATGATCCGGAAAGATTATCTCGATGTACTCGCCGGTTTTCAGATAATCTCTGCCGAGTCTGCTCAAATCCTTAGTGATTACTGTTCCGACCTTTCCGGCTTCTACATCTGCCATCATAGCCTTGAAGCCATCACGCTCAAATGTCGTTCCCGAAACTCCGTCATCTACATAAAACACGGTATTGCTGAAACCATTATCCTCTGCGTACTTCTTGAGGATCGCCTTCTGATTGGTGATACTATTGCTCTCACCCTGTAACATATCATCCTGCGACAGGCGACAATATAATGCTGTGATCTTGTCTGTCATAATTTGCCTCTCTTTCCGACAGATACAGCAAGCTATGTTATCATTATAGCGCAATATACTGTAAACAGCAATGCGCCGATATTCCAAAGTTACACAGCCTGCTTCTCGGGTTCTTGTCCGGATTCACCGAGCAGTTTTTCACTCTCTCTGATGATAAGCCTTTTCAGAATATCTGAAAGGCTCTCCTTTGAAGCAGGGTTGAACACGGTTGTCACCGTGTAAAGGGTATGCCCGATCTTGTATTCGGACGTTGCGTTAAAAGTTTTCACTGCCTTCTCTTTCTCTACGGCAGTAGTGTTGTTATTCATAGCTTGTTACTCCTTTAGCTTCTCTATCTCTATGCTTTTAGAGCGAGGGGATTGCTTTCTCTTTCTGCCCCTCTTTCTGTTTTTGAAATAGCTGTGCGGAATGGCAAATGCCGTCCCATTGCACAGCTATTTTTGTTGTCAGATAGTTTTAATCCTCGTAGGGATTCGCTTTCTCCGTAAAGCTCATTTGCTGTCCGAAGTCTTCTGAGAAATCGACAGTATTGCTTTTCTCGCTTTCAGCATTTCCTCTGCCGACCAGTTTCAGCAGTTCTTCATCGGACAGACCGCTGGCTCTCAGCTTCTCCAAAAGCTGATGTTCAGAAGTGATGATCTCGTCAAGCTCTCTGGGCTTGCAATTGTACTCCTCTGCCATAGCCAGACGAGAAACTTCTTTCAGCTTGTCCTCCAGCGTTTTCTTTTTCGCAGTATCGCTTGCGATACGCTTTTCCAAACCTTTGATCTTCTCGATGAGCTGATCTCTCTTTTCTGTATAGATGCCCATAGAAAAATCACAACCTTTCATTTTTGTTCTCAACAGGCAGAGTCGAGTGACCGAAGCTCATCTGCCATGATCCAATTATAGCGCGCTCTACATTTGAAATACAAGCCGCATTGCGCACAAACTTTTGTTCATACTTTCTCAAAAAATATCCGGGGAATTTTTAGATTCAAAAAACTGAAATCACGCTGTTACGCTGTTTATGCTATCCGGGCATTTTGACGAAGCGATTTTGAGCGAATATAAAAAATCTGAAATTTATTATTGACGTGATTGGAAAAGTGCGCTATATTGATTATGGGGAGCGATGAAATAGAGAAAGTCGCACAGCTCCAATTCTCGGAATCGAGAAAAAAGACCGAGCTGAAATGCTCGGAAATGACATTCGCCCCACAGGGGCGAAACTAGAGTAGCAAGCACGGTATCATGTGGGCGCGCACAGCGACTTTCACATGATACAAAGCTTGGCAGAGGGACACCCCTACGACCCCGAATTGATAAAAATAAAAAAGGAGAACAAGAAAAATGAAAGATGAAAAGAAGCGTACATTGTACCTGAAAGTTCGTGTCAGCCCCGAAGAAATGGCGGCTATCAAGAAGAAGTTTGAGAACAGCGGTATGAGCAGTCTCAGTACATTTGTGAGAGCCATGATCTTCGAGGGTTACATCGTCCATATCGACGAGAACGAGCTGAAAGAACTCACCCGCATCGCCAATAACGTTGCCAACAATATCAACCAGATCGCCCGCCGTGCAAATGTCACGAACAAGGTTTACAAGGAAGATATTGAAGAAGTCGAGAGCCTTGCCGGTCAGATCATCGACCCTCTGCTTTTTCTGCAAACGAAGGTCTTGCAGTTGAAGCATTGACAGCACCGATTTTGATATGTGCGCAATGCACTGGACAGGCTTTTGAAATTGCTGCGCACTTCACAAGAATGGTTACAATTATTCCGCAGAGCTGGACTCCGGAAGAATTATCCGCTATAATGGATTCACAATAAATCTTTTGGAGGGAACAGCTATGTTGAAAATATCTGAATTGGCAATGCCGAGAACAAACAAGGTCACGACTGTATGCAACGGCAGACGTGAAGTCTGGACCGACTATGAAGAAGCAAAAGCATATTTCCTTGAACTCATGATGTCTACGGACGGCGAGAGGCGTGACCGTGCAGAGTGCGTTTACATTCAGCTCATACATGGGCTGGAGGAATGTTCAGACGAGGACGAATAATCGAAAGAGCGAGTTGTCGAAAACGGCAATTCGCTCTGTTTTTAATCAGTTTCAAGTTAATTATTCACCAGAATTATTATAGCATTCAATCTCTGGAGAATTATCTTCCTTTTCATGACGATCCAGTCTACTATCACCGCCTAAAAATACGTGAAATTTTAATGACTCAACAATATTGTCATTATTACGGTCAATAACTACTCTAATTGTAAATCTTACCTGATGCTTTTCAACAATAGTAATTCTATCGAGAAACATATATTCTTTATCTTCGGAATCCCAAAGCGCATTTTCATAATCATCATAGCTACATTCAGCTTCTATGTAAGCTATACATCTAAGTCGAGCGATAATACTATTATCATCAAAATGATCTATTACAAAGAGCTTTAAATCATCTATATGATGCTCTGTAAAGTATATTTCATCATAATCATAACCACTTGAGATACCATCTTTATCGTACTCCATACCAGAAAGTGTGATTTTTGACTCATCATCTAAATCATCTTTTACAAGCCGCTTTATTTCCTCTATCTTAGAATTGATAATATCCTGGGCTTCAGCAAGTCTTTCTTTATATTCATTTGTTTTATCAATGATAATCTGATACAGTTCTGCTAACGAAGATACTATTGTGCAATATGAGATGTCCTGAAACGCTTTTTTTAGCCCATTATCTTTAGTAACTATGTAAATTGGTTCTGCATTACTAAATCTGTTTTTGATTTGAGCAGCAATTACCGCATCAGGAAATTCATTCTTTTTCTTTTCTGCAATCTCAAATGGAGGCTTTGTATCAAAGTAATCGCAGAAAATCTGATCTAAATCGACAGACTCTGAATTCATCACATTAACTTTTGCAGACTTGATAAAACGCTCAATATAGGTTACAGCAGCTTGTTCAGCTTCAGTTTTATCCGGTATTTGTATAGCATATGGATAACCTATAGCGTTGATAAAATCTTCTGAAACACTATGATGCTTTTTTCCATTGTTACCACCGAATGAGCCTTTCAATAGGTCATCCCTGGTTTTGCGCAATTTAGTAGTAATGTGTTTTGCATAATCTTTGCAGTGTTGCTTCATTTCTCCAATAACAATATTACTAAGGAACACTGTTATATCGCCTTGTTGTACATATTTAATCAATTGAGATAATGTAGAGCTTTCACTTAAATCAAAATTATTCTCATCAAATATATTTGTATCAAATGTGATGTTTAACGGTTTCTTCATATTATCGTCCTCTGTTTATGAACGTACAGAATTTTACAAAGCCTTCATAACCGAGTAAATCTTTAATCAATTGCTCTTTTTGTTGTGATGTAAGTTTTTGAAACGAGTTATTGGCTTGAATGAAGTCCATAAGAGCTTTTTGATAATTATCGTTTGGTTCAATATCTGCTTTGACTTTATAACTGTCCATCTAAGTATCCTCCTATCTTATTTCTTCAACAACCTATTGATATGATTCAAAATCATCAACTGATCCCCGTCATCAAGCTGCTTCATACCCTCAACCGCTTTCCGTATCAGCTCAGGATTTGAAATGCTGTCATCGAAGAATTCCGCAGGCGTGATACCAAAGTAATCGCATATTGCAAACAGCTCCGAAAGCGGCGGAAGGGACTTTCCCGATGAAATGTTGTAGATATATCCACGGCTATGACCGAGATCATAGCTCATCTGGTATTCGGAGACACCCTTTTGCAGCCGGAGCTGAGTTATTCTGTTCCTTACAAAATCGTCTGTCATAGCTAAATCACCTCTTACTACTATAATACAGTAAAAGAAATCAGCTATACTCAAAGGAAATATGTTGTTTGCTCTTGAGCAATCATTTAAAATATGTTATAATCAAGATATATTAGATAGTATGCGTAGAAGTATCATTGGAAAGACAAGCAATAACATTTTCAGGTGATAGCTATGGATATATACACGGTCAGCTTCTTTGGACAACGTGAAGTAGAAAGGGCGTCAGAGATTGAAAGCAAGCTGGATCAACTCTTGCATGATCTCATCACACGAAAACAGTATGTAGAATTTCTGGTCGGTCTCCCTCCCGGATCCGCATTGTTCTGCGAATCTCCTTCGGTATGACCACGCGCCCGAGATCGTCAATTCTTCTCACTATGCCAGTTGCTTTCATCTTGTGCCTCCTGTTTATGGTTTCGCTATTTTGGATAGCATATCGGTATTGTTTGCCGCGAATGGGGATTTATACATTGGCACATCATTCCGATTATTCACTTTACTCCCAATATTTTCCGCAATGAAAACATTTCGTCATGAACTAAAAATGGCACTTGAACAAAGAACAGAAACTGTTGTTAATACTTGGCGGCTTTCTGCCTTGTCTCACGACAAAATCCTGCGTATCTATTCTTCAAGTTTTAATTGGTACATCAATAACATCTGATTTACGGGAAGGAGAACACTTTGATAATTCAAAGGATAACACCATTATGTATGTAGATGTTGTCCTGACAAAAGTGCTTGATTATCGATCCGACAATATTATTACCATGGATGTTGATTCTCACAAAATCATTGAGGAATACTATACAACGCCGCGGCTGCCGATTATGGACGTTATTGATGACCATACCAAGTTCACCTATGCGGACGGCACAACGAGCGAAACGAATGCAGATATGATTTCCGTGCTGGTGAAGATGATGAGATTCGGTAATATGTAATACTAGCAGGAGGGATTCACCGCAGAGGTGAATTCCTCAAACTGTAACCGTCCTATTTGACGCTGTTACTGCACCGCGAACAATGCCGCTTGATTTCTTCAGCATTCTGTGCTATAATATTATCAGATAAATCAAATCTGAAATAAAAGGAGATTGAAAAGATGCTGGGACCGACTGAAAAATCAGATCATTTTTGAAAAAGCAAAAGTAAATATCCTATTCTGGATACTTTTTGGACTGTCGGCGTTTCTGTTCTGTATCGGCTTTTTCCGGATGGGGTTCGTACTGGACAGCGCAAAATCAAAAAAGGCGGATATTCGCGCTGGAAGCTCAACAACCATGACAGCTTTGCAGTCACGGGCATTGGCAGCAAATATCGGCTTCAGGGCGCGATTGCCGCTTTGATCTGTCTTTTTGCATCTGAGCAGCACGGCGGCAGGGAGAAAATCAAACTGCTGTAAATATGCTAAAACAAGAAGACCGGCGTTTGCCGGTCTTAATTGTTTTCACTTTCAGAATCATCCTTATCAGAAATATGGTCGCAAATGACGGTAATTGCTGCGGCAATGTCTTCCATATCTGAGTCAAACATCAGAATCAGATACCTGTCGAGAAAGCCTGATTTTTTTGCTTTATTTCACAGAGTTTTCTGCCTCCGATCAGAATATCGAAACGGCAGGTATGCCAGTCCGCACGGATTTCCAGTATCTGACCGTTGATCATGCCGGAAAAGTCATGCGTGAGCAGCGAAATCCGCTTTTTGATCTTTGCAATCTCCTGACTGTCTTTCTCAATAGTATATTCTGTCAGGAGCTTTGCGATCTTTTTTCTGAGCCGCAGCACTTCTGTACCGTCTTTCCGGATCGAATAGCTGTGCCGTGTGATGTCGCCTTCAATCGTATAGATTGGTTTTATACCGCCTCTGTATACAGCATATTGCGGCTTCAACGATACAGACTGCTCCAGTGTAAGCAGATAGGTTCCTTTTTCCGGTTTTCTGCTGTATTATGTATCCTGAGCATCCATTGGTTTCCATCAGCCTCCTGTATTGTACTTTATTTTATGGGTAGAATATGATAAATATATTATCGCAAAAAGTGCAATGGGAAAAGCAACTTTTTTCAATGTTTCACTTCCTGGGGCGCTAAAATGGATGCGGGCACTGCCCACTTATATCACATTCTGTGAAAAAGCGGTGTTCCCAGAAAGATCACATATATAGAAGCAGGAAAAACGACACACAGATCTGACATACGTACATATTGTCAGCTTTTCCGGCAATTCTTTTCGATTGCGGATAATTGTATTTTTGTGAATCTTGCTTTTTGCCGGTCGATATGCTATAATAAAACTGCCTGCGAAATGGCTCCGCAGGCAGTCCCGTTTTACTGAAATTCGTAGCTTTCGATCGTCCAGTTGATTCCATCGAATACAAAGTGTGCAACACCGCGTCCGTCGATCTGGTTGGCATCTTTGGTTGTTGCCGTAAAAGAGGTATCTGTCTGATCGGTGATCGTGACGCCGCTGCCGGTCTCAAAGCTCTGATAGCCGTGTGCATTGGAAGTCAGAATATAGCTCGAACCGTCCGGCTCGCTGACACGGAAGCTCTCATCCAGAATACCCTTCCAGCGTGTATATTCCGCACCGGTTACCGTTTCCTCCAGCAATCTCTCAAAGGCAGCCTTGCCGAGACTGTTGATCGCAAAGCGTTCATCTGTCACCAGTGTATAGGTCTGACCGTCAGCGGTCATGGTTTCATTTGCATCGGTTGCAAGATCAACGGCACCGCCGGAGAGGCTCTTCATCAGGAATGTCAGAATGTTCATCTTTTCGGCAGCAACATCCTCAAGGCTGATGCGGATAAACTGCATCCCGCCGTCCTGATCGGAGCTGATCTGATTGACCGGCTGCTTGTCGCATGCAAACGAGATCCATGCGGTATTGTCAGTATCGCAGATCGAATACCAGTAGCTCTCGGAGCCGTCCGGATGATCCTCTGTGTCGATGCGCACCTTGCCGGAGCGTGTTCCGCCGCCGCCATACCGCATGATCGCTGTGCCGTCTTTCCGTACGGTCAGCGAATTGGTCCGTGTGCCGAAGGTTCCGGACATTGCCCATTCGCCGAAGGTTCTGGACATTGCCCATTCGCCGACGAGATCGTCCGCGGAATAGGGACACGCTGTTTTCGCTGCATCGGTCGTCTGTGCTGCTGCGGTCTGTGCCGCAGTTGTTTGTTCGGAATCGGTCTTCGCGGCAGCGGAAGCATCGGTCGTCTGTGCTGCTGCGGTCTGTGCCGCAGTTGTTTGTTCGGGAGCTGTCTGTGCCGCAGCGGAGACTTCGGTTTGTGCAGCGGCGGCTGCCGTTTCGGTGACGGCTGCTGTTGTTTCCGAAGATGTTGTCTCGGCTGCAATGGATGTTGTCGTGTTATCCGCCAGACTCAAATTGATATTCACCGGATCCGATCCGCAGGCGGTCAGGCAAAGGCTCATCAGAGCAGCGGTCATTGTAATCATTTGCTTTTTCATATTCTTCATTCTCCTTTGTGATTCGTTCAACTTCTGTTGACGGTCTTATTATATTAGATTTCGGATGTAAAGTGTGTATAATTACAAATTTGTAATCCGGTTATCTTCGGAGTATCTGCTCGATCAGATTTGATTCTGTATCCGTTATCCCGTCTGACGCAGCCGGCAGCGTAAAGGTGAACGCAGTACCCTTGCCCTCTTCGCTCTCAACGCCAATTGTGCCGCCGTGCGATTCTACGATAAATTTGCAGATAAACAGTCCGAGCCCCGTGCCGGTTTCGGAGTGCTTTCCCTTATAATAGCGCTCCCAGATGTGCGGCAGATCCTCCGGCGAAATGCCGCAGCCGGTATCTTTGACCGTAACCGTCACGGCTTCATCATCCGCTTCAGCCTTGATGAGTACGGTTCCGTCTTTGGTATGCTTCAGCGCATTGGAGATCAGATTGACAAACACACGCTGCAATCTGGTACTGTCCGCATTGACCTTCGGCAGGTCAATCGGAATACGCAGGATCAGACGGTTATTGTTCTTATTCAGCACCGCAAAATAAGTCTCGACCGTTTTGCGCACAAGGCTGTCAAGATCACAGGGGGCTTTTTCCAGTACCATTCTGCCCTCCTCAATGCGCGTCGCATCCAGAATCTGCGTCACCATAAGTGCCATGCGGTTTGCCTCCGAGGAAATGCGCCGCAGCTTATTCTGAACGGTTGTCCTGTCGCCGCCCTGCATGAGGTCAAGCTCTGCGTCCTGTGCATAGCCGGACATTGCGGCAAGCGGCGTTTTCAGCTCATGCGATGCATCCGAAAGGAATGTTGTTTTCATCGCATTGACCTGCACCAGCATATCATGCTCGGAAACGACCGGAGCTGCGATTTTTTTGGAGAGAGCCGCAGAGATCACGAGAAACACCGCAAATACGCAGAGAACCGCTGCAATCATCACAGACGCATACTTCCGGAACATGCTGTCCAGACTGTCAAGCAGCGCATCGGTCTGCTCATCTGCACATTCTCTGATCGGCTCCATCCAGCCGTTGACATTCTGCATGAGTACCCCGAAGCAGAGGTTGTCGCCGGTATAATTGCAGAGGTTATCCCATGCAATCACATAGCCTGCACCGTCTTTTGCATAGGAACCGCGCTGCTGCTCCATGCAGACATCCAGCCACCCCAAAAAATCAGTCTGGCTGCCGTAGTATTCCGGCATTTCGGCTGCTTTCTGATCGAACACGGCGATCGCATCCTGCATGATGAGGTCTGCATTGTCAGCCGTACCAAGCTCATAGCTGTGCAGCGCTTCGCCGTCATACAGAAAGAACACATCGGCATTGCTGAAATAATTGACCGCCTGATACTGCAGATTTTCGCGGCGGTCTTCCGCGCTCATGTCAAACTGATACAGAAAAAGTGCCATTTCCCTGCCGAAATCGCGCAGATATTGCTGCTGTGAAGACAAAAACTGCTGATAATATGCATCAGAAACAAGCGAAACGGTCTGCCCGGCAAGTTCGCCGGAATACAGATTGACATTCACTGATGCCTGCTGATAGATCATATTGAAAATAGCTGTGCAGATGCCCAGCACGGCAATCAGGCACGAGATCAGGGCAATCAAAAGCGTGCGCCGCAGCGAACGGCTTTTAGATGTATGTTTTTCCACGGGGCTCACTCCTTTCACGGACTGTGAATCTTATTATACCATGTAAGCGAAGCGCTTATGGTATAATCGCCCGATATGCAGGGAGCAGATCTCTGATCTGCGGATCTGCAAGGGCACAAAAATAAATTATAATGAATGCGTTTGCATTCATTATACCATATTTTTACCGAAAATCAAACAGGATTACGATTTTGTAATCGCGGAGGTTGCTATGGCACATATTTTGCTTGTAGAGGATGATTCCGATATCATGCGGATCAATCAGAACTTTCTGGAAAAAGAGGGTTATACCGTACATTGTGCGGATTCCGTTCAGCAGGCGGCATTTCTGTTGGAGGAATGCGCGCCGGATCTTGTTCTGCTTGATGTGATGCTGCCGGACGGCGACGGCATGGATTTCTGCAAAATCCTGCGGCAAAAGACACAGGCACCGGTCATATTCCTGACTGCGCGTGACGAAAATGATGACGTCATCAAAGGATTCCGCAGCGGCGGCGATGACTACATCACAAAGCCCTATGACCTGAATGTTCTGAGAGCGCGCATCGAGGCGCAGCTTCGCCGCAATGCCAGACCGGAAGCGCAGCATCCGCGCATAGAGCTTCCGGATCTGACGATCGACCTGTTTTCCGGAACCGCAGAACTGGACGGCAATGTATGCTCCCTGCCGCAAAGAGAATTGCAGATTCTCTATCTGCTTGCATCCCGCATCGGCGCGCGCATCAGCTATCACGAGATCTATGAAACGATCTACGGCTGCGACGTTGAGGACAGTAAAAATACGATCCGCGTCAACATATCACGCCTGAAAAAGCATCTTGCAATGGATGATATGAGCACCTATGAGATCGCCTTGACCGCAGACGGTGAATATGTCCTGCGCAGAGTGATTTTCTGACGCAATTACAATTCTGTAATTATGCACCGGAACACAGCATAATCTGTTATAATAAATGTATCAGAACAGCATATCATGCGAAAAAAGAGCAAAAACATGAAAATGCAATGGATCATGCCGGTTCTTCTCGGTACAGCAATCTGCCAGACCGGATGCGGCAGGCACGGTGATTTGACAGTTCAGGAGGACTCGGTTCCGGTTGTGCCGATTGAAACAGCAGTATCCGGAACATCGGGCAGCAGCACGGAAACAAATACCGGCTCAAAAAAAGAAACCATTACCACAGTCCGGCAAACAACAATCTCCAAAACCGAAACCGCAGTTTTGAGTACAACGCAGAACATGGCAGACGCAGCAGAAACCGCAGTACCGCAAAACAACGGCAGCCGGTCCGGCAAAACATCCGCTTCAAATATGCTGTACGGAAAATGGGAGACCGTTTCCTTCTCCAAGGATTCCGGCGGGCGTGTTTCATATGATCTCGCAGATCCGGTACACAGAAGCTATTATGTCGGGCTGGAGCTGAATGAAGGCGGGCAATCAACGCTGACAGTCGGAACAGAGGATCATTCCGCATCGACTTCCATGCAGGGCAATCTTCTGACGGTTTGCACGGTCGATCAGGACGATTCGGTCGACATGGTATTTTCGGTCAGCGAGGACAGAACCCAAATGACCGCCGAGCTGATGAACGGCAGGATCATTGCAACTTTGAAACGCATCAGCCATGACTTTTCGATCAAAGACTTTCTGAACGCAAAACCGGTGCAGGATGCCTCTGCACTGATCGGGGAATGGGTTTATGTGAATCCGCATTCTGTGCCGGAGTCGGTGATTGAAGTGCAGGCAGACGGCTTATTTTTTGAAACACTTGTCGAAAACAATCTGATCACAGCCGGAACCGTCAAAGCAGAAAACGGCGGATATGCCTTCTATGACAGCGAGAATCATTTGTATCTGCGGTTTACACCCGATCCTCTGATACCGAACACCTATCTGGATGACAAGTCCCAAGGCGGCAGACTCGTCAGCATTGCAGAATACGAACAGCCGAATGACTGGGGCTATTATGATCCTGTGATTTACCCTGCAACCAGCATCAGCGTTGCAGGACTGAACGGAATATGGAAGAATGCAGACGGCAGCGGTGAATCCTTTGAGATCTATGACGGCAGAAGCATTTATCACGGCAGATTTGCGCTGACCGATGCGGACGGCAAAGAAGAACTTGGTGATGTCCGGCTGCAATATCGGTATAATCAGGACGGAGAAAAGAGATTTTGCTTTACCTTCTATGGAGATAACGGGAAAATATACTATACGCTGGATGCTTCCGGCTCGATTCCGATGAATGATCTGTTCGGCTATCAATCCGGTGAGCTGCATTTTATCAGGCAGGAATAACAACATGAAAACAGACAGTCTGAACAGCAGTCTGTTTTTTGCTGATACGGGCAAATAAGCATATTCCAAGGCTGAAAGGACACCTGCAATTACAAATTTGTAATTCTGCACACAAACGCTTTATCATTTGCTATAATGGCATTGTCAGCAGGAGAGCTGATGAAGCCAAATGATCAAATTCTGATAAGGCAAAGGAGAATGTACCATGAAAAAGCAAATGATCGCAATCGCAGTCCTGATCGCAGCAGTCAGCCTGACCGGCTGCACCGTCAACATCAATGATGAAACCATGTCCGCAGCAAAGGATATTGCAGCTTCCGTGCTGGATGACACCGACATCAAAGTCAACGGGCAGTCCGTCGATGTTTCATTGGATTCGGACGGAAATATCAGCGTCAACATGGAGCAAAAAGCCGCTGCAAAGCCGGGGCCAGATCTGTTCGGCGGCTATGTAATCGGAGATACCGCAGTGAAGAGTCAGCCGGATTCCAATTCTGAAACGCTGATTACAATTCCGGATGCAACACAGATCACCGTGAAGGAAAGCGGCGTATCCGGCTGGTTCATGACCGTATTTCAGGATCAGACCGGTTATATTGCCGCACAGTCCGTCAAGGATATTCCGCCCTATGATCCGGCACTCGGCGGCGACAATGTCCTCGGCGGTTCTGTCAATGCCGATGTCAAACTGATGAGCGGGACGCACCCCTATGCAGAGGTTCTGATTGAAATCCCGAACGGCACACAGGTCAATTATTATGCCGTTCCCGATCAATCCGGCTGGTGTGCTGTGAATTATCAGAATAAAATCGGCTATATCGAGGCAAAATATATCAGCCCGATCGAAGACTATGTGCCGGCAGAGCCGGATGTCAGCGTGCTTACCGGTGAATATCGTTATCAGCTTCGGGACGAGAAACCCGGTGAATTTTTCATTGATGAAGGATATGTCACGGTGAACGCAGACGGCACTTATATTTATCAGCCGAAGGACGGTTCGCTTCGGCAAAACGGTGTTGTGCAACTGGAATATGACGAGTATTCGGACGGGAGCCAAGTACCGATTTTCGTATTCCGTGAAAAGGAAAGCAATGAGGTCTGGAACGGAACATACGACTGCGAACCGGACGGCAAGGGCGCGTTCTATCTTGGAAACGGCGGCATGGCAAGACTGCTGCCCAAAGATCAGCGTGAAGATGATTTCTCCGATTACATCGGAATCTGGCAGTACGACAGATGCTCCATTCAGATCGGCGGGCAGGGTGAAGGCTATCTTGTGACAATTCACTGGGCAGACAGCGCATCCGAGGACAATGTCTGGAGCTATCAGTGCAGCGGTATGTCTGACAACATGGGATTGGAATGCACGGGCGGCGGAACGCTGACACATATTGTCACGGCAGAGGACGGAACCGAAACCCGCACAGTAGTATACAGCGACGGCACTGCATTTTTCCGTCAAAAGGACGGCAGACTGTTCTGGTCTGACGGCAAAGAAAACAAAGGCATGGAAATGGGCTTTGAGAAGATCGGATGATCATAGCTGAACTTCCCGAACCGCAAAACCGAAAACGGACGCCGGATCATCACCGGTGCCCGTTTTTTTCATCTCAGCAGCATATTAAACTCCGCATATAATCCTGTATTTATTCCGCTGCGGCAGAATTGGTCGGAAGATATG
The DNA here is from genome assembly GCA_045591925.1 of Oscillospiraceae bacterium. GTDB lineage: Bacteria > Bacillota > Clostridia > Oscillospirales > Ruminococcaceae > Firm-04. The sequence goes on from JAZNTW010000079.1 coordinate 66,682, forward strand.
TATTCAGCAGCCGCTCGATCAGGTCATCTTTTCTCTCTATCTGTTTTTCAAGTCGTGCTATATTTCGGTCATAGATACTCTTTCGTTCTTCATACATTGATTTCCGGGATTCAAATGCAGCTTCCTGCTCGTCCAGTTTTATCATCAGAAATTCAATCAGCTTATTCTCCTCGCGGATAATATGCCGGAGAGATTCCGCATCATCCAAGCCTTATATTTCTGAAGTCCTTTCGCTTGCGTTGGAAACCATCCGTTTGAACGCATATGAAGCAATGTGAAATATCCAGCCGCCTGACGAAAAATCAAGCGGCTGTATCTCTGTATTCACTTCCCGATGTACCGGTCCGCTACGGATTCCACACCCATACAGAACACTAAATCCTGTGTCAATGTTATCAGCGAGGGGTCGGGACGGAGAATTTGATCTCCTGGTGGCATCAGCGATCAGGCGAGCTGTCAAGCAATACGGCTACGGCAACACATCGCTGATCCTTGCGCTACCATATATGAAAGCCGAGTACCGTGACAACGAGCAAAACTACCTCAGCTGCTATGATGAGGTGGAGATATGCTCGGAATCATCTAATGCACACTATAACAGCAGGATATTCGATGCTAAGTCCAGACTAGGAAAATTCAGCGGCGGTGAGCAAAGGCTACTACAAGTGTTCTCTGTTATAGCCACTCGCTCAGACGCAGACCTGCTGATTATCGACGAACCGCTTAACAACCTTGACTTCGTGAACGCAAGGCATATCAGTAACCTCATCAACAAGGTCATTCGTGAGCATCCTCAAATGGGCTTGCTGATGATAAGTCATTGCAGGATATTTCCGTTTATTACAAGGGAGCTGAAACTGACAGCCAATGGAATAAGCGAGATCTCAGAGCCTTATACTTGCCATAGCTGCTTTGGCGAGCATGACGAAAATGGATTTTATAAATGAGATTTAGGAGAATTACCATGAGTGAATATGCTGATATTAAAATTAAAAATCTTTCTTTATATTGGTTTAGAAATTATTTAAAGTCTGATATAGTTCATTTATTGTTTTCAAAACTTGATTATAGGTGCATTCCTGATTATATTGATGATCCAGATGATGAAGATTCAGAAAAATACACAAAGCATATGTATGTAACGACAGTTCAAAAAGCTAAGGAACGATTGGATGCGCTGGGTTTCTCTGTGTCAAGGGCAGAACATATCTTTGATAAAACAAAATATGAAGCAATCTACTATGATGCGTTATCATCACACCTTCACATAGATTACGATGATTATGAGGAAAAAGCTAAAAAACGCATAGAAAAACACGTTACGTTTAGAAAGTGGAAAAACTCTTTAGATAAAATAATTAAACATGAGTTAGCAGATGGCAATATATATCTTTTCGATAAAAGTGATGCTAAGGTTATAGGAATTAACACAGAATGCGACAAGATTATCTATTATTCATTGAAGGATGCAGATAATGAATCATATTACGGATTAAAAACTGAAGTAATAGATATAGCCTATATTATTCGACTTATATTAGAGAGCTGTGAGCCGGAAGATGAAATAATCTTAGATTTTACTTATATAGGCGACTGGGCAGATGATTGTATTCCGAAAGCACTTATGGCTACAGAAAATGAAGAAAAAACAATAGTGTTGGTTGAAGGAACAAGTGACAAGGACATTCTCGAATTTGCTATGAGTAGAATTTATCCACACCTTTCAGATTTGTTTTATTTTATGGATTTTGATGATGGGCATGGCGGAAAAAGAGATGGTGGTACATCTTATATAATTAAGAATCTGAAAGCCTTTTATTTTTCAAAACTCAAATCCAAGTTTATTGCGATATTTGACAATGATGCGGAAGGATTTCAAAGTAAATGCATTTTAGAAAATGAAATAAAAAATTGTACAGATAATTTTAGATTTTTACTTTACCCACAGGATAGCTTATTTAAATAATATCCGACAATATTGCCAAATGGTTCAATTTGCAATGATGATATAAATAAAAAAGCCTGCTCAATTGAATTATACTTGCCTGATTCGCTTATTAAGGAGAATGATGACTACCTACCTATTGAATGGGAATCAAGAAAAACAATTAAACACGATAAAAATGAAGAGTATTTATATCAAGGAGTTATTTCACATAAAGATGAAATCAAAAAGAGGTTTATAACTAGTCTCTCCTCATTAAGACCATAATTTTAAAAGCGGCCCAACAGGCCATATGATAACCTGTAATTAAGCACGAACTGAATGAAGTGCAAAAGCATCGCCGCAAGGCGGTCGATGTTCATTGCAATGATGCTGAGAACGATTGATGCTCTTGTTGTATCTTCTCTTTTTG
>JAZNTW010000080.1:0-6610 GCA_045591925.1 Oscillospiraceae bacterium
CGGTCAACAGAATCGGCAGGGCGCAAGTGTTTCAAAAAGTATACATTATGGAACAGCTGAAAAACGGCGAAAAATGCGTGCCAAAAAGTCCGGTTTTGACTTCTGGGACATCCCGAAATTAACCACCACTTTTTGGCACGGAAAGGAGTCTTTATGGATAATCGAATTTACGGTTACGCCCGGGTATCTACCCGTGAGCAAAACACTGACCGCCAACTGGAAGCGCTGACAAAGTTCGGCGTACCCGAACAGAACATCATCGTTGATAAGGCATCCGGCAAGGATACCGAGCGTGAAGGCTATCAGTATCTAAAACGGCAGATTCTTCGGCGAGGCGATACCCTCGTCATTAAGGAGCTTGACCGCCTCAGCCGCAACAAAGCAGATATCAAGCGAGAATTGGAAATCTTCAAGGATATGGGCGTTCGCGTCAAAATCCTTGATATTCCGACGACCTTAACGGACTTCCCACCAGAACAATTTTGGGTGCAAGACATGATTAATAGCATCCTGATTGAAGTTCTCGGTAGCATCGCGGAAAATGAGCGTCTAAAGATCCGTGCCCGTCAGCGGGAAGGCATTGAGGCTGCAAAGCGAAAGAGTGTTCGCTTCGGGCGTCCTCCGAAAACGCTGCCGGAAAATTGGCGCGAGGTCCTGGCGGCTGTGCAGCGTGGCGAGATGCGACCTGTGGATGCTATGCGGGAACTGGGATTATCGAGGTCGCATTATTATCGACTTTACAATAGTATGCAGTTCCGTAATAAGACGAGTAATGGTGATTATATGGCGAAATAAACTAGTAAAAGTGGTACGTAATATCATCAAGCCTTTTCCAATTCATTTGAGATATTGGATAAGATAGTCGATAATTCTTCAATCTGCTTCAGCGTATCCCAGGTACGGCAATATCGTATAGAATTACAACGCCAAAAAGAATCCGCAGAAAAACGCTTTGAAATCATAATTGCCGACTCCAATAGCTCTATGTGATGCTTTCGATTTAATGTACTAAGTTCGATAGTGAGATAGTGATATCGGTCATATTTTTCTTGAAGCATTTGCCACGATGAACATTGGGAAAATGGTGTTGACATTGTGTGGCGCTTTTGCCAGTCGGTAATCTCTTCACCTAATTCCAGCATAATGTCTATTAGCAGGAGGATCTCGTTGATCTTTTCATTTATACTAACTCGGATTCCAGCTGGTATTGCTTCGAGTCCATTATGAGGTTCCTGAATACTGTTCCCTTTTTTAGGTGGTCTGGATGTAGCGGATTCTTTCTCATTAGCTTCATCCTGTATTATTGTAAATAGCGCGTTGGCTAAAATATCGGACATATTCTCCAGCGTTATGCCTTCAAATTTGTCCTTAATTTGATCGAAAAGGGCGTCTTGATATGTTTTGTTTTGGTATTTCTCTTTGTTCTTTTTAGTACCATTATGCCTCTTGGAGTAAAGTGTTTTAATATGTTGGGATATTCTTTCAGTGCTCAATCCAGCGCTCATGACTGATTTAGCGAATTCATGTATATTATCGCCATAGATTATTCCGCGATAAGTGTGTTTTGAGTAAATAAGAAGATTGAGGTTTTGAACACTGTTCTTTATCAATTCCATAAAAGCCAGATTCTTATTGTGTAAATATTCTTTTATGTAAAATAAATCAACGAAATTTCCGATTGTCATATGTAACCTCCACATCGTTTTGTACTACTCTTGTTTTTGAAATATCTCAATCAGAAAAATTAAAATTAAAGATATCGGCCTTCTATTTTAATTAATTATTTCTGCGAGTATAATAGGAACCAAGGGAATCCCGAAAAAACTATCCGCCGCAGCTTCATGCAGGTGAGACAAAAAAAGAGTGCTCGATATTGACGCTCAACGAGCTGTTTTTTATGGTACTGCAGAACCGCTCACCTGCACGAAAGCAAATTTGAAAAAATATTGGAGGTGCGTGATCTATGCCTACGGCAAATATGCTGCCGCCGCAGAAAGCCCCACCAAGGGAGAGAAGTGTTGATATCTCAATAACAAATGCCAAGTTATTTGATATTAACAAATTCAATTTTGTCAGCTTCGATGATCTGCTGAAACAATCGGGTGACAAGACGGGTTTGGAGTTTGAACTGTTTATCTCAAACGCATTAGAAACTCAATGGGGTTATTGGCGTATCGTTGACGGTAAAATCAAAAAGCGCCTGCCGTTGCTCGAAGTCAACATTATTTCGGCGACGCCAATCAACCCCAATGGAATGGATGCTGACGGCTATATTGTTAAATACTGCCTTAGCATAATAAAGAATGTAACTGAAAAATACATTCCGGGAAAGGATGTTTCCCATACTAATCTGCTGGACTACTTTTCTCTTCCGCCGCAAGGCTCCAGGCGAAAAGATGATCTATGCAATCGGCTGTTGAAGCATTTAATTCTTAAAAAAGCGCTTGACGGTGATCCGAGCAATTATATTGAAATTGGATCTGTTCAGGGGTGGCGGATTAAATCTTTCAACACAGCGATATACGAGGCTAGGAACAGATACCCCAATGTGCTTTATCCGATTTTGTCGAAAAGCATACTGCACTGCGAAAAAGCAGTTATTCGAGTAAATAAACCTGAATACCGTGCATATGTTCAGAAGAGTGTTGACGCATTCTTTAAGTCGAACATAGAAATGAAAGCGTTGTATTTACTTCGGATTACCAGCTACAACTCGACTTTTGCGCACCGATGCGGCGTGGATTTCGACCTGTTACCGACTGCAATTTCTAACGATTCTGTCACATCAGCTATGATTGTTGCTGTTGTTCAGAATAACGGTATCAAATCAGGCGATCTGCTGACACTTGGCGGAAACATCCGAAATCTCAGGGAAAGAATTGCGGAGTTCAATGATACCATGCTCGTTGTGATCGACGATACCAAACTCGATGAGGTAAAACGGAGAAGAAACGGCATAGCGGCTATCGAAAGCGTCATTCTGTCTCATGCAGTCGGCAACCGATTTGTGCCAGTCATTATCTCCGGATATGCTGACCAACAGATATTACCGGATTTATGCTGCCCGTTGAAGCTCAACGACCTTCATTCCGAGATTGGTTCCAGTCAAATCAGCAGGCTTCTTGAATGGAAGGACGCGACATATATCAATGAGATCGAGGGGCATTTTCAGGATTATTTTGATTTGTATCATAGTAATCATGAAACAGTCTCTTGTACTGTTCCACCCGGTATTCCACCATGCAGACATCAAGCCTATATCTGCCTAATCGGTGCGGCGAGAACCTACGATCAGTTTATGGAGCCTTTGTTCGGAGAAGAAACTGAGCGCTTCGTGACAGAGTGGCTCAGCAATGCAGCAGATCAAAGCACTCCTGTTGACGAAGAACTGGTGAAGCGCTTCGCAAGGAGTCTCAATCAGGAAATCCAGAGCGGACGGTTCCGCTTTATCACAAGAACGAAGTTTATAGATTTCGACAAGAACACAAACTCCGTTATCGTTGACGATGACTTCATCTATGTCGAGACAGACATCATTAAAGGAATGGCTGTCAACAAGCTGGAGCTTCACAGCGTAGATCCTCTGACAGATGCCTTGAGGAAAGATGAGAGCCTGACGATCAACGACCATCACAGCAAGTGTTACCGGTTCAAAGTGCAGAATTCTGCCGGTGATTCGTATTGGCTTTATACCTACGGCATCAGCAAGCAACTTATCACCAAAGAGAACCGCAGGCGCATCAACTGTGCCGATCAGGATCAATTCCTTCTCACTTATGGTGAGCTTGCGACAAGCGGCATCCTTCCGCTGGGAAAAGTCTTTGATGGCTGTTATGTGGGGCGGGATGTGTCTTATCTCAACAAGGGAAACGACAGCATATTCATTACAGGGCAATCCGGAAATGGCAAAAGTTTCTGGGCAATCACCATGCTGCCTTCTTTCGCAATGCTCGGATTCCGAATGCTGGTTTTTGATGTCAGCGGCTCCTTTTCGATAGACGAAGTGTTAGGACTCAACGCTGATGAAGATCACCGACCGCTTACGGAAGATGTCGTCAACGCACTGTTCGAATTCATCGACGTCTGGGAAGATAAAGCCAAGCTGCCGGTCAATCCGCTGTATATTGGCGACTGTACCGGACTGCCAGACAAAAAACGCCGCGTGGTGAGCTTTATCAGAGCAGCCGCCGGCCAACTTGACAAAGGCGATGAACGTATCGTGACGGGGCTGATTTCGACAATGCTGCAAAAGCACCGCACACTGACATCCGTTCCGATTCAGCTGCTCAGTAAAACGCTAAAAGATGGAGGAAAAGAAGGCTGGAGGGTACATAACCGAATCAGCTCTGTCCTTGATGATCTGGAGATAACCGGCTGTCAGGAACAGAGTTGGGGCACATTCTTCGAGCATTCCAAGAAAATCCCCGTCATTTCCCTCGGACATGAGGAGAGTGACAGCGTTCACCCATTACTGGATGCACTGCTAGCGTCAGCATTCGAGTGGCAGCGCGATCATAAGACTGTTCCGATGCTTATTACGATCGACGAGATCAAACAACAATCATTTGCGGACGGAAGTCCATTGCATACGATTATTACGCAGGGACGTAAAATCGGTTGCAGACTGATGGGTATCACACAGGAATATGTGTCCCGTGACAGTCATGCTATTGATTTCATGCGTGAAGCCGGCATCAAGCTGTTCTTTGAGCCGGCTAACGGGCAAGATAAAATTGCTGTGGAGTTGGGCTATAATAGTGTAGCACAGGCAGGATTCGGCTCCTGGCCTCGCTATTCATTCATGCTAAAATGCGACCTGTATAACAAGGTGGATGGCACGAATGATCCCACCGTAATCTCCTGTGAAACGCTCAAGTTTGAAGATTCACCGCTGTATGAACGCTTCAAGCGTGAATACGGCAATGTTACACAGCCGCCTGACGATGACAGAACGGTATAAAGCACCTTTTGTCATAAGCATACATCAAAATGCTTGCTTTGTCAAGCGCCATTTTCAAAGGAAGGAGGGAGCAGCTATGGCAAGCAAAAAAACGTCATGCGCAGCCGCACTTGCGAAGCTGATTTGGTCTAACATACTCCGGCAGCAATATCTGCTCGGCGTCAGCGACAAGCAAATGAGCGACCTGCTGGGCGTGACCACTCGCACGCTGTGTAATTACAGGCATGATCCATCTAGCGTGACAATGAAACAGTTGCAGGCAGTGGTTGAGAGCTTCGGCGTTGAGCCGGAATCACTATTCAGAGTGTAAGCAGCAGCGGGGGCAACAGCCCCCGTTAGCTGTAATATATATATCCAAAAACAAGGAGGTCTGCCAAATGGCAACGATTCAACAACTTCCGTCCGGCAACTGGCGTGCCCTGTTCTATATTGAAAATCCGGACGGCACAAGAACGAGAAAATCCCTGACTGCACCGACAAGGTGGGAAGCGGAAAGATTGGCAGCAGAGTATTCCGGCTCTGTCGAGCATTTGACCGTCGCAAAGGCACTTGATGGCTATCTTACACTTAAAAAGAATGTGCTGTCTCCGTCTACGCTATACGGTTATCAGGTGATCCGCCGCAACCGTCTGCAAAGCATCATGGATGTCGATATTCACAAGCTGAACAGTGTCATGCTGCAAAAAGCAATCAATGAGGATGCACAGCGTATGGGGCGGAAATCCATCAGTGAGGCAAAGAATTTGCTCATGACGGCACTGAAGCTCTACGGTGTACGCACGGAATTTAATGTTACGCTGCCGCCGAAAAAGCCTCAGATCAAGAATCTGCCGACACCGGCACAGGTCATTCAGCTGGTACGGGGTACGGACATCGAGCTGCCGTGTATGCTCGCACTCTGGCTCTCTCTGCGAATCAGTGAGGTGCGCGGCTTGCAGTTCGGAGATCTAAAGGATGGCGTACTGACGGTGCAGCGCAGCAAGCTCGCTCTGGCGAACAAGGATGTCGTCCGCGATGTCAACAAGACCTATCTCTCTACCCGCCAGCTGGTGCTTCCGCCGTACCTGATTGGGCTGATTCAGGCTATCCCGCATACATCTGAGGATGAGTTTATAGTCCCGATGAGCTATCAGGCCATTCGTGCGCATCTGACGAAGCTGGCACGGGCAAAGGGCTATACACTTACCTTCCACCAACTGCGGCACTTAAACGCCTCGGTGATGCTTTCCCTCGGTGTTCCCGACAAGTATGCAATGGAGCGCGGAGGCTGGGCGACGAACTCGACGCTGAAAAATGTCTATCAGCATACCTTCTCCGAGGAACGCAAGCAGGTAGACGAAATGATCGACCGCTATTTTGAGGAAGCACTGAACAAAGAGGATACGCTGAATGAGCCGGAAGAATGATATAGTTGAACTGCCTGCTGTGGTTGCAGCAGGCAGTTTTCAGCCATTTTTTTGACCCTCTCTATGCCGTTTCGTGTGCGATTTCGTGTGCGATTGGCTTGAAAATAGTGCACACGATGTGAACTTTTGCTTCCAAAAGCGCATTTTTATTTCAAAACAAGGAAAAGAAAAATGTCCTAGATACGCGATTTTCGTCGTATCTAGGACATTTCACAAAAGCGGAAAGAGAGGGATTCGAACCCTC
>JAZNTW010000081.1:0-22747 GCA_045591925.1 Oscillospiraceae bacterium
AGGCAAAGGAATCAATTTTAGACTTATTGAGCAAGTTGAGATTGACAAGGTGGTTAATCTTATTAACACCAGACCAAGGTTTTGTTTGAACCTTAATTGTCCTGATGATGTTTTTTGTTGCACTTGACTTGACAGAATGCCGAACCCCAAGAGGCAAGGAGGAAACTCGCTGCACTTGCATTCCCCCTTTCCCCCTAATTGCAAATTCGCAAAATACACTACTCTCCGCTGCGCAGTAAAAGTAAATTCAACTAAGCAGAGGGGAGAGAGTCAGGAAAGAGAGAGCGCGAGAGGGAAAACCTAAGAGAGAGGGGAGACCGGAGCGCAGCGACGACTCCCCTCTTTCTTGGGTTGTCCCTTTCGCATTCGTACTCCGCACAGTGCGAGGGGAGAACCCCAAGAGGAAAGGGGGAAGCTCGCTGCACTCGTATTCCCCCTTTCCCCTTAAGGTTTTCCCCTCTCGCTCCCCTTTCCTGATTCCCTTTCCCCCTTAATTGCAAAGCCGCGAAATAAACTGCTCTCCGCTGTGCGATAAAAGAAAATTCAAGGCAATACCGCACAAAGTTGGTGGTGCTGATACGCAGTCAGATTGTATAGAAATGACGCCTAGCAAGGAATTTCTGTGCAAGCAGATGTGCCGCCAAGCCGTAAGGCGAACTTTGCGCGGTGTTGCCTTCATGCAGATGCTTTTAATCAGAATGCAGGTACTTGGGAGGAGCTGCTGAAAACGGACAACAAGACCATCAGATGAAGCAGTAGATACGCGTATTCTTCGCAGATATTTACCAAAGGGAGCATCCGCGCGAGCGCTCCTTTTGCTGTACACAGGCTTACGGGATGCAGAATGTACACATGGCTGCCATATCTTTTATAAGTTCGCAATATTATTCCGATTTTGCGCATAAAACCACTTGACAACTCCGGTGGATTGTGCTATAATTGCGCTGTGATAATCGTATGTGGTCTCATGATGAACCGTATCAGATTGCTGTATGGCAGGAGCATCTTACAGCGCATACGACGGCATCATGCACACCCCAAAACAAATTTCAATTTCAGGAGGCTTATGATGAATTCTTTAAAGAGAATAACAACTATCATCTCGGCAATGTCTGTATTGCTGGCGGCAAACACTGCTATTTTGCCGGAAAATGTGACGGAGCATTTTACCATTGCGGCGAGTGCGGCAGACACGGCGAACTCCGGCGAATGCGGCGCTGAGGGCGATAACGTCCAATGGACGCTGGACAGCCAGGGTACGCTCACCATCTCCGGCGAGGGCAAAATGCTCGACGGCGACGGTCTTACCAATACGCCTTGGGATATTTTCAAGGTTAAGAAGGCTGTCATCGAGGACGGCGTAACAAGCATCGGCGCTTATGCCTTTAACAATGCGATCTACATGGAGTCCATCTCGATTCCGGATTCCGTTTCCGAAATCGGTGAATATGCGTTCTTTGATTGCCATGTTTTGACCGAGATTGATATTCCGGATGCCGTCAAGGAACTGAAAACTTCTACGTTCTATGATTGCTACAGCCTGACGGAAGTAACCCTCTCTGAGAACATTGCTTCTATTGGCTACGGCGTATTCCAGAACTGCTCCAAGCTCCAGTCGATTACATTTATGAATCCGCAGTGCACGATCAACAATTATTATACTACGATTTCCAACTCCGTTGATTTCGCAGCCGGAACGGCAGAGTTCACCGGTACCATCTATGGCTATGCCGATTCGACTGCGCAGGCGTATGCGGAAAAGCACAACAGAAAGTTTGCTGTCATCGGTGAAAAGCCGTCATCGACCACCACAACGCCGAACACTTCTGCCGGTCTGCGCGGTGATGTCAATGAAAATGGAACAGTTGATGTTGAGGATGCACAGCTTGCACTGAATGCGTATGTCGCATCCATGGCAGGTCTGGAGACCAACCTGAGCGAAAGTCAGGTCAAAGCAGCGGACGTTAATGAAAACAATGACGTTTCCGTTGATGACGCGCAGAACATCCTGATCTACTATGTAAACAACACGCTTTCCGGCAATCCGATGAGCTGGGATTCGATTCTGAACCTCGAAACCTCGACCACAACAACTACAACCACAAAAGCGATTGTATAAGCCACTGAAACAGCAATATAAACCTAACAGGAGCGTCCGCGTGGGCGCTCCTGTTGTTATCATGAGCAGTGACGCCTTCGATTTAGCACCCATGGAGTGAAACAGAGCATTTATTCCACTTCCCCATTGAAATTTTATTGATAGTATGATATAATTGTGGTATGAATATCATGTATCCAATCAAGACAATATTTTTCAGGAGGATTATGATGAAAGCATTCAAAAAAATGGCGGCGGTCACCGCAGCTATGACCATATTGCTCTCTGCGAATATGACGTTTTTTCCGAATAACTTGACGGCACAATTTGCCATTACGGCGAGTGCTGCGGATATTGTGGATTCCGGCACCTGCGGCGCACAGGGTGACAACCTCACTTGGACGCTCGACAGCAGCGGCATACTCACAATCAGCGGTATTGGTGAAATGAAAAACTGGAAATCCTACGATTCTCCTTGGGGCTTTCGCGAGGAAATCAAAAAGGTTGTCATTGAAGAAGGCGTTACCAGCATTGGATATTCCGCGTTTTATCATTGTTCCGGCATCACCTCAATCTCATTCCCCAAAAGTGTTGCCGCAATCAGCATGGAGGCGTTTGAAAAGACGCAATGGCTTGAAAATCAGCTGGACGCAGGCCCATTTGTAATCGTAAACGGAATATTGATTGACGGAAGATACTGCGAGGGTAGCGTCACCACGCCGGGCGGTGTACACAGCATCGGTGAGGGCGCATTCTTTTGGAATGGCGACATCACTTCCATCAAAATAGCCGACGGTGTGACGAGCATCGGCGCTTCGGCGTTTAGTCAATGCAATTACTTGAAAACCGTGACGCTCCCGAACAGCTTGAGAACCATCGAAACCTATGCGTTTCAAAAGTGCAATCAGCTTCGCACAATCACAATCCCGAACGGCATCAAACAGATTGCATCGTATGCGTTTATTGATTGTCCATCATTAACCGAAATTGCACTCCCAAGCAGCATTGCAAGCATCGGAAAAGGCGCATTTTTCAAGTGTAATTCCCTATCGTCCGTCACAATCAAAAATGCCGATTGTGAAATTGAGGATTCCGAGGGTACGATTCCGCAAACTGCCACCATCTATGGCTACGACGATTCAACCGCGCAGCGTTACGCAAAAAAAATGACATCGACTTTGTATCACTCGGTGAAGCCCCTCCAACAAATAAAACCGGCGATATCACCGGTGACGGCGCGATCGACGCCGCAGACGCACAGCTTGCACTCAACGCATATACTGCAGCCGTGGCAGGGCTTGCAAGCGGTCTGAACGACAGCCAAACCAAAGCCGCAGATGTCAATGAGGACAATAGCATTTCCGTTGAAGATGCACAGATGATTCTGCTTTATTATGTGCAGAACACTGTCTCCGGCATCCCGACCACTTGGGAAGAGCTGCTCAAATAAAAACACATTCAGGAGCGTCACGACGGCGCTCCTTTTTGTTGCAATCTGCGTGAAAATCTGGTATAATAGGTATCGGAATCGTGAGATCGAAGCAATCGGTTTCACAAAAGGAGTGACAGCTATGAACCGAAAACTGCTCTGGATCATCAAACTGATTGTATATGTGGCGCTATTCTTCCCTGCCGCCTACGGATGGTTTATCCTGCTATATATCGTTTCCGATGTGCCGATTCTCCAGTACATTCTTTTGATTGTCGGCGCAGCGCTGTATATCGGGCTTGGCATTTTGATTTTTCGATTCAAGATCAAAAAGCCCGAAGCGGCATCGCAGACCGTCCCAGACCGCTCTGCCAAAATCAAACAGTTCAAAACTGGCGCAGTCTTTTTTGCGGCAGCAATACTGGTAATCATCGGCATTCTGCTCTTTCCCACTTTCATGCGCAATATGGAACGCCCGGCTACGGCGGAAATCCGCTGCGATTTTGCAGATGGTCAAAGCACACAGGCACACGGCGTTGACGGCGATGTAAAATGCTACAAAACACAGTATGCCAATCACACGGAAGCCTATATGATTTCTGCGCAGTGGTTTCTTGCAGATGCGGGCTATATGGTTTCCCTGAGCAGCTACGGCGCAGAGCCGCCGCATACCATGCCGCTTTCGGTATTTGGATAAATTCTTTTGTCAAAACAACACATTTACGGATGATTCCGGTAGAAAGGAGCTTTTCCCAATGAACAAAAACCCCTATCTCATTCTCAAAGAAATGATGCTGTCCGCGCCGATTCATGGCCCCATCCATCATTATCTCGATGGCGCTGCGTTTCTGACGGCGCTGCATCATGCCGGTGTTGATTTTGATCTCAACGCCGCCCTCACGGAATTGCGCGCCCGTTCCGAGCAGATGCCCGGTGCAACCTGCGGAAAATGGGGCGTGTGCGGCTCGGCTTCGTCGCTTGGCGCAGCACTGTCTATCCTGCACGGAACAGGCCCGCTGTCACAGGATTCATTTTATTCCGACAATCTTGCGCTGACCTCTCGCATTCTTGCACGGGAAGCTGTCCTTGGCGGCCCGCGCTGCTGCAAGCGCAATGGCTTCACGGCAATCGAGATCGCGACCGATTTTGTCAAGGAAACATACGGCATCAAGCTGGAAAAATGTGACATTGTATGTGAATTCAGCGACAAGAATCCGACCTGCATGGGCGCAAAATGTCCGTATCACGGAAAGGAGTAAGCCATGGCGATCACTGTGAATATTTATTACACCGGAGCTGACGGCAATGCGCGAAAATTTGCAGAAGAAATGCTTGCATCCGGTACGGTTGACGCAATCAGAGCAGAAGCAGGCAATCTGCGATACGAGTATTTTACACCGATTGCAGATGCCGATACGGTTCTCCTCATCGACAGCTGGGAAAATCAGGCGGCAATCGACCTGCACCACGCCTCCCCGATGATGCAGACAATCATTGCCCTGCGCGAAAAATATGATCTGCATATGAAGGTGGAACGCTATGTCTCCGACCACTCCATGCCGGATACGGATCATAGCTTCATCCGAAAATGACCTATCTGCGCGCAAAAAAATTTTTTCGGAATTTTTTTCAAAAAACTCTTGACATTCTCGATTTAAAGGAGTATAATAAAGGCACAATTAAATATGATTGAAAAGGCTATGACGAAGACGGAATCTATAAGCGATTTCACAGAGAGTCGGGGATGGTGCGATCCCGATATTGAACTGTAGTATTTCCCATCCCTTCCGAGCCGGAGGTCCAAAAGGCTTAACACCCAGTAGGCGCTTCCCGTGATTGCTACGTTAGTGCATAGAAGTTATATGACTTCGAAGAGGTGGCGGATGTTACATATCCGCAATTTGAGTGGTACCGCGAGTGCAATGTAATTACACCCGTCTCAAAGCAAAACAAGGCTTTGAGGCGGGTTTTTTGTATTTGCCTCAAAGCAGAAAGCCTACAATGATTCAGAAAGGTGGAACCCAGAATGCTATCTCTTGACAAGGTTTTTTCTGCACAGGCGGTGCTCAAAAACATTATCCGCGAAACAAAACTCGTTCGAGCTTACGGCGTTGCTCCCGATTGTGAGCTGTTCCTGAAGCCGGAAAATCTTCAAATCACAGGCTCATTTAAGGTGAGAGGCTCGGCATACAAAATTGCAATGCTGACCGATGAAGAAAAAGAAAAAGGCGTCATCGCCTGCTCTGCCGGAAATCATGCGCAGGGCGTTGCGCTTGCCGCAACCAAAAATGGAATCAAATCGCTGATTTGTCTCCCCGATACTGCGCCGATCTCCAAGGTGGAAGCGACAAAAGGCTTTGGTGCGGATGTATGCTTGATAGAGGGCTGCTATGACGACGCCTACAAGAAAGCCTTGGAGCTTCGCGATGAAAAGGGCTACACCTTTGTGCATCCCTTTGATGACGAAAACGTGATTGCCGGTCAGGGCACCATTGCACTGGAGGTGCTCAATGAGCTGGATGATATTGACGCGATCGTTGTACCGGTCGGCGGCGGCGGACTGATTTCCGGTATCGCTTACACGGTAAAGCAAATCCGACCGTCCGTCAAGGTCTACGGTGTTCAGGTCAAGGGCGCAGCCAGTATGTATAACTCGGTTCATGACGGCAAAATCGAAACGCTCCCCTCTGTCCAGACCATCGCGGACGGCATTGCCGTAAAACAGCCCGGTGAAAACACCTTCCGGCTCGTCAGCGAATATGTGGATGAAATTGCACTGGTGAGCGACGATGAGGTTGCAAGCGCAATCCTTACGCTGATTGAAAAGCAGAAGATGATCGCAGAGGGTGCCGGCGCTGCCGCAGTCGCAGCCGTCATGTTCGATAAATTCAAGCTAAAGGGCAAACGCGTTGTCAGCATCGTATCGGGCGGCAATATTGATGTGACTTCGCTCTCCCGCGTGATCGACCGCGGACTTCTGAATTCCGGCAGATCGTCAAGCCTGTTGATCGAGCTGATCGATAAGCCCGGACAGCTGAAGCATATTTCCCGTATCATAGCCGATTGCGGCGGAAATGTAACCGGCGTCCATTACGAAAAGGGAAACACCGAAAGCGTTCATGGATGCTATCTGCGCATCGAAATGGAAACCAGAGACTTTGAACACGTAAATTTAATTACGCAGTCCTTGCGTAACGAAGGCTTTAAAATCGTATAATGATAAAAGGAGTGGATACTATGAGCAACAAAGTACACACAAACAACGCACCGGCGGCAATCGGCCCTTACTCGCAGGCAATCGTTACGGGCAATCTCATTTTCACCTCCGGTCAAATCCCTCTGAACCCCGAAACCGGTCTGCTGGAGGGTGACAACATCACCGAACAAACACATCGAGTCTGCAAGAATCTGGAAGCGGTACTGACTGCCGCAGGCGGCTCGCTGCAAAGCGCAGTAAAGACCGTATGTTTTCTTGCCGATATGGCGGATTTTTCTGCGTTCAACGAAGTATATGCGCAATATTTTACCGAGAAGCCTGCACGCTCCTGTGTGGCGGTCAAAACGCTTCCAAAGGGTGCGCTTGTAGAGGTAGAGGTCGTAGCAGAAAAGGAGTAATATATTATGATGGATGCAAGCAAATATCAGGTGGGATATTTTCCCGTAGATAAAAAGTATAATCAATGGGTAGAGAAAGATCACGTAGAAAAGCCGCCCGTATGGTGCTCGGTCGATATGCGTGACGGCAACCAGAGCCTTGTGATTCCGATGAGCCTGGAAGAAAAGCTGGAATATTACAAGGTGCTGCTCGAAGTCGGATTCAAAGAAATTGAAGTTGGCTTCCCTGCCGCAAGTGAAACCGAATATGAGTTTTTGAGAACGCTTATCGAGAACAATATGATTCCCGATGACGTCACAGTGCAGGTTCTGACGCAATGCCGCGAACATATTATCCGGAAAACCTTTGATGCCTGCAAGGGTGCGCCGAGCGCGATTATTCACTTCTATAATTCCGTATCGGTGGCACAGCGAGAGCAGGTATTCAAAAAGAGCAAGGAAGAAATCAAGCAAATTGCCGTAGACGGTGCAAAGCTCGTCAAGCAGCTCGCAAGCGAATACGAGGGCAATTTCCGCTTTGAATATTCCCCCGAATCGTTCACCGGAACCGAGCCGGAATATGCGCTGGAGGTCTGCAATGCGGTGCTGGACGTATTGGAGCCAAGCGCCGAGAACAATGTCATCATCAATCTGCCTGTCACAGTGGAAATGAGCCTGCCGCACGTTTACGCTTCACAAGTGGAATACATGAGCAAAAATCTGAAATATCGTGAGTTTGTCACGCTTTCTCTGCATCCGCATAACGACAGAGGCACCGGTGTTGCCGATACCGAGCTTGCCCTGCTGGCAGGCGCCGACAGAGTCGAGGGTACGCTGTTTGGAAATGGCGAACGAACCGGAAATGTCGATATCATCACCCTTGCAATGAATCTGTACTCCCACGGCGTAGACCCCAAGCTCGATTTTTCCAATATGAATCGGCTGGTGGAAATTTACGAAAGATGTACGCGTATGCACGTTTACGAACGCTCTCCCTATGCAGGCGCACTGGTATTCGCAGCCTTTTCGGGCAGCCATCAGGACGCGATTGCAAAGGGTATGACATTCAGAGCAAAGCATCAGCTGCATCAATGGAATGTCCCGTATATTCCGATTGACCCGAAAGATATCGGCAGAACCTATGACGCGGATGTCATCCGTGTAAACTCGCAAAGCGGCAAGGGCGGTATCTGCTATCTGCTGGAGCAGAGCTACGGCTTCAATCTGCCTTCCAAGATGCGCGAGCACTTCAGCTATTTCTGCAAAAATGTCTCCGACCACGAGCATAAGGAGCTGAAGCCCGATGAGGTATACCGGCTCTTCTCCGAAAATTATCTGAATATGCCATGTGAAATCACGGTTTCCGATTTTGATTTTGCAAGAGAAAATGAAACCGTCAGCGTAACCGTCACGTTCGTAAGAGACAACGTGGAAACCGTCGTAGATGCGGATGGAAACGGTTTCCTCAGTGCGGTAAACAATGCGCTGCTTGCATTCACCGGCGAGGAATATACGCTTCAGGTTTACACACAGCACAGTATGCAGGGCGATGGTTCCCGAAGCGTTGCGGCATCCTACATCGGTCTGGAGCGTGCTGACGGCAAAATGTTCTGGGGTACCGGCACCGATACCGACGTTATGAAAGCAAATATCAATGCACTGCTCAGTGCATTCCACAATCTGATGAAAGGAGCATAAAACCATGGGAATGACAATGACACAGAAAATTCTTGCCGCACACGCAGGGCTTGACCATGTGGCGGCAGGTCAGCTGATCAATGCAAAGCTCGACATCGTGCTCGGCAACGACATTACCACGCCCGTTGCCGTCAATGAATTTCAAAAAGCAGGCTTTGACAAGGTTTTCGATAAGGACAAAGTTGCGATTGTACTGGACCACTTTGTGCCAAATAAGGACATTAAAGCTGCCGAGCAATCAAAAACCTGCCGCGAATTTGCCTGCACCCACTGCGTCAGTCATTTTTATGATGTCGGCAAAATGGGCATTGAACACGCGCTGCTTCCCGAACAGGGCGTCGTCACTGCCGGTGACTGCATCATCGGCGCGGACAGTCATACCTGCACATATGGCGCACTCGGTGCATTCTCCACCGGCGTTGGCTCGACCGATATGGCAGCCGGCATGGCAACCGGTATGGCTTGGTTCAAGGTTCCCTCTGCAATCAAATTTCATCTGACCGGCAAATTGCCCTCAAATTGCAGCGGCAAGGACGTCATCCTCACAATCATCGGAAAAATCGGCGTAGATGGTGCGCTGTATAAGAGTATGGAGTTCGTGGGCGATGGCATTGCAGCGCTTTCAATGGATGACAGACTTTGCATCTGTAACATGGCGATCGAAGCCGGCGCGAAAAACGGCATATTCCCTGTCGATGAAACCACCATGGAATATATGAAGGGCAGATGCGAACGAGCGCCCCGCATTTTTGAGGCAGACAGTGACGCTGTATACGATGACGTCATTGAAATCAATTTGTCGGAGATTCAGCCCACGGTTGCCTGTCCGCACCTTCCCGAAAATACGCATCCGGCAAGCGAGCTTTCGGATATTAAGGTCGATCAGGTTGTCATCGGCAGCTGCACAAACGGCCGTATGGAGGATATGGAAACGGCGTATCGGGTATTGAACGGCAAAAAGGTAGCCGATGGTGTTCGCTGTATCATTATCCCCGCAACCATGCAGATTTATCGTGAATGTATCGAAAAGGGCTATGTCACAGCCTTCATTGACGCAGGCGCAGTTGTTTCCACGCCGACCTGCGGCCCATGCCTTGGCGGATACATGGGAATCCTCGCCGCAGGTGAAAAATGTATCGCAACCACAAACAGAAACTTTGTTGGAAGAATGGGACACGTTGACAGCGAGGTGTATCTTGCAAGTCCGCATACCGCTGCCGCAAGTGCCATCACAGGCTATATCACCGCATATCAGGAGGTGCAAGCATGAATACGCAAGGTAAGGTTTTCAAATATCCCGATAACGTGGACACCGATGTCATTATCCCTGCCCGTTATCTGAATACACCCGACGCAAAGGAACTGAGCAAGCACTGCATGGAGGATATCGACACTGCGTTTGTCACGAACGTAAAGCCCGGTGACGTCATGGTTGCAGGCTGGAATTTCGGCTGCGGTTCTTCCCGTGAGCACGCACCGCTTGTCATCAAAACCTGCGGAACAGGCTGCGTAATCGCAAAGAGCTTTGCAAGAATTTTTTATCGCAATGCCATCAATATCGGTCTTCCGATTCTCGAATGCGAGCAGGCGGCAGAGGAAATTTCCGCAAACGATGAGGTTTCGGTTGATTTTGATACGGGCGTGATCACCGATCTCACAACCGGAAAAACCTATCAGGCACAGCCGTTTCCGGAATTTATCCAGAATATCATTCAATGCGGCGGACTCTTAAAGTCCTTGAAAGAAGGCGAACACCATGACTAAAAATATTGCGGTAATCAGAGGCGACGGCATCGGGCCGGAAATCGTAAATGAAGCAATCAAGGTGCTGCAAAGAATCGCTGCACTGTACGGACATCAGTTCACCTATACCGATGTCGATATGGGCGGATGTGCCATTGACAAGTACGGCGATCCGCTGCCGGAGCATGAGCTTCAGAAATGTCTTGCTTCCGACAGCGTGCTTCTGGGTGCTGTCGGCGGCAACAAATGGAACGATGTTCCCGGAAATATGCGTCCGGAAAAGGGTCTGCTTCGGCTTCGTGCCGGCATGGGTGTTTACGCAAACAACCGTCCTGCAAAAATTTGGAAGCAGCTTTCCGACGCCTCCCCGCTCAAAAAGGAAATCATTGACCAAGGCATTGATTTTATCATTGTCAGAGAGCTGATCGGCGGCATTTACTTCGGTGAACATAAAACCGAGGGCGATACAGCAATCGACGTTCTGACCTACAGCGAATCGGAAATCGAACGCATCGGCAGAATCGGTTTTGAAACTGCGCGCAAGCGAAATCACAAGCTCTGCTCGGTAGAAAAAAGCAATGTGCTGGATTCCAGCCGCCTTTGGAAAAAGGTCATGCACCGGCTCGCAGCAGAATATCCCGATGTCGAATTATCCGATATGCTTGTTGACAACTGTGCCATGCAGATCGTAAAAAATCCTGCGCAGTTTGATGTCATTGTGACCGAGAATATGTTCGGTGATATTTTGTCCGATGAAGCCTCACAGATTACAGGCTCGATCGGCATGATTCCGTCATCGAGTCTCGGTGCAACAACCGTGGGTCTTTATGAACCCATTCACGGCTCTGCACCCGATATTGCCGGCATGGATCTCGCAAACCCCGTCGGTACGATTCTTTCTGCCGCAATGATGCTTCGCTTCAGCTTTGATATGGAAAAGGAAGCGGATGCGATTGAAAATGCCGTATCTACGTATCTTGATAATGGCTACCGCACAGGCGATATCATGAGTGACGGCACGAAACGGGTTGGCTGCAAGGAATGCGGCGACCTGATTGTAAAATATCTTAAAAAGGAATGATACGATGCTTCTTTCCGGTTCGGATATCTTGGTTCGGACGCTCATTGAACAGGGAGCTGACACCGTATTCGGTTATCCAGGTGGACAGATCCTCAATGTCTATGACAGTCTGTATCAATACCAAAATGAAATCAATCATATCTTAACAGCGCACGAACAAGGTGCTGCACACGCTGCCGATGGTTATGCCAGAACCACCGGAAAGGTTGGCGTGGTGATCTCCACCTCCGGCCCCGGTGCAACCAATCTGGTAACGGGCATTGCAACCGCCTATTTGGATTCGATTCCGCTTGTTGCGATCTGCGGAAACGTCCCTACCACGCAAATCGGTATGGATAGCTTTCAGGAAATCGACATCACGGGCGTCACGCTCCCGATTACCAAGCATAATTACTTTGTCGGAAATGTCGAGGATCTTGCCGATACCATCCGCGAGGCGTTTCGCCTTGCAAAATCGGGCAGACCCGGCCCCGTCCTGATCGACGTTCCAAAAGACGTACAGATTGCAAAATGTGAATATACCGAGCAAAAGCCTGTTGAAGCAGACCCACCGAAAGCCGCAAAGGATATCCGCGTCACCGAGGCGGCAGCGCTGATCAACCAGGCAGAGCGCCCGTTCATCTACTTCGGCGGCGGACTGCTCACTGCAAGTGCACAGGAAGAAATGCTCGCCATTGCCGAGAAAATAGACGCGCCCATCGGCTGCTCCATGATGGGACTCTCCGGAATCCCCACCGACCATCCGCGGTTCCTCGGAATGCAGGGAATGCACGGTCATTTTGCTTCCTCAATGGCGATGCACAAGGCAGACCTGATTCTTTCGCTGGGCGTTCGGTTTAACGACCGCGTAACGGGAAATCGTCAGAAATTTGCCACCGGCGCAAAAATCATTCATGTCGATGTAGACGGCTCTGAGCTTTGCAAAACCGTCAATGCGGTCGTGGGACTCAGAGGCGATGTCAAGCAAACCCTGCTCGCTTTGCTGCCGCTGCTCAAAACAGCAGCAAAGCCCGATTGGCAGCAGCAGATTGCCGCGCTGAAAGCAGAGGAGGAATCCTATCTCGACAAGCGTGACGGTCTTACGCCGCGCAATGTAATTTTAACCGTAAACAATTATTTGGGCGATAACACCGCCGTTGCAACCGATGTCGGTCAGCATCAGATGTGGACGGCACAAAATATCAGTCTCAAAACGCCGCGCCGTTTTGTATCCAGCGGCGGTCTTGGTACAATGGGCTTTGGTCTGGGTGCGGCAATCGGCTGCGCTTTCGGCACAAAGGAGCGCAGCGTCCTGATTACAGGCGACGGCAGCTTCGGTATGTGCTTGAATGAGCTTGCCACTGCCGTGAGCTACAATGTTCCGGTCGTGATTTTGATCATGAACAACGGCGTGCTCGGCATGGTGCGCCAATGGCAGACGCTGTTCTACGAAAAGCATTATTCCAACACTGTGTTGAATCGCAAAACCGATTTTGCCGCTTTTGCGAAATCATTCGGCGCAGACGGCAAGCGTGTTGAAACCTTAGAAGAATTGAACGCCGCCCTGACGCTTGCGTTTGAAGCGAATGGTCCCTATGTCATCGACTGCGCCATCGAAAAGGATGAATTTGTGCTGCCGATGCTCCCACCGGGCGGCAGTATGGATGATATCATGGTCAGATTGGAGGCGAACGCATGAACAAATATACCGTTGCGGTGCTTGTGAAAAATCAATTCGGCGTACTGAACCGCGTGACGAGTATGTTCCGGCGCCGCCAGTTCAATATCAATGCACTATCGGTCAGCGAAACCGAAACGTCCGAGCTTTCCCGTATTACCGTGACATTCGGCGGTGAAAAAGCCGCCAAGGATCAGCTGATCAATCAGCTCTACAAGCTGCCGGATGTTTGCTCCATCAAGGAATTCACACCGGATAATTCCATGAGCTGTGAGCTGCTTCTGATTAAAATGAAGAATGACGCCGCTACCCGAAGTGAAATTCAAGCCGCGGTATCGGGCTTTGGTGCGGAGACAATGGAATATTCCAAGGACTCCATTGTTCTGCGATATACCGGTGAAACGCGCAAGGTGGATGATTTCATCGAATTGATGTCGGATTTCACCATCCTCGAAATCTGCCGAAGCGGAAGTCTTTCGCTTGAAAAGGGCAGCTCGACCATCAAACACGTGATCAATTATTAAGAAAGAGGTAATAACTATGAATCGTATTTTTTATCAGCAGGATTGCGATCTTCAGAAGCTCGCAGGGAAAACAGTCGCAATCATCGGTTACGGCTCGCAGGGACACGCCCACGCTCTGAATCTGAAAGAAAGCGGCGTTGATGTTGTTGTCGGCCTTTATGTCGGCTCGAAAAGCTGGGCAAAGGCTGAGGCACAGGGTCTGAAGGTTATGACCGCTGCCGATGCCACAAAGGCTGCCGATGTGATCATGATTTTGATCAATGACGAGAAGCAGGCTGCGCTTTACAAGGAGAGCATCGAGCCAAATCTCACCGAAGGCAAAACCCTCGCATTCGCACATGGCTTCAACATCCATTTCGGCTGCATCAAGCCGCCGAAGAATGTCAATGTCATCATGATTGCACCGAAAGGCCCCGGTCATACCGTTCGTTCGGAATATCAGGCAGGCAAGGGCGTTCCGTGCTTGATCGCGGTGGAACAGGATGCCACGGGTGACGCTTGGGATATCGGTCTTGCTTATGCGCTCGGTATCGGCGGCGCAAGAGCAGGCGTCCTCGAAACCAATTTCCGCACCGAAACCGAAACCGACCTCTTTGGTGAGCAGGCTGTCCTCTGCGGCGGTGTATGCGCACTGATGCAGGCAGGCTACGAAACCCTCGTCGAGGCAGGATATGATCCCCGTAACGCGTACTTTGAGTGCATCCACGAAATGAAGCTCATCGTTGACCTGATCTATCAGAGCGGCTTTGCCGGAATGCGTTATTCCATCTCCAACACGGCAGAATACGGCGACTATATCACAGGCCCTAAGATCATCACCGAGGAAACCAAGCAGACCATGAAGAAAATCCTCAAGGATATTCAGGATGGCAGCTTTGCAAAGGAATTCCTTCTCGATATGTCCTCTGCCGGCGCACAGGTTCACTTCAATGCCATGAGAAAGCTGGCAAGTGAGCATCCGTCCGAAACGGTTGGTGCCGATATCCGCAAGCTGTATAGCTGGAGCGATGAGGATAAGCTCATCAATAACTGATACAGAGGGGTTCTCATCATGATAAAAGATACAATTATTGACGGTGTGCAAAACGCACCGCATCGCAGCTTGTATCACGCGCTCGGTTTCACCAAGGAGGAACAGTCCCGGCCGCTGATCGGGATTGTTTCCTCGCATAACGAAATCGTACCGGGACATATGAATCTTGATAAAATCGTAGAAGCTGTCAAAATCGGCGTTGCAATGGCTGGTGGAACACCAATCGTATTTCCTGCAATCGCTGTTTGTGACGGCATTGCGATGGGACACGAGGGCATGAAATATTCTCTTGTTACCCGTGACCTGATAGCCGATTCCACCGAAGCAATGGTAAAGGCGCATGGCTTTGACGGTCTTGTTATGGTGCCGAACTGCGATAAAAACGTCCCCGGACTCTTAATGGCGGCGGCAAGAGTGAATATTCCGACGATTTTTGTATCGGGGGGACCAATGCTTGCAGGCCGCGTCAATGGCAAGAAAACCTCGCTTTCCTCTATGTTTGAGGCGGTTGGTGCATATAATGCAGGGAAAATGGATGCAGAACAGCTTTGCGTATGCGAAGAAAACACTTGCCCGACCTGCGGTTCCTGTTCGGGAATGTATACTGCCAATTCTATGAACTGTCTGACCGAGGTACTCGGTATGGGACTCAAAGGAAACGGCACCATCCCTGCGGTATATTCTGCAAGAATCGAGCTTGCAAAGCACGCCGGTATGCAGGTGATGGAGCTTGTCAAGCAGAATATCCGTCCGCGTGATATCATGACCGACGCTGCCATTCGCAACGCACTGACTGCCGATATGGCACTTGGCTGCTCCACCAACAGTATGCTGCATCTGCCTGCCATTGCAAATGAATGCGGCGTGGCATTCTCGCTGGATATTGCCAATGAAATCAGTGCAAAAACGCCGAATCTCTGTCATTTGGCACCTGCCGGCCCTACTTATATGGAAGACCTGAACGAAGCCGGCGGTGTGTATGCAGTTCTCTCCGAAATCAACAAATTGGGTCTGCTCGACACAAGCGTGATGACCTGCACCGGCAAAACCATGGCAGAAAATCTGGAGGGGGCTGTCAACCGTGACAGCTCCGTGATTCGCACAGTGGACGCGCCTTACAGCAAGACGGGCGGTATCGCAGTGCTGAAAGGCAATCTGGCACTGGAGGGCTGTGTTGTCAAGCGCAGTGCGGTGTCGGATGAAATGCTTGTTCACGAGGGGCCAGCCAGAGTGTTTGAATGTGAGGAGGATGCGCAAGCCGCCATCAACGCAGGCAAAATTGTTGCCGGAGATGTTGTTGTGATTCGCTATGAGGGTCCCAAGGGCGGTCCAGGTATGAGAGAAATGCTGAATCCCACCTCCGCAATCATGGGCATGGGACTCGGCAACAGCGTTGCGCTCATCACAGACGGTCGGTTCAGCGGTGCGACCCGTGGTGCCTGCGTCGGACACGTGACGCCGGAGGCTGCGTCGGGCGGATTGATCGGCGTAGTAGAGGAGGGCGACCGTATTCGCATCAATATTCCACAAAATTCGATCGAGCTTTTGGTAGATGAACAAATCCTGACCGAACGAATGAAGCACTTTGTTCCGAAAAAGAAAGAACTGTCCGGCTATTTAAAACGCTATGCAGCACTTGTTTCCGGTGGTGCATCGGGGGCGATTTTAAACGTATGAACGAGCTGAAAGCCAAGCTGGATACGCTTTGCATATTCCGGGAGCTGCTCCAGGATACCGTACTCCAAAAATTATACCGCTGTTTAGACCACCCCACAAGCGCTTCTTATACCGCGTTTGTGGCGGCGCTCTATCAAGCAAACGGCGGTCATCTCGGCTTGCATATCAAAGACCTTTGCGAAAGCAGTGAAAACGTATATGTCAAGCTGCGCGGCGAGGGCAGAGAAGTGCCGCAGTATATGGAGGCGTGTCTCTGCGAGGAATTAAAGACGCTGCAAGCACTTTCCGCGCTGACTTCCGAAGAATTAAAAGCCATGCTCTCTTTTCAAGGCTTCCTGCCGGATTTTGCAGCCGATATCATCCATCTGCGCAAGGACTATCTGCATCGTGCAGAGAATATTCAAAAATACGGATATGGCATCTACGCAAAGCATCCGATGTTTTATGTCGATGAATCGGGCGCGATTGTTCCCGTGCTGCATCCCGATCAAACGGTGCTGTCTGACCTTGTGGATTACGAGCGCGAACGCAATATTCTCCTCGAAAACACCAAAGCGCTGCTTGACGGCAAGCCTGCTGCCAATATTCTGCTGACAGGCGATGCCGGAACAGGCAAATCCTCTGCCGTAAAAGCAATCGGAAACGCATTGTTCGGTGGGGGTCTCCGCATCATTGAGGTGCGCAAGGAGCAGCTTCGCGCGATTCCCGCACTGCTCAATACGCTCAGCACCAATCCGCTGAAATTCGTGCTGTTTATTGATGATTTGTCGTTCCTGAAGGATGATGATAATTTCAATGCGCTGAAAGCGGTATTGGAGGGCACTGTTTCTGCCAAGAGCAAGAATGTTGTAATATATGCCACGAGCAACCGCAGGCATATCATCAAGGAAACATTTTCGGATCGTGAGGGCGACGACGTTCACCGCAATGACACGATGCAGGAATTTGTGTCGTTATCGGAACGCTTTGGCATTCATATTACCTTTTCCAAGCCGAACAAGGAATGCTTTTTGCATATCGTTCGTCACTTGGCAAAGACAGAGAATCTGAATATCCCCACGGCGGAGCTGGAAGCCGGTACCGAACGACTCGCCTTGGAACGCGGCGGCAGATCGGCACGCCTTGCTCGTCAGTATATCAACAGTTTGCTTTCAAGGTAGGTGATGTTATGTATTTTGATGATATTCAGCTTGGAACGGAAATAGAAATCGCACCTGCTGTAATCGAAACACAGAAAATGCTGGATTTTGCACGAAATTACGACAATATTCCGCTTCACACCGATGAGGAATACGCCAAGAAAACACCATTTGGAAAATTGATCGCGCCCGGTGTGATGTCGTTCATGTCGGTCTGGGCGAAATACTTAGAGGTAGACCTTTTCGGGGAAGAGCTGCTTGCCGGCAAATCCACAAAGATCGAATGGCTGAAACCGGTCTTTGCCGAGGATGTGCTGGCCGGAAAAGCCGTCGTCACAAAGCTGACCGAACGCAATGCGAAAAACGGAATCGTAGAGATCACAATTTACGCCTATAATCAAGATGGTGTGCTTGTACTCACGGATGTTACCGAAGCGATTGTCAAGAAACGGTAGGTGCATCCATGCGCAAAAAAGAACTGATCAAACGATACATCTTATTTGTATTTTGCCTGTTCTTCATGGGAATCGGCGTGGCGCTCACCAAGCACGGCGAGCTTGGCGTATCACCGATCTCCTCTGTTGCCAATGTAATCAGCATAAAGTTCACAGTGCTGTCCTTTGGAATGTGGCTTACCGTTTCAAACTGTGTGCTGCTGCTCGGACAAATCCTGCTGCTGCGAAAGAATTTCAAACTCATCCAGCTATTGCAAATTCCACTTTCATTTTTATTCGGATATTTTACCGATTTCGGAATGTATGTGGTCAGCGGCATCCCCAATGACAGCTATCTTGCAAAGCTATTGCTGGTGCTTTCGGGAATTGTTGTTCTTGGATTTGGCATCACACTCGGCGTTATTGCGGATGTGATTTTAAATTCCGGCGAGGCGTTTGTGAAAGCACTCGCAGACATCACCAAAAAAGATTTCAGCAGCACAAAAATTGTATTTGACGTATCGTGGGTGTGTCTATCTATCGTTCTGTCACTGATTTTCTTTGACGGAACACTCGTTGGAACAAGAGAGGGTACCATGATTTCTGCGGTGCTGGTTGGTGTTGTTGTCCATCTGCTCAAGCCCATCCTCCAGCGTCCGCTCGAAACACTCCTGATGAAACATTCGGAATAGGTATTCGCATGACAGCGAAAAAACGGTATGAGGGAAGATTCTCATACCGTTTTTTTGCTTTTTTGTAACATTTCATCGAATTGGCTTGAATTAAAAAGGCGGTTGTGGTATAATGTATTGTGTATTTTTATCGCTATGTGGAGGATGCTTTGCTATGAATTGGGATAGTTTTAGATTTATAGACTTGTTTGCTGGTATTGGCGGCATCCGTTTAGGTTTTGAACACGTAGGCGGTAAATGTGTATTTTCATCCGAGTTTGATGAGGATGCTTGTATTACCTATGAGGCAAACTTTGGTGAGCACCCCTCTGGTGATATTACAAAGATTGATGCGAAGGATATTCCAGAGTTTGACATTCTTTTAGGCGGGTTCCCTTGTCAAGCATTTTCCATCATCGGTAAAAAAGAAGGTTTCAATGATGATACCAGAGGCACACTCTTTTTTGAGATTGAACGTATTTTAGCAGAGAAAAAACCACCAGCATTTATGCTTGAGAATGTTCGCAACCTCACCGCACACGATAAAGGTAATACCTTTAAGGTTATTATCAAGCATCTTGAAAAATTAGGTTACAATGTTTATGCAAAGGTGCTTAATGCACTTGATTATGGTGTACCGCAAAAGAGAGAGCGAATTTTCATTGTTGGTTTTTTGGATGATGTAAAGTTCAAGTTCCCAGAACCGATACCAGTTGAGGAACGAAAAACCTTGACCGACATTCTGGAAACGGATGTTGATAGCAAGTATTATGTTCGTGATGCGATTCGTATTTCCAGATTGGAGCGCTTAAAAGATAAAGATTATCCGAAACCGTACATTTCCCACGAGAATATGGCGGGTTCGATTACTCCGCATCCGTATTCCGCTGCTCTGCGAGCTGGTGCATCCGCTAACTATATTTTGATTAACGATGAACGGCGACCGACCGAAAAAGAGATGCTCCGCATCCAAGGTTTTCCTGATACCTATAAAATTGTGTTGCCTTATGGCAAAGTTAAAAAGCAATGTGGCAATTCTGTTGCAGTTCCAGTCATTAAGGCCATCGCAACCGAAATGATTAAAGCACTTAAATCATACAACGAAAAGGAGGGTAGATAATGGAATTAAGACCAAAATTGAGAGATTCCAAGCACCTATCTACAAAAACCTTATATCCCTTAAACATTATCCCACCAGAGATAATTACCAAAATGGGCGGTTATCTCGTTTATTTGCTATACATTGGCAGAAAGGATGTTTCTGGTAATGATTGGGGCGATGCCTTTGCTGATGCAATCAATGGTATTCACCTTGATTCGCCAGTAGGAATAGCAGACGTCGTTTTAGATAGAAATTGTTGGTCTGCAAAAACTGTTAAGGTTAAAGACCCATTTTCAATTTCAAATGTGCGATTGATTAGTGGTAGATGCTCACCAGATTATTCATACGGCATCACCGACCCACACAAAGATGTTCAAAAAACTGGTGAGGCAGTTTTGAGCATCTGGAACGAGCGAATCAACATTGCTACCGACCATTATAGTAGTGTTAGAACCGCCGTTTTGGTTCGTAGTTATGATTGCTTATCCTATCGTTTATTTGAGGAAGATACACAACGATTTAGAACAACCGATTATCATTGGGATGTCAATTCCAATGGCAATTTGATAGGTTTGGACCGTAACGACAAAGTGTGTTTCACTTGGCAACCTCACGGTTCGCAATTCACGATACATACCGAGGTTCCAGAGAGTGCCATCAAGTTCCAAATTAAACAACCGCCGACCATTTCAAAAACCGATGTGTTAAAGGTCGTTGAGTTCGATGAGAGTTGGGTTGAAATCATTAAGTAACAAAAAATGCTATGAGCGATTTCGCCCATAGCATTTTTTTACTATATTGCCGCGATTGCATCCCCCATCACAATCGCCCGCCTGTCATCCAGTATCACATTATAATCTTTCAGTATCCTGCAAATAGCAAAAAAGATTTCCATGATATTGTTTTCCGCCTGCATGACGGTATCCCAGTGTTCCAAATCATCGGGGTATGCTTCGCGCATATGACGATATTGCGCCTCATCCCGATATGCAATATTGAATCCGTCTATCCATTTCTTGCCAAAGAAAAAACCAACGGATGTACCGTCACATGAGCCATTGTCAGGCGCATACAGCAAGCGAATTGTTTCATCCTGTTCCGCGTAGTATTCCTGTATTCTGTCCACGCAGATTTGCGGAACACAATACCGTCGTTCCTCCACCAAAATCATTTCAAACAAATATTCCTGAACAACTACGAGTCCGGTTTGATACAGAGCCAGTGTGAAGCCGCCATATTCACCATATGCGGCAAGACCGGCGTTAGAAATGCTGTAGCCAAACAGAAGATTTTTGGTTCTACGCTTTCTGAGCGGGACGGACGCGGCTTTTAAGATATCAAGTTCTTCCCGGCTGTATTTGATATTTGTATTCATTTATATCCTCCAATCAATTCTATTTACTGATTAGATGTCATTCCACACATAGGTGTACCTCCTTAAAAACATATATAGGGAACTTTTTTATAAAAAAGTTTCTTCCAAATCGTAAATATACTTAAACTCCAGCAATTCCTTGGAATCTGCTTCTTGACCTTCTAATTCTTCCTTGAAAGAATTTCCTTCATCAACAATAAAATAAATTATCTTACATCCATATTCTGCAGCCTTTGGCACAAAGTAATCTGCAAACCATTTCTAGTATCCGCAACATAATTGCAGCCATCATGATTTTTTATCACATCTAAAGCATATTCTAAGGGTCTTCTGTAATCCTCTTTACAACAAAATTTCTTCCATTCCGCAGGGCATCACGCCCTGCTTTAATATTCTGCAAAACTGAAAGTTTCTTTACTATTATGAATCTAGTGGCTTGCCATATTTCATTCTATCAGCAGACCATTTCTCACCACTCATTTTTGTCAAGGCATAATCTATAAATATATTCTGTTCGCTTTTCGCAAACTGATAGCAACCATCATATTCAAAAAGTTCTATTCCATCCCTTTTTAGTCTTTCTACCTGTTCCTCAGTTGTTGCGCTAAACAAAATAAGTTTATGTGACAATCCCATTTTTTCACTACTAAAACAGCGAACTGCATGCAGGAGATGACATAAATGTAGTTATTCCTGATAGTGTCAAGCGAATTGGTACAAAGTCGTTTACGCTTCGTAGTCGAATGCAATCACTTATAATTCCAGATACAGTAAAAAGCATTGAAGAACCTATATTTATAAATTGCAAACCGAAAATAATCTATTCCACCAATCCCATAGCCAAGAAACTTAAAATCACTTGTTCTCCTGCACCCGAGATCCCTCCGACTGCTGGAAACAGAGCACTTGATCTCGACGAGGACACATGGCAGTTTGCAAACATAAAAGATGTATTCGGTGATACATATCTTCTTTCAGACGCTGCTCGCTCACAGCTTACCGAGCAGATTGAAGAAAAGTATCAAACTTTTGATGAGGCATGGAACGGATCATGTCATGGTTTAGTGATTACCGCCTTGTTAATAAAATATGGTTTACTTTCACCAGTAGATTTACAGGAAGGTGCTGCAACAACAAAGGATATTTCGCCCGAATCTGATGTACAGTCTGTTATAAATTATTATCAGTTCCTTCAATTCTCTAAATTATCGCTTGACATAGACAGTCATTCGGGTATCATTGACGTGGATTATTTTGAGCATATTATCTCACTTGGCTGGCAAGCCGAAGAAAAAGGAAAACCATTTCTATTGTCATTTGAAACAGCAGATGGTGGACACGCTTGTGCAGGATATATTATCAACAATGCTGTTCAGGTACAAAGTCAGACCCTCATGGTATATATCAATGATTTCTACTATTCCATTGTCATCACCATCAAGGTAACGGCGGTAGCGATCCGCATCGTTCCCCATTTGATTTCCTCCTTCTT
>JAZNTW010000082.1:0-55957 GCA_045591925.1 Oscillospiraceae bacterium
CGAAACCGTGCTTCTTGTGCTATAATATTCATGAAGATAAACGCCTCTTTTCGTTATGTGTTTTTGTGGTTATTAACATCATAACATATTTGAGGCTGTTTGTCTTCTTTTTTTTGTATCATATCTATTGTATCATAACACGGATTGAAGTTTTTGCAGAAATGGCAGAGGATTTTAAGTGTTATTTGATTTCGCGCTTCGAGAAGCGCGACGAAGGGGCTTCGCCCCCTCGACCCCCGAAGGCAGGTAGCGTATATCACATAAATGGGGCGCAATTACGCTTGTGGTGAATCAAATCGAAAGTTTTGATTGCACCAGATTCACGTAATTACGCCCATTATCACATAAACATGGGGTCTGGGGATAATAACCCTAGCGCGAGTTTGAGGTGAGTTTGCTGTGCAAACTCATAGCGCAGCGTGTAGATGCCCTCATTTATAATCCATCGGAGATACATTATTCACGCTGGCTTCAAGATGCGTTCGAGCTCACTGAGCAGGAGGGTCTGCTCACGGCGCGTGCCGGCACAAATCCGCAGACCGTTCGGGAAACAGCGCACCGCAATGCCTGCCTGCTGAAGCTGCTCAAAAATCTCCGCAGCATACGCAGTCTTCACAAACACAAAATTCGTGCGCGGCGAATATACGCATTCGAGCAGCTCCGGATAACGCCGCACAAGCTCCGAAATACCGGCATACAACTGCTGTGTGTGGATGATGATTTCATCGCAGCAGCGCTGTAAAAGGGTCTGCTCCTGCAAGACCGTTGCACAGATTTTCTGCGTAATTGCGTCACAATTATAGGGTGACTTTGCCGCGCGCAGGAGATTGGTCTTGCGGCTGTCAGCAACCGCGAAGCCCATTCTTGCTGCCGCAAGACCGATTGCCTTGGAGCAGGTGCGCAGGACAATCAGATTGTCATATTTGTTCACGAGGTCCAGCACGGTCTCATCCCAGAAATCCATATACGCCTCGTCCACGATGATGAGACAATCCGGCGCAGACTCGATCAGTCGGATGACATCACTACGCGGAATGCCGAGTGAGGTCGGGTTGCAGGGGTTCGAGAAGATGACCGCATTTGCCTGTTGACACGCGGAAATCAACTTATCTACGTTGATTTGGAGGTTCTCCTCCTTTTTGACCGTGACAACCTCGATTTCCGAAAGTGCCGCGTAAACGCCGTACATCGAAAAATCAGGCGTGACCGTCACGAGCTTTTGCCCCTTTTCCATGAACGTGCCGAGCAGAACGGTGATGATCTCATCCGAACCGTTTCCGGCGGTGACGCAGTCGGGCGAAACGTCATAACGCGCAGCGAATGCGTTGACGACCTCAGTTGCGATCGGGTCAGGGTAGCGGTTGAATGCAAGCTGCTCAACCTGGTCTGCGATTTTCGATTTCAAGACCTGCGGCAGGTCAAAAAAGGATTCATTCGCGTCAAGCCGGACGGAAAAGCTTCCGGTAATCGGGTCATAGGCCTTGAGCGAGACCAGTTTTTCAGGCAATTTCATTGCGCATCGTCCTCCTCAAAACGGACGGCGATTGCATTGGCGTGTGCAGTCAGACCCTCCTTGTTGGCAACGAGGATGATGTCATCCTTTGCGGCGCGGAGCGCGTCCTCGGTGTAGTAGATGTAGCTGGAACGCTTGATGAAGCTGTAAACCGAAAGCGGCGAGAAAAATCTTGCCGTACCGCTGGTCGGAAGTACGTGGTTCGGACCTGCGTAGTAATCGCCAAGCGGCTCGGAGGCATATGCGCCGAGGAATACAGAGCCGGCGTTGTCGAGCTTGCCGATGTAGGTCAGCGGATTTTCCATGTGAACTTCAAGGTGCTCCGGCGCGACCTCGTTTGCGATTTCGACAGCCTGCTCCGGCGTATCGCAGAGCAAGATTGCACCAAAATCATCCAGAGAGGTCTTGATGATTTCGGAACGGCTGAGGTATGCCATCTGGCGCTCACACTCGGCTATTGTCTCATTGGCAACACGCTCAGAGGTGGTCACAAGTATCGCAGATGCGAGCTTATCGTGTTCTGCCTGCGACATCAGATCGGCAGCGACATACTTCGGATTTGCTGTATCGTCTGCCATAACGAGAATCTCGCTCGGTCCTGCAACCATGTCAATATCTACCACACCGTAGAGCAGACGCTTAGCCGTTGCGACAAAAATATTGCCGGGGCCAACAATTTTGTCCACACGCGGAATCGTGTCGGTACCGTATGCAAGGGCTGCGACCGCCTGCGCACCGCCCATCAGAAAGACGCGGTCAACACCGCAAAGTGCAGCAGCTACGAGGATATCGGGATTCGGCTTGCCATCCTTACCGGGCGGCGTGACCATGATCAGCTCCTTGACACCGGCGATTTTTGCCGGAATTGCGTTCATCAGAACAGAGGACGGATATGCCGCCGTACCGCCCGGAACATACAGACCCACGCGCTCCAGACCACGGAGTCTCTGACCGAGAATCACGCCGTCCGCACGGGTGTTGCAGAAGCCCTGTTCCTTTTGGCGATTGTGGAAATCCGCAATATTTTCGATAGAATTGAGCAGTGCCTCGACAAAATCCGGGTCTGCTGCTTCGAGTGCATCGGAAATCGTATCGGCGTCCACCTCGAAGCAATCGGGGCATTTGCCGTCAAATTTTTCGGTATACGCGCGCACCGCCTCGTCGCCCTTGGTGCGGACGTCCTCCAGAATGGTCGTGACAGTTTCCACGACCTTTGGATCGGGTGCGGTATTGCGGCTGCGGAGCTGTGCAAAAAATGCAGCCTCATCCTGACCGTTGCAGCGAATGATTTGCATAGGGATTCCTACCTTTCTATTGTGATTCAGGCGTTACTCTGCGCGCTGAAATAGCTTTCGATTTTGGTGATGAGCGCTTCCAATTCCTCATGGCGCAGCTTCATGCTGACGGTATTGGCAATGAGTCTTGCGGAGATGCCGCAGACATCCTCATAAACCTCCAGACCATTTTCCTTGAGGGTCGTACCGGTTTCAACAATATCAACAATGCCGTCGGAGAGTGCCAGCAGCGGTGCAAGCTCAACAGAACCCTCGATTTTGACAATATCGACATCCATGCCCTTTGCCTCAAAGAATCTGCGCGTGACGTTCGGATATTTGGAGGCGATGGTTTTCACGCCGTAGCCGGAATAAAAATCCGTACCTTTCTTGACTGCGAGCGCGAACTTGCAGCGTCCGAAACCGAGGTCGAGCAGCTCATAGAATTTGCCCTGCATTTCGAGGATGGTGTCCTTGCCGACCACGCCGAGGTCACAAACGCCGTGTTCGACATAGGTGATGACGTCATTTGCCTTGGCAAGCACGACCTCGATGCTGCCGTCTGCGATCGGAAGAATCAGCTTTCTGCCCTTTTCTCTGACTGCGGTGCAATCGAGTCCGAGCTGCTCAAACATTCCGATGGTATCTTTTTCCAGTCTGCCCTTTGTGAGAGCAATGCGAATCGGTCTTTGCATGATTATACTCCTTTGCTGCTGGATTCGATGGGCAGTACGCTGTCGATGCCGTGTGCGGCTGCGTACTGACGGGCTTCCTCCAGCGTATCCGAGAGCGAATGCTCCACGATGAGTCCCTTATTGCGGAAATTGGTTGCGGCTTCGATCGCGTCAGCCTCACAGCCCTCTGCCGCCCAGATCAGGACATTGCTTGCCGGAAGCGCGGACTGGTTATCGGTCTGACGGCGGCTCAGAACCTTCACTGCTGCGTCAATATTGACCGCAAATCCGGTTGCCGGAACATTGTAGCCGAATTCTGCAAGCAGGGTGTCGTATCTGCCGCCGGCGAGGATTTCCTCACCGCAGCCTGCGAGATAGCCGCGCAGAATCATACCGGTATAGTAATCGGTGCGGTGCATCATGCCGAGGTCAACGGTCACGCGCTCCGCGCCGGCAAATTGCGCAACGGATTTCCAGAGCGTATGCAGGTCATCGAGAATCACACGGATGCGTTCGCCGCTGCACAGCTTCGCCGCCTTTTCAAAGACCTCCTGACCGCCGAACAGTCTCGGCAGCATCCGGAGGGTTTTTGTGGCTTCGGATTCGGGCAGCTCCGCGAGGATGTCGTTGAGTTCGGGATAATTTTTCGCCTCGATGCAGTCACGGAGCGTCTCCTTGACCTGCTCGGAAGCCGGAAGCTGCTGCATCAGCTCGGTGATGAACGCCGCATTGCCAAGCTCCAGCGCATATTCACCGCCGCAAGCCTGCAACGCGTCCACCGCTGCCGCAATGACCTCCAAATCTGCCATGCGCGAATCAGAGCCGATCAGCTCGATGCCCGCCTGCGAAATCTCGTCGTTTCTGCCTTTCAGAGAGGGCGAAATTTCGTGAATATTCTGCTGATAGCAGAGGCGCAGCGGCAAATCGGCATTGCGCAGACGGGTTGCACAGACGCGCGCGATCGGCACGGTGTTATCCGGGCGCAGCACCATGAGTCTGCCCTTTGCATCGGTCAGCTTGTACATTTTTTCCTGCGGGAACGGGTTGGTATCGCGGTTGAACACATCGTAGAATTCGAGTGTCGGGGTGATAATTTCGCTGTAGCCGCGCGCGGTGAACAGTCCGTGCAGACGGTTTTCCAGTTCACGGCGAAGCGTACATTCGGCAAACAGCGCATCCTGTGTGCCTTCGGGGGTAATGCGATCGTATTTGTTCATGGAAATCTCCTTATATACATACTGGCAATCAAAAAACTTTAGCTTGCTAACATGGTAACATGATACCACAATATCACAAAGAAGTCAAGTCAAAACAGAGAAAGCTGATTGGATTTTGGAAGATCACCCAAAGCGCCGAGGGCGTCGAGGGCGTCTATTGTTGCTTTTGACGCGCCGGAAAGCTGCTGGAATTCGTCCACGGAAATATAATCGCCGTGCTGTGCGGACTCATAGAGCTTATCGGCAGCCTTTGCACCGATGCCGTCGATTGCCGCAAAGGGGATGCGCAGCTTGCCATCCTCGATGAGGTAATCGCAGGCGTGCGAGTGCTTTAAGCTGACGGGCAAAAATTCGTAGCCGCGCGACATCATTTCATTGACGATACGCAGAATATCGAGCAAATCGCCCTCTTTTTTGGAGCGCTCCTTGCCCTTGCCGATCAGCTCATTGATTTTGCCGCGGACTGCCTGAATGCCCTGCACCGCGAGTGCTGCGTCAAAATCGCCGCCGCGCACGGAAAAATAGGTTGCGTAGTATTCCAGCGGCTTATAGAGCTTGAACCAGCCGAGCTTGATCGCCGCCGTGACATACGCCGCCGCGTGCGCTTTCGGGAACATATACTTGATTTTGAGGCAGGATTCGATATACCATTGCGGCACATTGTGGTCAAGGAGCATCTGGATGCGTTCGGGCGTAAAGGTCTTGGGGGCTTTGCCCTTACGGGTGTCCTCCATGATCTGGAACGCCTGCTTTGGCTCGACGTCGTGGTAGAGCAGATAGGTCATGATCGAGTCACGCGTACCGATCACGTCCGAGATCGTGCAGGTGCCGTTGGCGATCAATTCCTGCGCATTGCCGAGCCAAACATCCGTTCCGTGCGACAGACCGGAGATTTGCAGGAAGTCCGAGAAGAGCTTCGGCTTTGCGTCGAGCAGCATACCGATGGTGAAATTCGTACCCATCTCCGGAATGCCGAGCGAGCCGGTTTTGCAGTAGATATCCTGTTCAGTCACGCCGAGTACGGTGCAGTCGGTACACATCCGGAATACTTCGGGGTCGGTCGTCGGGACATCCGCGATTTTGATGCCGGTCAGATCCTCTAGATGCTTATAGAGCGTCGGGACAACGTGGCCAAGCTCATCGAGCTTTAAGATGGTGTCATGCAGCTTATGGAAGTCGAAATGCGTGGTGATGATCATGCCGGATTCATCCGTCTCATCGGGGTCACCGGGCTGCTGAACCGGCGTAAAATCGAAGATATCGAATTCCTCCGGGATAACGACCATGCCGCCCGGATGCTGACCGGTGGTTTTTTTCACGCCGACACAGCCTGCGACAAGACGATTGATCTCGCTGTTGTTGACGGTCTTGCCGCAGTCGTCGAGATAGTGCTTGACATAGCCGTAAGCAATTTTGTCCTGTACGCCGGAGATGGTGCCGGCTTTAAACACATTCGCTCTGCCGAACAATTCTTCGGTATAGCGGTGGGATTCGGATTGATATTCACTGGAAAAATTCTGGTCGATATCGGGGGCTTTGTCGCCATCGAAGCCAAGGAAGGTCTCGAACGGAATATCGTGACCATCGCGCTTCATATCGGTATTGCATTTGGGACAATTTTTCGGCGGCAGGTCAAAGCCGGAGCCGATCGAGCCGTCGGTGATAAATTCACTGTGCTTGCAATTCGGGCAGGCGTAGTGCGGCACAAGCGGATTGACCTCCGAGATACCAGCCATTGCTGCGACAAAGGACGAGCCGACCGAACCACGCGAGCCGACCAGATAGCCATGCTTTTCGGAGTTCGCAACGAGCTTCTGCGCAATCATATACAGCACCGAGAAGCCGTGGCGGCAGATGGAATCCAGCTCACGATCCAGACGCTTTTTGACCAGCTCCGGCAGGGGCGAGCCGTAAATACTCTCTGCCTTTTCGGTGGTGATCCGGATGAGGTCTTCTTCCGCGCCGGGAATCGAGGGGGTGAAGGTGCCCTTGGGGATGGCGTGGCAGTGGTCGATTTTGTCCGCGATCAGGTTGGTGTTCGTGACAACGACCTCAAAGGCTCTGTCGCTGCCGAGATAGTCGAATTCTTCGAGCATTTCATCCGTGGTGCGCAGATACAGCGGCGCCTGTCTGCCGGCGTCGTCAAAGCCCATGCCGGATTGCAGGATTTCACGGTAAATGCCGTCCTTTTCGTCCATGAAATGCACATCGCAGGTCGCAACGACCGGGATGCCGTTGCGGTCACCGATTTCCAGCACCTTGCGGTTGTAATTGCGCAAATCCTCCTCGCTCTGCGCCGGGAACCGGTCGCTGCGGAGCATGAACGCGTTGTTTGCAATGGGCTGAATTTCAAGATAATCATAAAATTTTGCAAGTTTATCCAATTCTGCTTCCGACTTGCCCTCGACGATTGCCGTGAACAGCTCGCCGGCTTCACACGCGCTGCCGTAGAGCAGACCCTCGTGATGCTTGATGAGCAAAGACTTCGGAATCAGCGGTTTTTTATAGAAATAATCGAGCTGCGAGTAGGAGACAAGGCGATAGAGATTCTTGATACCGGTCTGATTTTTCGCAAGGATGATCTGGTGATAGGATTTGAGCTTTTTGGGGTCGATGGTCGGCAGAACGGTATTGAGGTCTGCAAGGGTGGTGAGGTGATGCTCCTTGATGACGCGCTCCATGAGTGCGATATAGATTTTTGCGAGCATCAGCGAATCATCCGCAGCACGGTGATGCTCAAATTTACCGAGCTTGAGATGCTTTGCGATGGTATCGAGCTTATGTCTGCCAAGCTCCGGCAGCACCGCGCGCGACAAAATCACCGTATCAATCGTGACAAACGGATACTGGATGCCGTGCCGCGCGAACACCTGCCGGAGAAACGCAGTGTCAAAGGAGGCGTTGTGCGCAATCAGC
This sequence comes from Oscillospiraceae bacterium, assembly GCA_045591925.1. GTDB lineage: Bacteria > Bacillota > Clostridia > Oscillospirales > Ruminococcaceae > Firm-04. The sequence goes on from JAZNTW010000082.1 coordinate 7,595, forward strand.
ACGGGATTGTCGCCGCAGAACGCGAGAAATTGCTTCACAGCGTCCAGCTCATTCGGCGCATTGTCCACCATATCCTGCGTGATATTGGTCAATTCCTGAATATTTTGCGGAATCTGGCGTTCGGGATTGACAAAGGTATCAAAGCTGTCGATGACGCGCATACCGCGCAGCTTGACCGCACCGATTTCGGTCAGACGGTCATTTTGCGGCGAGAGACCGGTCGTTTCAACGTCAAAAACGATCACCTCGTCATCGGGCGTGCGCGAATCAGGCTGGTCGATGACCTTGAGTGTTTCGAGGTCGTTGACGACATATGCCTCACAGCCGTAAATCACGCGAAAATCCTTCCATCTGGCGGTTTCGTTCATCGCTTCGGGGAACGCCTGTACCACGCCGTGGTCGGTAACGGCAATGGCGCGGTGTCCCCAGTCATGCGCACGGTTGACGAGCGCTTCGACAGAGTTCACAGCGTCCATTGCGGACATATTCGTATGCAGATGCAGCTCCACGCGCTTGACGGGCGCATCGTCGGTGCGGCGGTCGGGGGTGTAGCTGTTGATTGCGGTGGGCTTGATGACGATATCGTGGTCGTATTCATCGTAGGAAACCGCGCCGTAGATGAGCAAGGACGCGCCGGGCTTGCATTGTCCGAGCGGAAAATCCTTGCGCTTCTCTTCGTCCATGAACATCTTGACGAGCAGACTTCCGGTATAATCGGTCACAGGGAACGTGACGAGCGTTTTGCCATTTTTGAGCGTGCGCGATTCGGGCTTTGCAAAGACCTCGCAGGTGATGGCAAATTTCGGTGCTTTTCCGTCCATGCCGCTGCCGATTTGTGCAATGATGGAGGAAATGGTCACGGGCTTTTCCTTGACGGTTCTGCCATAGAGGGTGTTGAGCGAGTCCTTGTCGGGACGGTCGGGCTGAATCGGCGCTGCGTCCGGCTCGACCACGGAAAGCGGCGTAAACGACGGGGGAGGCGGCGGTGCGGTAGGGGTTGGTGGGAGTCTGCGCTCCGGCGGCATCCCCGAAAGCACCTCCTGCTGCATCTGCTTTTGCTCCTCCTCGGTGACGCGCAGATGCTTTCCGACAAATTCAACCGAAATCGTCACGGAGAAAATTTTCCGGACAGCACTTGCAAGCGTATCGCGAAACTTCGTATCTTCGAGGATATCAACGCCGCCGTGCTGCAATTCGATGGAGAGGACATTGTCGTTCAGGTCGAGCTTTGCGCCATCGAGAAAGCCGTTCATCATTGGGATTTCGCGGCGCAGCACCATGAACAGATCCGGCAGCACATCAACAGAAAAACACGCTGCCGGATAGCGGCAGAGAATGCGCAGTCCGGCGAGCTTGAGTCTTTCGGTGAGTTCGGTTTCGGCAGCAAACAGGTCAGCAGAGGGAACGGGCGCGTCAAATTCCGCTTCGATGAACAGCTTGTTGCGCCCTTGGTTTGCAAGTACCGCGCGAATTCTGCCGTCCAGAACGCTCTCCGGCAGCTTCGCGGCATATTCACGTAAAAAACTACGCAGATTTTGCGTCATGCGTGTTCATTCCTTTCTGGGGTGATTTGCGTATCATCCGGTATCGGAGAGATACCCGTAATGCTCGTAGGCGAGCGCCCTGCGGATGTTTTGCGCCGTATCAAGATAACGGGTAGGGGACTGCGGTTCATCGAACGCCGCCTGCATCACCTCAGCGATGACATCTGCAATCCGGCTGACGGAATCCGCATACGAAATGCGCGCACTGATTTTATACGATTCTGCGTCATATTCATTCAGCGGCGCATGGGAAGCGAGCAGACCAAAGGGATCTAACCGGTTGATCTGCTGCCTGATCTGTTACAATTTTGCTCATAATTTTTCGATCTCCGCAAGCAGCTCGGAAACGATATCCGCTTCTGCTACCTTGCGCAGAACCACGCCCTTTTTGAAGATGACCGCGCAGCCGTCGCCGCCGGCAATGCCGATATCAGCTTCGCGCGCCTCGCCGGGGCCATTGACCACGCAGCCCATGACCGCAACCTTGATATTTTTCTCACAGCCGCGCAGGGCTTCCTCGACCGCCTTTGCCGTACCGATGAGGTCGATGCGTGTTCTGCCGCAGGTGGGGCAGGAGACGAACTGTACGCCCTCGCGCTTGCCGATCGCCTTGAGAATATCCTGTGCCGCAGCGATTTCCTCGATGGGGTCTGCGGTCAGGGAAACGCGGATGGTCTCACCGATGCCGTCACAGAGCAGCGAGCCGATGCCGGCAGCGGATTTGATGAGTCCCATACGTGTCGTACCGGCTTCAGTCACACCGAGGTGCAGCGGATAGTCACAGGACTCTGCCGCAAGCCGATAGCAGGCGATCATATTTTGTACATCCGAGGATTTGATCGAGATAACAATATCATTGAAATCATATTTTTCCAGCAGCTTCGCATGATTCAGCGCACTCTCAACCATTGCCTGCGGCGTGGGGCCGCCGTATTTTGCAAGCAATTCTTTTTCGAGCGAGCCGGAGTTCACGCCGATGCGGATGGGGATATGTTTTTCACGGCACTTGTCCGCGACCGCCTTGACGCGATCCATTGCGCCGATATTGCCGGGATTGATACGGATTTTGTCAATGCCGGCGTCGGCAGCGGCGAGTGCGAGCTTATAATCAAAATGAATGTCCGCAACAAGCGGAATAGAAACGGCTTCCTTGATTGCCGGAATCAACGCAACAGCGTCCATATTGGGGATTGCGGCGCGCACGATCTCGCAGCCGGCTTGTTCGAGTGCCTTTGCCTGTGCGACCGAGCCAGCAATGTCATCGGAGCGCGTGTTGAGCATGGACTGAATATAGATATGCTTGCCGTCGAGCGCAAGCTGTCCGACCTTGACAGGGTGTAAATTTCTCATGATTTTACGTCCTTTCTGCTGCATTGGAATCGGCAGCCGGCTGTTCTGCGGCGGACTCCGCTTCATCGGTATCATCGGTCAGACCGAGCGTGCTGACGGGCATTTCATTCTCATCAGAAGTCCGGAACATCGCCTGCCATGTTGTATAACGGTTGAACTGGACGACCAGAAGCGTATTGATATAGGATTTATCGTTGCTGAGGTAGAATTCATATTTTCCGTCCGGTAAGTAGCAGACGGCATAATTTCCGGAGAAATTGTTATTTGTGTGGTGAACGGAAATGTACATCATCGTCGCAGATTCGTCGATTTTGGCGTTACGGTGCATGATGAGCGCGGCAGCGCCAAAGACCGCGGCAGTCAAGCCGAGTGCGATGCCGTACTTGACCGCGCCAAGCAGCAAGCCAACGACCATTGCAGCAAGCGCGATGCAGACGCCCTGAATCAGCACCTTTCGGTTGTTGAGGATTTTGTCTTTTGTTTCCCAGAGCAATTCATCGGAAATCGGCAGTTTGAGGGGCATTTCGGCAGAAGCGATCATGGCTTCCTCGTCGGGCGTGAGATTTTTTGTATAACGGTGTATCATTGGAGCGTGCAGGATGGCGTCTTTCATATAGATTCCTCCGGATTTTGTAGGATATTTCATCGGATGCTTATCTCTTATTTTACCATATTTTTGCATGATCTGTCAAGTAACACAGCGTTAGAAGTATTGGTTTTAGAGTGGTTCTGCATCAACGAATCCAAATGAAAAAAACGGAGCCTGCGAACAACAGACACCGTTTTGGATTTTATAGGATGCAATGATTTGGGGGACGTCCTGCGGGATTTTTTCAGGATATTTGATTTCGCGCTTCACGAAGCGCGACGAAGGGGCTTCGCCCCCTCGACCCCCGAAGGCTTTCGATTCCGAGCTGCCATTTACGCAATAAAAACCACGGATACGTCATTACGCCCCCTCTATCATAAACATGGGGTCTGGGGACGAGTCCCTAGCGAGGGTTTGGGTGAGTTTGCTATGCAAACTCACTGCGCAGCGTGCGTAGCGTGCGCGGTAGCCCCATTATCAATCATCGCGAAGCGATACTTCTATCATTCCCTGCAAACCGGGACCCAAGTGGTATTGCCGCGGAACTTGATGACCATAACCGCCTCAACATCATGCACGCCATCAGGAATCCGCAGGATATATTTTCCATCCGGCTGATAGAACACAAGATAATTGACATACCATGTACGGCTCTCGGAAAGCAAGCTCCTGCCGCGTTTTTCGGTGTGCTTGACATCGAAGACATGGTCAATGGGAACGACAGTATACATCGCAGATTCGTCGATATCGAGCCACATTTTGCCTCTGCCCTTTACGAGCATCATGGCGAGAAATGTCACCACAGCCACAATCACCGCAATCGGCAGAATCATTGCCGGATCACCCGGCTCTCTATTACGTTTTCCGGGCATGATGCCGAAGACAAAGACGCAGACACCAACGATGAGCGTGATGTTAAGCATCTTGCTGAGCGAGTATTGAGATTCGCTGTATTTCGAGAAAATACGTGCTTTTACCGAGTCGTTGATCGGATGCCAAAGCGGCGTGCTTGTGTTTGCGATCAGCGCGCGCTCGGAATCGGAGAGCCGATTCATGATGAAATAGCTGAGTACGAGAACCGCAAACGCGGTCAGCAGCATCAGCGGCATGATCCATTCCCACGGAACGGATAATACCAACAATACCGGCATCATGGCGAATGCAATGATGAACGAAAGATGGAGGGGGAACGATTTTCCGTGAAACGGATGTTTATTTTTGAGTCGTTTCATAATGTCTACCTCTGAAAGATTTTTGTGATATCCTGGAATGTGATGGCGAGCATCAGCAGCATCAGAACGGCAATGCCGATGAGGTGGATCGTGCCCTCGATTTTCTCGGAGAGCGGCTTGCGCCGGATCGCTTCGATGATGAGGAACACAAGTCTGCCGCCATCGAGTGCCGGGAACGGAATCAGATTAAAGATACCGACATTGATCGTGATGAACGAAAGGATATCGAGCATGGTGATGACCTTGTCGCGCAGGGATTCGCTCATGTTGACAACGGTTGTGGTCGCGTCGATGATGCCGACCACGCCGGTGAGGTCATGGAAGCCGTATTTTCCGCTGACGAGATCAATGAACGAAATCCAGATCAATCGGGCGTTCGTCACAAAATATCTCGCGGAATGACTCAGAACCGACAGCGGCGTTTTTTCATCGCGCTGCAAATAAAAATCAAGCAGACCCTTGGTTTCCTTGTCAAGGAACGTCACCTGATCGAGGCTGACGCGTTCGCCGTCACGCTCAACGATAATTTGGAACGTATCGCAGTCGTCGTTCTGGAGCGCATAGGAAATGTCCTGCCACGTGAATATTTTCATGCCGTTGATGGAAACAAAGCGGTCGTTCGCTTTGAGCCACTGCGAGGAGGTCGAGAGATCCTCGCCGGCATCATTGGTGTGAAATTGCGCGATTCGGGTCGAGGTCAGGGGCGTTTCGAGACAGGTGTAGCCGAGGATCAGCACGAAGCCGAGGATCAGGTTCATGACCGCGCCGGCAATCGTGACAAGAATCCGCTTCCAGACCGCCTGCTTGCGGAAAGCGCGCGGGTCGTCGCTTTGTTCGTCCTCGCCAGCCATGGCGCAGTAGCCGCCGACCGGCAGAATTCGCCATGAATATTTCGTTTCACCGATTTGCTTGGAGATGATCGCAGGCCCCATGCCGATGGAGAATTCCAGTACATGAATGCCGCATTTTTTTGCAACGATAAAATGTCCTGCCTCGTGAATGATGATGATGACGCCGAAGCCGAGGATCGCCGCAAGGATTGTCAGAATGGTCATAGATTCGTTCCTTTCGCATCAGGATTCTGCATACTATAATATACAGTATATCTATAGCATATCCGAAAATTATGGAGATTCCTGATGCAGCAGATGAAAAATTTGAGAAAACTAATATTTGAAAATGAGAAGAATGCCGACCGCGTTGATGGCAAGATTGGCGCATCCGTGTACTAGCCAGCTTGCCTTCACGCTTTGATAATGGTCGCATATTGCCTGCAAAAAGAGTGCCGCACCAAAGAGTGCCGCGATGCAGAGCAGCAGGGTCGGGAGATTGAGCCAGCTGTCCACAATGCCGAGATGGTAGACCGCAAATGCAAGCGCACTGAGCAGCATACCGCTTTTCGGCATATCTGCGCGCCGGAACGCCTCCGTGAGAAATCCACGGAAAAATGCTTCCTCCAAAAAGGAGTTGATCAGCGCAATATAAGAAAAAACAAACAGGCAATTTTCTTTGGTGAGCTGTTCCTTTTGCATGAGATTCTGCCGAATAGATGGCAAATCAAGAAATCCGCGCAAGCAATAAAATCCAAGCAAAACAGTCGGAATCACAGCAATCATGAAGCCGATGAGCTTGCCGGATTTTTTCTGCATTTTGTTGAGCCGAATGCTGTCGCGCAGTCCGACCTTGGATATTGCTGTACCGATCCCGATCAGCGTGAACGTCAGGAGCAGCTTGATTGCGCTCTTGACCGCATAGGGCGGTGCAAGCACCTGCTCGGTTAGCATCATGCAGACTATGAAAATCACTGCCGCAGCAATGGGCATCAGACGATTTTTTTGTTTCATATTGCAATTATGCGCCAATGGCTTCCGCGACAAACTCACGCGCCTTGCGGTCTGCCGCAACAACATCGTCATAACAGGTCAGCGGCGCAGACGGAATCTTCTCAATCGACTCCGAAACAAGCTCTCCAATTCGCAGGAACGAAATTTTCCGCTTGAGGAATGCCGCAACCGCCGCCTCATTCGCACCATTTGCTATCGCCGGCGCACTGCCGCCCAGCTCGCTCGCACGAATGCACGCGGTCAGGCAGTCGAAGGTCTCGTAATCGGGCTTTGCAAAGGTCAGAGTGCCGTAATCGGTGAGGGAAAGGGGCTTTGTCGGGCAGGGGAGCCGCTCCGGGTAGAGCAGCGCGTACTGAATCGGAATTTTCATATCCGGCACGCCCATCTGCCCGATCATGGACTCATCCTGATAGACCACGGCTGAATGCAGCACGCTCTGTCTGTGGACGACAATTTCAATCTGCTCCGGCGTGAGGTCAAAGAGCCAGCGCGCCTCGATGAATTCGAGTCCCTTGTTCATCAGGGTCGCAGAGTCGATTGTGATTTTATTGCCCATGCTCCAATTCGGATGCTTGAGCGCCTGTTCGACGCTGATATCGGCAAGCTCCGCTTTTGTTTTACCAAAGAACGGGCCGCCGGACGCTGTCAGGATAATTTTTTTGAGTTGATTTTGCTGATTTCCCTGTAGACACTGGAAAATCGCAGAATGCTCGCTGTCGATGGGGTAAATCGGCAGATTGCGTTCTGCGGCAGCAGACATGACGAGAGAGCCGCCGGCAACCAGTGTTTCCTTATTGGCAAGGGCAATCGGTTTATTGGCTGATATTGCGGTCAGGGTTGGCAGCAGACCAACCATGCCGACAACGGAATTGAGCAGCATACCCGTGCTCTGATGCTGTGCGATTTCGCAGAGACCATCCATACCTGCCAAAAGGCGGCAGCCAAGACCGGCTGCCGCTTCCTTGAGCGCAGAATATCGGGACTCATCCGCGATGCACAGAAGTTCGGGGCGCAGCAGACGAGCCTGCTGTACCAATTCCTCGACGCGCGTGTTGGCAGCCAGCGCGGTCACACGAATGCCGTGCGACTGTGCGACTTCAATCGCCTGCGTACCGATGCTGCCGGTTGAGCCGAGGATCGCGATACGATCTGTCATGTTGGTGAAGCTCCTTTAGCCTAATTCGAAGAAATTTGTTGCCTGAACGAATGCCGCAAAGAACGGCAGAACAAGCAGAACACTATCAAAGCGGTCGAGAACGCCGCCGTGACCGGGCATCAGCTCGCCGTAATCCTTGATATTGAGCTGACGCTTGAGCGTAGAGGCTGTGAGGTCGCCGAGCGTGCCGAGGATGGCGCAGACCATCGCGACAAGCACGACCGCAAACCAGTTGACGCTCATGGAGACGCCCTTGCCAACCATGATCGAGCTGTAAACGGCATTGAAAATGATATAGAAAATGACATTTGTGACAATACCGCCGATAAAGCCGATGATTGTTTTCTTGGGGCTGATGGCGGGGCAGAGCTTTGCCTTGCCGAACGCCGAGCCGATGAAATATGCACCCGAATCCGCAATCCACGCGCCGCCGAGTGCAAGCACAAGATAGGCAACACCGTGATGCTCATGGGCTTGATTGAGCGTGACCGCGGACGCCATTGCCGGCGGAATCAGGAACATGGCTGCAAGGAACGTAAAGAACGTCTTGTCTGCCATTTTCTTCTGATGCCGAATGTAGTCGAACAGAATGCAGCCGACGACCGCAACGATCATCATCGAACGGTATCTTGCAACGATGCCGACCTGCAGCAGCGGCAGCAAAAACGCATACGCGAGCGCGGCAGCGGCAGAAAGGTGGTAGCGCAGCAGCTTCGTTGCGCGCAGAAGCTCATAGAGCGCGAGTACGGAAACGATGCCTGCCGCGATCGGCAGAACGAGGGTGTTGTGCAGAAGCAGCACGATCAGCGCGATCACGACACCGATCGCTGCGGTAATCAAACGTGTGACCATATGTGTCTGCGGCAGGTAAGCCGCGCCTCCAATCCAAATCATCGGATATGCAAAACAAATCAACCGAACAGCTCCGTGTACACCATTACACGCTGTCGGGCGCATATCATCTAAAAATCAAATCAAAAAATTCAAAGAACCGGCACCGCAGGCTGCGATGAGATATCCTATGCGGCAAAACCGGCGTATATGCAATCAAAGACCGCCGTAGCGACGGGTGCGGCGTGCGAATTCGACGATTGCCTTATCCAGCTCCTTGGAATCGAAATCCGGGAAGAGCGTATCGCAGAAATAGAATTCCGCATAGGCGTTCTGCCAGAGCAGGAAGTTCGAGAGCCGCTGTTCGCCGCCCGGACGAATCATCAGATCGACATCGGGCATATCCTTTGTATAGAGGTTCTGCGAGATCATTTCCTCGGTGATGTCATCGGGTTCGAGCTTGCCTTCCTTGACGAGCTGTGCGAGCTTGCGGCAGGCACTGGTGATCTCGTGGCGCGAGCCATAGTTTGCGGCAATGCCGGCGGTCATGCGTTCAAAGGTATCGGTATCCTTTTGGATATCAATGAACTGCTGCCGCAGGTCGGTTTCGAAGCCGTCCTCGTCACCGAGCAGGACAAAGCGAGTCCGCAGATCAAAATGGTCGTAGGCTTCCTTTAAGTATTTGCGCATGAGGTCCATGAGCGCATGAACCTCGTCGTCCGGGCGCTTCCAGTTTTCGGTGGAAAACGCGTAGAACGACATATATTTTACGCCGATATCATTTGCATAACGCAGCAGCTTACGGAACGCAAGCGCGCCCTGCACATGACCGTAGGTACGCGGCATACCGCGCTTTTTCGCCCATCTGCCGTTACCGTCCATGATAATGGCGATGTGCTGCGGCATCATATCCGCCGGTACCGGCGGTTCATTTCGTTTAGCCATGAAATACTCCTCAGAATCAATTTTGAGCGCTTATCAGAGGCTCATGATCTCTTTTTCTTTATCCGCAACGATCTTGTCGATCTCCTCGGTATAGCGATCGGTGAGGGTTTGTGCCTTTTTCTCGGCAGATTTCTGATCGTCCTCGGTGATTTCGGAATCCTTCTTCATCTTCTTGAACTTATCCATGAGATCACGGCGTTCATTGCGGACAGCGACCTTTGCCTCATCGCCATATTTTTTCGCAGTTTTTGCAAGCTCCTTACGGCGATCTTCGGTCGGCTGGGGGAATACGAGGCGGATGGTTTTACCGTCGTCGGTGGGGGTGATGCCAAGCTCGGAAGCGAGGATGGCCTTGGAAATCGGGCGGATCATCTGCGGATCCCACGGGGTAATCATGAGCATTCTGCCCTCGGAGACAGAAACGGCAGCGACCTGATTGATCGGGGTGGGTGTACCGAAATAATCGACGGGGATTTTATCGAGTACAGCAGGGTTTGCTCTGCCGGCACGGATCGAGCCGTACTCTTTCTGCAAATGATCGACGACCTTCTTCATTTTCTTTTCGGAAGCGTCCAGTTTTTCCTTTAAAATATCAAGCATGATCTCATCTCCTCTAATGTTTAGAATGATATTTATACTATATATAATATACAGTATGTCCGGGATTAAGACGGAACAACGAGTGTACCGATTTGTTCGCCCATGCAGGCGTCGTAAATATTATCGGGTCTGCTGAGGTCAAAGACGAGCATTGTAGTTTTGTTGTCGCGGCAGAGCGCGGCAGCGGTTGCGTCCATGACACCGAGCTGATGATTGACAACGTCGGTAAAGGTGAGGGTTTCGTATTTTTTCGCGTCATTGAATTTATGGGGATCCTTGTCGTAGACGCCATCGACCATGGTGGCTTTCATGAGGACATCGGCTTCGATTTCGGCAGCACGGAGTGCAGCGGCGGTATCGGTGGAGAAGAACGGGTTACCGGTGCCGCAGCCGAAGATGACGACTCTGCCCTTTTCGAGGTGACGGACGGCTCTGCCGCGGATATAGGGCTCGGCAACGCTGGTCATGGTGAGGGCGGTCTGTACGCGGGTTTCGACGCCGAGGGTTTCGAGGGCATCTGCGAGTGCGAGCGCGTTCATAGCGGTTGCGAGCATACCGATGTGGTCAGCTCTGGTACGGTCCATCGCGCCGGATGAACGTCCGCGCCAGAGATTGCCGCCGCCGACGACGATACCGACCTCGATATTTGCGTCAACGCAGCGTTTGACGGCTTGGCAGATGGGGGTGATGGTATCGAAATCGAAACCGGATTTTTTACTGCCTGCGAGTGCTTCGCCGCTGACCTTTAAAAGGACGCGTTTGTATTTCAGTTCCATTGGATTATACCTCCGAAGTCAAAATATACAATTATTATTATACACGATTTTTTCAAGAATGTAAAGAGGTAACGAGAAAAAATTCGGAAATCTCGGATATAAGTATCTCCGATGGATTTGAAATGGGGGCTCGAAGCCCCATACCCCTCGCTGGGGATATTATCCCCAGCCTCCATATTTATGTGATAATGGGCGTAATTGCGTATCCGTGGCTTTTGTTGCGCTTATGGCGAGCCGAATCAAAAGTTTGCGTGAGTCCTACGGTATTGCTTCGCAAAGCGCGAAACACTCTTAGCCTTGATAAGAGTTCGCGGGCTTGGGTGCTTACGATAGAGGCACCCATTCTGAATCGCATTGCGGCAGCGATGCTACACTATAAAATAAATACCGTGATTTACGACACTGTAAAATCCGCTGCCCATTGCTGCCCAAATGGGCAAATACGGCGCGGTGTTACCGTTTGGACTGGGGGATTGTGGTTCATTGACAAAAGCTGCTGCCTTTTGCTGCCCAAATGGGCAAATACGGCGCGGTGTTATCGTTTGGACTGGGGGATTGTGGTTCATTGATAAAAGCTGCTGCCTTTTGCTGCCCAAACGGGCAAATACGGCGCGGTGTTATCGTTTGGACTGGGGGATTGTGGTTCATTGACAAAAGCTGCTGCCCATTGCTGCCCAGACGGGGCACACACGGTATTTTTTCGATTGTATTGGGGATTCTGGCTGAATTTGCGGTAGATTTTGCGCATCCCGCCACAAATCACACCGTCGCACACGCTTTGACCCGAATATTTAGGATTGACCTCTCGTACAACAGACGCGAACACTATATCTTGTAGTTGTACGCTTGTTTTTTCACAGGATGTAGCAGATTCCAATTTGTGCGAAATTTCGGCGAAACGACGAAAACCAGATGCGAAAACAGTACCGGAAACGTTAAATATGCCAATGCCCAGTTGCTTAATAGAGACGTTTTTTGTCGCAGATACGCCAAAAATCGGGTGATCCTGCGATATTTGCATACAAATGTATTTTATACATGATTTTATTCCGATAAATCGCAAAATCAACGTAAATACGTCGATGTCACAATGAACAAAACACTTGTTTCATTTTGCGGATTCGGGGCTGTACGGCGTTTTTCTGCAATTTGCCGCGAAAATCGTACTTGACTTTCCATTTGATTTGCTATATAATAATCCTAGGGAGTAAAGGGCAGTCCTGATATGTCAAAGGGCAGGAATGGGCAAATTTCCACTCGGCGGCAGTCCGGTTGTCTCAGCCCCCGATTACAAAAACAAAACGTGTAGAGAGAAAAGAAGGCAGCAGGACGACGGTACCGTCCGCTGAATCCGGTTACTCCGAAGCGAACAACATACAAAGTCAACGCCCGACATAAAAAGATACGGGCGGCTTTGTATTCTCCGGAGCCGGTTCAGGGGCGTCGCCTGCCGCATTCGCGATTCAAGCATTGCGAAAGGAGGCGCTGAAACATGGGACAGACTTGTATGTCAGGAAGGCAAACTGTCCAGTTGGATCAGCGCAACCGTATCAGTTACCCCGTCAGCTACAGAAATGCAATCGGTGATACACTGTTCATTTCGCCCGACCAGCGCAGCAGAGGCTACCTCATCATGCGCTCCAAGGAGGGCTTTGAAAAGGAACTCGAACGCATCGAGCAGGAATGTATCGAGCAGGGTGACGACCGCGAGGAAATTGAGGACGCACGCCGTGACTTCGCAGGCACGACGCAGAATCCGATCCCCGATAAAAATAATCGTATTACACTGAACAAAGAGCTGACCGAATACGCCGGACTGCATAGTGCGGTCGTGATCATCGGCATCGGTGAGTACGCCGAAATCTGGGACGCGGACAGACTGCGCGCGTATGAGGAAGAACGTGCGCGCATTAAAGCGATGAAACGCGCAAAGAAAGACGCTGCAAAGCGTGCGAAGATGACGGCAGAGGAAGAGGCATAAGATATGTCGGAAAACAGAGTGTATCATGTGCCTGTCATGCTGGAGGAGGTTCTCTCCGACCTGAATATCAAGCCTGATGGTGTGTATCTGGATGGCACCTGCGGCGGCGCAAATCATTCATTTGCGATTGCGGAACGGCTCGTGTGCGGCGGACGGCTGTATGCGATGGATCAAGACCCGGACGCGATTGCCGAAGCGACAAAGCGCCTCGCCGGTATGCCGGCGACAATCGTACACGCAAACTTCACGGAGCTTGGTCGGGTCTTGGCAGACAACCATACCAAGGCTGACGGGATTCTGCTGGACCTTGGCGTCAGCAGTCATGAGCTGGACGAAGGCTCGCGCGGATTTTCTTACCATCAGGATGCGCCGCTGGATATGCGGATGTCACAATCGGGACGTACAGCCGCCGACCTTGTGAATACCCTGTCGGAAAGAGAGCTGAGCGATATCATCTTTCGTTACGGCGAGGAAAAATTTGCCCGCCAGATCGCTGCGCAAATCGTCGCAGCCAGAGAAATCGATCCGATCAAAACAACATCAGAACTTGCCGAGCTGATCAAAAAAGGTGTACCGGCTAAAATACGTAGAGAAAAAAATCCCTGTAAGAAAACCTTTCAGGCGATCCGGATCGCGGTCAACGATGAGCTGAATTGTCTCACGACCGCACTGGAAACCGCTTTTGACGCACTGAAACCGGGCGGCAGACTTGTGATTCTGACGTTTCACAGTCTCGAAGACCGAATTGTTAAGCAGGCGTTCGCAAAACGCTGTACGGGATGTACCTGTCCGCCGGAGTTTCCGGTCTGCATTTGCGGCAGAACACCGGAGGGGAGACTCCTGCGCCGCAAACCCCTGACCGCGTCCGCGGAGGAGCTTGCACGCAATTCGCGCTCTCACAGTGCAAAACTGCGCAGCATCGAGAAAATCTGATTGCAGCGCGAACAATGAGATCACGCGTTCTGTTTGCGCAAACGTTCCGGCGCAGCATGAATTTTTTTGATAAAATATGGAACGATCCCTTTTTAATTTCCATCGATCTGGAAATATCTGAACGAACGAAAGACAGATTTCCGCATGATATCTGAAATATTTATGCGGGAACTATCATACAGAGAAACGAACACAAAACGAGTGTGACCTTTACGCTGCAAGAGCCGGCTGAGATACAGAACCAAAGCAGCCGGTTCGTGCAGCACACAGCAAATACCAATAGGAGGGAACCTCGGTGGCGGAAGACTTTTCTACGCAGATGTTCGATTTTGCAGCGTCATTCTCCGGCGAGGAACTGCTTGATTCCGAAACGCGCCGATTGATGACCCTGCGGAATCTTGCGATGAGCAAGGCCTCAAAAGCCCGTAAAAAGAAGAAAAAGCAACAATCCGATAAAGAAAAAACCATCACGGAAGCGGAACGCCGTACCAGAGAACAGGCAAGGATTCGTGCGGAACGAAAGGCACGCGGTGCTTTATCTGCTGAGAACCGCCGTCAGGCGGCGCTTGAGGAAAATGGCGTCGATATTCCGATCCCGGAGCCGGAACAGAAAAAACCGAAAAAACCGGAGCCGGAACAAAAACCCAAACAGACTGCACCGTCTCCTGGTGAGGAAGTGGAAATTGATATCAAGCTCCCGTCCGAGCAGAAGTCGGATACCGGAAAGCAGTCTAAGGCAAATCAAAAGAAAAAAAGAAAGAACAAACAGCAAGCATCCGAACCCCAGACGCGTGCGACAACTGCCGCAAGATATGCAAAAACCGGCGCGGCTGCGCATCCGAACAGGATTACTGCCAGCAGTGCTGTGACGCTTGGAATCCTCACAGGTGTTCTGATCGGCACGGTGATTTACGGCCGTGTACAGACCAATGAGGTGTATACGAAAATTGCAGAATTACAAGCGGAATACGACGACCTCAATGCCCGCAACATCAGTATGAAATCTGAGATGGAGGGCAAGATGACCGTTAAAAAAATCGAGGACTACGCGGAAAATGTTCTCGGACTACGTCAGCTGAATCAGTCGCAGATTGAGTACATTCAATTACAGACCGAGGATGCGGTGACGGTTTCTGAGCCGGAAGATAATTTCTTCGTGACCGTGAACGATTACCTCGTGAGCGTTTGGGAATTTTTACGCGGAAAATAACATAGATATAAAATAATGATGCAAATGCGGTTCTTCGCCGCAGAGCTTGTATAAAACCGATCGTCAGATCAAGATGTGTAGAACAAAGGAAACGGAGCAGCAATGCCAAACAGGATGTAGAAGCAATCTATTCTGCATCAGGCAGCAGCGGACTGGAATTCGCTGCAAGGCTGCGCACTGTATAGGAAAAACAGGCGAGCAAACTGTATGCAAACCAGATCCTCTGCATACAGCACGCATTCCTGCGGCTGACTATGCTGCAAAAAACGGCTATGGGGCGCCGTTGCGGCAGAGCTGCTCACCTGTGAAATTTTCAGGCGGAGCAGACACCATGCTCCGCCGTTTTTTTCGGCGCAGCGCATACATTCGGAAAGGAGTGGCGATATGCCGGATCAGACCGGAAAAAATCCGCGCGGAATCATCAAGGCGTCTAAAAAAGAGGCGTGGAAGCGCGGTTATCGTTCCAAAGGCCCTTCGACCAGTATGAAGGTGCGTACCAACGGCGTTGTGCAGACGGTCGTGCTGCTTGCGGCGCTCGGCTTGATCGTCAATCTTGCAAAGATCATGCTGGTCGAGCATGATACCTATACCGATATGGCAAATTCCCGTCAGTTCCGAACCACCATGCTCCCGGCTGCACGCGGCACCATCTATGAGGCAAACGGCGGCGTGGTTGCACAGAGCGCGACGGTCTATAAAATTTATCTCGATCCGGGCTTTTTTCGCAAGGAGATGGAGCTTGTTGAAAAACGAAACGCCGAGCTGCAAAAGGATGCGGACGAACGCCGTGAAAAGGGCGAGACGATGAAAGCGGATATTGTTTCGACAGACGAGATCCGCGAAATCCTCATCTCCTATCTTGCAGAAACACTGGAGCTTTCCGAGCAGACGCTCCGCGTTGCATTTGAAAAGGATAATAATTATGTTGTCCTGAAGGAGCAGGTCGAAAAGAACCGTGCCGACCGCATCATGGAGTTCATGAGCAATATTCATGTCGCAGGCAGCGGACGGACGATTTCACTTTCCTCCATCGGCAGAGCGTCCGACACCAAGCGTTACTATCCGCAGAATGAGCTTGCCGCATCGGTCATCGGTTTTACAAATAAGGATGGCAAGGGCTTCTACGGCGTAGAAAAATACTATGATGAATATCTCTCCGGCATTGACGGCAGAAATGTCACGGCGCGTGATGCAAACGGAAACGATATGCCCTATCGCTATTCCAAGACCTATGCCGCGCAGGATGGTGACGACGTATATCTGACGGTCGATATGACATTGCAAACCTATCTTGAAAATGAGCTGACGGAGATGGTCAATCAGTTCCAGATCAAACAGCGCGCGTGCGGTGTCATGCTCAATGCAAAGACAGGTGCGGTGCTGGCGATGGGAAGCGTGGGTGGCTTTGACGCCAATGCACCCTATGAAATCTACGACAGACAGACTGCGGCAGATATCAAAAATATGCGCAATGAAGACGAGCAGACCAAGGCGCGTAATGCCGCATGGGAAACGCAGTGGCGCAATAAATGCGTGACGGAAACCTATATCCCCGGCTCGGTCTTCAAGGTGTTCACCGCAAGCGCGGGTCTTGAAGAAAATCATATCAATTATTATCAGGATGGCTTTAACTGCACCGGCGAAATCGTCGTTGCAGAGGGCACGCCGCCGATCCACTGCTCCAACAGAACCGGTCACGGCGTACAGAGCTTTGAGATGATCCTCAAAAATTCCTGCAACCCTGCCTTTATCACGATCAGTCAGCGGCTCGGCAAGGAGCTGTTCTGCCAATATTTTGACGCATTCGGTCTGACGGAGAAAACCGGCATTGATTTGCCCGGTGAAACCAGCTCGATTTACACCTCGGAAAACCGGATGGGCCCGGTCGAGCTTGCCGCAAGCTCCTATGGTCAGAACAATTCGCTGACGCCGATTGAAATGGTGACGGGCTACGCGGCGGTCGTCAACGGCGGCTATCTGCTCAAGCCCTATGTCGTGAGCAAGGTGGTTGACCAGTCCGGCAATGTCGTGCTTTCGAATGAAAAAACGGTGCGCCGACAGGTCATCTCGGAGGAGACCTCGGAGGAGATGCGCCGCGCACTGCAATATGTCGTTGACAGCAACCACGGCGGCAACGCCTACATCAAGGGCTATAAAATCGGCGGCAAATCCGGTACGTCCCAGAAGCTGATGGGCGGCGTACAGGCGGGCAATGAGGAATATGTTGCGTCCTATTGCTGCTTTGCGCCGGCAGATGACCCGGAAATCGTGCTACTGATGATGGCAGATGAGCCGAGCAAGGCGATCAGCTATTTCGGTGCGACGGTCGTTGTGCCGTATGCGCGCCGCGTCATGGAAAAGGCACTGCCGTATCTCGGCATTTATCCGGAATATTCGGCAGAGGAGGAAGCGCATAAAGACATCAGTGTTCCGCTTCTGATTGATTCCCCGACTGCGACTGCAATCGAACAGCTCGCAGATTACGGCTTGAAATATGAGATCGTCGGCGAAGGCTCGACTGTTACGGCGCAGATGCCGATTACCGGAACACCGGTTGCAAAGGGCGGTACGGTGATGCTCTATACCGGTAAGCCGACCTCAAGACCGGTTCAGGTGCCGTCTGTGATCAATATGACCCTTGCCGAGGCGAACAAGGTTCTGACCGAGGCGAGATTGAATTTTGTATCGAAGGGCTCGCTCAATCAGGACGCAAAGGTTCTGATGCAGAGTGAACCTGCCGGCAGCAGTGTTGAGCCATGGACAGTGATCACACTGGATGTCGGCTTGAATGAGGACGCCGGTTAAACAGCGGATATCGCTCAATCCTTTCGTTCTGCCGGACGGTCGCCATGGTCGTCCGGTGGAACAACTGCTGACAGAAAAAGCATTGGGCTGAAATACGGTTATGAGACTGCACAAAGCAATCCCGTGAAATAGGAGAACATCATGAAACTCTATTCCCTGCTTGAAAATCTGGAAACAAGGCTTGCCGATACCGAAATTATCGGCGTGACAGATAATACCCGTGCGCTGAAAAAGGATATGGTCTTTGTCTGCATCAAGGGTGCAAACTACGATGGCCATGACGCGGCGGCGGCAATGCTCGAACAGGGCGCTGTACTGGTCATTACGGAGCGTCCGCTCGGACTCGGTGACAGAGAAATCACGGTGCCGAATACGCGCAAAGTCTACGGTGATTTGTGCGCGGCATGGTACGGGCATCCGGAACGCAAGCTGCGCATGATCGGTGTGACCGGCACAAACGGCAAAACCACGACCGCGACACTGCTCAAGGAAATGCTCAAAAAAGCAGGCCAGCGCGTGGGACTCATCGGCACGGTGCAGTACGAAATCGGGGATGAGATTCTGCCATCTCCCAATACTACACCGCTGACGGACGCGTACTTTGCACTGCTTGCAAAAATGGTCGAGGCGAATATCGAAACCGTTGTGATGGAGGTATCGTCCTTTGGTCTGGAGCAGTACCGCATCGGCCCGACTCGGTTTGCGGTTGCGGTCTTTACCAATTTAACGCAGGACCATCTGGACGTTCACGGCACGATGGAGAATTACTATCTTGCAAAACGGATGCTGTTTGACCGCTGTGATTATGCGATCGTCAATGGCAATGACGATTACGGCAAACGGCTCTACAGCGAAATCACCTGCGAAAAATCCACCTACGGTGTGCGGCAGGGCGCGGAAGATTGTCTTGACGCGATGGCGGACGACATCACGCTCGGCACGGAGGGTACAAAATTTACACTCAATCTGCATGGTGAAACGCTGCCGAAGTCCATGCGGATGACCGGAATGTTCAATGTGAGCAATGCGGTGGCAGCGATTGCGGTTGGAAGAAGAATCGGCGTACCGATGGAAACGATGAACGAGCTGCTGCTGCATTATACGGGTGTGCGCGGCAGATGCGAGGTCATCCCGACGGCGCTTGATTTTACGGTCATCTGCGACTATGCACATACGCCGGACGCGCTCGAAAAAACGCTTGCGAGTCTGCGCGAATGCACAGTCGGACGACTGATCGCGGTATTTGGCTGCGGCGGTAACCGGGATGCGGCAAAGCGTCCGAAAATGGCTGCCGCTGCGGCAAATTACGCCGATTTTATCATGATCACATCGGATAATCCGCGCGACGAGGATCCGCTTGCCATCATGCAGGATATCCGTTCGGGTCTTACGGACAACAGCGTGCCGTATCAGATGGAGCAGGACAGAGCCGAGGCGATTTATCTTGCAATGAAGCAGGCGAAAACCGGAGATGTCGTGCTGCTTGCCGGAAAGGGTCATGAGGATTATCAGATCATCGCCGGCGGCGTGCATCTGCATATGGATGAACGCGAGCTGGTTGCGGAAGCAGCAAAGCGGATTTTTATTGAAAAAAATGAGATGCAATAATTGCGGAGGTTCAGCGGAATATGCCTATTTGGTTGACTTTAAGCGCTGCGGTGACAGCGGCGGTGATAGCCGCGCTCGGCGGATTCGTCCTGATTCCGTTTCTGCGCAAAATCCACTTCGGACAAACAATTTTAGAGGAAGGCCCTGCATGGCATAAATCGAAGCAGGGTACGCCGATCATGGGCGGCTTTCTGTTCATTGTCGGCAGCATTACGGCAACCGCGATCGGCTATACGGTCTGGCGGCTGCACGGCGGTGCGGACTTAACGGACGGCAATACGACGACCCGTGCGATTCGTCTGCTGACGGTCATTCTGTTTTCTCTGTTATATTCGGGCGCGTGCGGCTTTACGGATGATTTCATCAAGGCAGTGAAGAAGCGCAACGAGGGCTTGAATCCCAAGCAGAAAATTGTATTTCAGGTTGTATTTTGCAGTGCATTTCTGGCAATAATGTATGCGCTGGGTGACCACGAAACGACCATCGACCTGCTGTTCTGTAAGCTGAACTTCGGCATTTTCTATTATCCGGTGATGCTGCTGTTCATGATCTACATGATCAACGCGGTCAATCTGACAGACGGCATCGACGGTCTCTGCGGCTCGGTGACGGTGGTTTCGATGCTCTGCATGACGATCCTCTGCTCGACCTTTGACGCAAAGGAGCTGTCTCTCTATGCAATCACGATCGCGGGCGGCTGCATCGGCTTTCTGGTCTGGAATCTGCATCCTGCAAAGTGCTTTATGGGCGATACCGGTTCGATGTATCTCGGCGGCGCTTTTGCGGCATTGGGCGTCGCGTGCAGAATGCACCTGCTGCTTGTGATGGTCGGCATTGTCTATGTGCTGGACGCACTGAGCGTTGTGATTCAGACGCTGTACTTCAAATACACCAGAAAAAAATACGGTGAGGGTCGCCGCATCTTCAAAATGTCTCCGATTCATCATCATTTTGAGCTTTGCAAATGGAGCGAATACAAGATCGTGACTGTATTTTCGCTGTTCGGGCTGGTATGCGGCGTGCTTGCCGTAGCGACCCGACTGTAAACTGCCTGAAATCTCGGAAAAGGAGCTGATGGAACATGGCGACCGGTACTGCCAAACAGTTACGTACCCGCACAAGACCTGCCGGAAAGGGCTGGCGCCTGATTGACAACGATGTGGACGGTGTTCTGCTCGGAACGATCATCGCGCTGCTTGTCATCGGCATCCTCATGATGTTTTCGGCTTCCTATCCGGCTGCGATCGAGGACGGACTCAGCGGCACATACTATGCAACCAGACAGCTTGCCTTTGCAGGGATCGGTCTGGTTGTCATGGCGATCCTGAGCATTGTGCCGTATCAGTTTTTTGAAAAGCTATGGGTCTCCGGCACCTCGTTTGCGACAGCGATTGTGATGCTGATTCTGGTTCTGATACCGGGAATCGGCTCAAAGCAGGGCACCTTTGCACGCCGCTGGATAGCGATCGGCGGCGAGGGCGGCCCGACCTTTCAGCCCTCGGAGCTGATGAAAATTGCGATCGTGCTGTTTTTTGCGACATTGATTATCCGCAATGAGCATCGTATGAAAACCTTCTGGTACGGCATTGTGCCATATATGCTGATGCTCGGCGTGGTTGCAGGACTGATGATGCTGGAGCCGCATCTTTCGGGTACGCTGATCATCGCAGCGCTTGCCGTAACACTGATTTTTGTCGGCGGAGCAAAGCCGCTGCATTTCGGCATTATGATTATCATTGGCGTTGTGGCGCTTGCAGCGGTCGTATTATTTTTGATGTACAGCAGGGGCGTGGGGTATTTCGAGGAGCGAATCCTCTCTTGGCTGAACCCCTTTGACCCGGAATATATGCAGGATGAGACATGGCAGACCTGTCAATCGCTCATTGCGATCGGTTCGGGCGGAATGTTCGGCTTGGGACTCGGCGCATCACGGCAGAAGTATCAATATCTCCCCGAAGCGCAGAACGACTTTGTATTTGCGATTCTCTGTGAGGAATTCGGCTTTGTCGGTGCAGTGACGGTGATTTTGCTGTTTTGTTTGTTGATTTTCCGTGGATTTTACATTGCGGCAAAGGCAAAGGATAAATTCGGAATGCTTGTCGCGGTTGGATTTACGATGCACATTGGAATGCAGGCGCTTTTGAATATCGCGGTTGTCAGCAATGCGATCCCGAATACGGGAATCTCGCTGCCGTTCTTCTCATACGGCGGTACGGCATTGCTGATGCAGCTTGCGGAAATGGGCGTTCTGCTGAATATTTCGAGACAGGCAAAGCTGAACTGAACACATGAAAGGAGCGTGCCGGAAATGGAAGTCCTTGATTTGTATGACAGCACGGGTACGCGCGTCTGCGGAACGGTCGAACGCGGAACCCTTGCGCCGCCCGGCACCTTCCTGTTGCTGACGGCGGTGATGACGCTGCGCAGTGACGGACGATTTCTGATGACGCGGAGAGCCGCGCAGAAAAAATATGCAAAACGATGGGAAATCACGGGCGGCTGCGTCAGTTCCGGTGAAACCGCGGCACAGGGCGCAGTCAGAGAATTATTTGAGGAAACCGGAATCCGTGCGTCGGTCGAGGAGCTGATTCCCTGTGGCACATTTCGGCGCGCCGGCTACATACACGCATTTTTTCTGCTGGAACGCGATGTGCAGGACAGTGAACTGCGGATGCAGCCGGGTGAAACGGACGATTTCCGCTGGGTGACGACCGAAGAATATCTTGCGCTGATTGCATCGCATCAGACGATCCCGCAGCATACGCCATTGATTGCGACTGCTTATGGTGCAAGAATCGGGCTGCCCGAATGATTCAGATGCCGCAATGGTAAAACGAAGCGGCAGAAAAAGATAGGTGACGAGAGTATGAAATATCTGATTTCCTGCGGCGGCACGGGCGGTCATATCAACCCCGGACTCGCGATCGCAGGCATCATTGCAGAGCATGATACGGACGCGGAATTTTTGTTTGTCGGCACGCCGGACGGCATGGAGGCAACGCTGATTCCGCAAGCCGGCTATAAGATGGAATATGTAAAATCCGCAGGCTTTCAGCGGAGCTTTAGCCCGGATAGCATCAAGCGCAATCTGAAAGCGGTCGGATATCTGATGACATCCGGCAGTCATGCAAAAAAAATTGTCAGCGCATTCAAGCCGTGTCTTGCCATCGGTACAGGCGGCTATGCGTCGGGACCGGTGATTCGTGCGGCACAGCAGCTCGGCATCCCGACTGCGATTCATGAACAAAACGCGTTCCCCGGCGTGACCAATAAGCTCCTTGCCAAAAAGGCAAAGGCGATCATGGTGACCTTTGCGGAAGCGGAGCAGTATTTTCCAAAGGGTGCAAATGTCGTGATGACCGGCTTACCGGTGCGCGGAAGCATGACGAAGGCGAATCGCGAACAGGCAAGACGGCAGCTTGGCTTCCGTGAGGGGATGCTGATCGTGTCCTTTGGCGGTAGTCAGGGCGCAAAATGCCTGAACGACATGATGCCGGAGCTGATGCAGTGGCATCTTGATTCCGACATGAACATCAATCATATTCACGCATACGGCAAGCATGGCAAGGATACCATGCCGGACGAGCTGAAGCGCCGCGGCATTACCGATGACCCAAGGCTTCGCGTGACCGAATATATTCACGATATGGATATCTGTCTTGCGGCAGCGGATGTGGTCATCAGCAGAGCCGGCGCGTCCACGCTCAGTGAGCTGGAGGCAGTCGGCAGAGCGTCGATTCTGATTCCCTATCCGGCGGCTGCTGAAAATCATCAGTATTACAACGCAATGGTACTCGGCAAGGCTGGTGCTGCAATCGTCATCGAGCAAAAAGATCTGACGATTGACAAAATGAAGCAGCATATCACGGAGCTGTATCAGTCACCGGAGAAGCGGCAGGCGATGCACCAGCGTGCCGGAAAGCTGTTCCTGACCGATACAAACGAACGCATCTGGGATACGCTCAAGGGAATTCGCCAGAAGTAAAACCATCGGATGTTGCAGCCTTTGCACAGAATCTGCAAACACTGCATACCCTAAAGACAAACGGCGGATTCCGCCCAACGGTTTGAGGTGATGCAATATGACAGAGGAAATTTTGAAAATCTCAGGCGGCAGACCGCTGCACGGTGAGATCTCGGTTCAGGGCGCAAAGAACAGTGCGCTTCCGTTGATGGCGGCAGCACTTCTTTGCGACGGCGAAACGATCCTGACAAATGTACCGCAGCTTTCGGATGTTTATGCGGCGTGTCGGATTCTGAATCGGCTCGGCTGCCGTTCGACAGTCGAGGGAAATACGATCCGGATTGTGCGCGAATCTGCGGAGTTATATGAGATTCCAGATTCGGATATGCGTGCAATGCGCTCGTCCATCATGTTTCTCGGCCCGATTCTCGGCAGCATGAAGCGGTGTACGCTGACGATGCCGGGCGGCTGTGAGCTGGGACCGCGCCCCATCAATCTGCATCTGGACGCCATGCGCGCAATGCAGGTTCGGATTCGCGAAGTCTCCGGCAGAATTTTCTGTACGGCAGAGAAGCTGTCCGGTGCGCGGATTCATTTGCCGATCCCATCGGTCGGTGTGACGGAAAATGTCATGATGGCAGCGGTAGGCGCGGAGGGGGAGACCATCCTCACAAACGCCGCCTGTGAACCCGAAATCATCGACCTTGCGCGATTTTTGAATCAATGCGGCGCTGAAATTTACGGTGCCGGTACGCATACCATTCGCATTTGCGGCGGCAAAAAGCTCCACGGTACGGAATATCGCGTGATGCCCGACCGCATTGCGGCAATGAGTTATCTTTGTGCAGGTGCGGCGGCAGGCGGCGAAATCTGCCTGACGGATACCGCGCCGGAGGACTTGAAAATTTGTCTGGATATCTTGGAGCAGGCGGGCTGCCGGATCGGCGTCTGCGGCGACCGGATTTTCCTCGACAGAACCGCGCCCCTAAAGCGCATCAGCTACATACGCACCATGCCGTATCCGGGCTTCCCGACCGACGCACAAGCGTTGATCTCGGCGGTGCTGTGTACGGCAAAGGGTACGAGTATGCTGGAGGAAACGATTTTTGAGAATCGGTTCAAGCATATGGGCGAGCTGGCGCGGATGGGCGCAGATATCCGCGTATCGGGCAAAACTGCAGTGATTACGGGCGTGCCGTCGCTCCACGGCGCAGAGGTCACGGCGATGGATCTGCGCGGCGGTGCAGCACTTGCGGTTGCGGCGGCAGCTGCCGAGGGCGACACCTATCTTTCGGGACTTCAGCATCTCGACCGCGGGTATGAACATTTTGCAGAGACTTTCAACAGTCTCGGAATCCCGACAGTGCGCGGTATATTTTCAGCCATGGAGCGTACATTTTCCGGTGCAAACGCGTGAAAATGTTGAAAACTTGGTTGAAAAAGTGAAAAACTATTCGGTCAAAAGGGGAAAACAGCCTGTTTTCGCCTGAATTCAGCATTTACCTGTTGAAAACTCTGTTGAATTTGTGGGAAAATCACGCTGATACGTCGGCAGGATTTTGCATACAAAAATGAACGAGAATCGCAATATGATTATAAATTAACCAAGAGAGGAGTGCGCGCGTATGCAGGATGTCGTCAAGCAGAGCGTCAAACGGCAGCGCAGCAGCAAACGACGGCGACGCAGAACACGCGGTCACAGGACGTATATTTTACTGGTGATCGTGCTCGTGATCGGGCTTGCAGCGGCGCTTTCCATGACGCTGTTCTTCAACATCACGGAGATTGTCGTCAACAACGAAACCGGTACGCCGAATGAACAAATTGTCGAGCTGAGCGGCATCAAGTATCAGGACAATCTGATCCGGCTCGATACGGTGATCGCGGCGGAGCGGATCCGTGCAAATGTCTCCTATGCCGAAAAGGTGACGGTCAAGCGGCAGTTCCCGTCAACGGTCGAAATTCATGTAGAGCGTGCGGTGCCGGTCGCGAATATCACGCAGAGCTACGGCTATTTGCTTGTCAGCGCGTCAAACCGCGTGCTGGAGGAGCTGAAGGAGGACCCGTATCCGGGGCTGCTCATCATCTCCGGCTACAATCCGGCAGAGGGCTCGATCGGCATGGTTCTGCGCTCGGAGGACGAGAAGCGCGACAACATCCTCAAAACGCTTACCGCGGCGGTCGCGGAATGTGACAATCCGCTGATCTGGTCGCTGGACATGGCTGACCAGAGCGACATTCTCGTTTACATCGGACACAATGCGGTGTTCCATCTCGGCAATGCGAACGATGCGGTCTATAAGCTGAAGCTCGCCGAGGATGTCTTTGAACGGCTCAACAAGCTCAATCCGGACAAAAAATATAAGCTGACGATGATCGGAAACAATCAGATTTCGGTCGTGCCGCAGGAGAATATCGAAAATCCGGTCACTGCACCGTCATGGCTCGGTACGCTCGCAGAAACGACAGAAACCGCAGTTTCCACGACTACAACCACGTCATCTGCTATAGAATGACATAAATTCCAAAGAAATTATTCGTCAAATTAAACAAAAACAGAAAATCCGCTTGCAATCGCGGAAAAACTGTGCTAAAATAACTTTATGTTTGTAGGCGGCTCCCCCGAGCGAAACCTTGGGCTGTCGAAATGGAGGAACTATGACTGATTTTGTATATGAAGATTCATTTGATCCGCAGGTGAATATTAAAGTTGTCGGTGTCGGCGGCGGCGGCGGAAACGCGCTCGACTGCATGGTACAGGCAGATGTCAAAAATATTGAGTATATTGCGGTGAATACCGATGCCAAGGCGCTCCTGAATTCCAAGGCTCCGACCAGAATTCAGATCGGTGCAAAGCTCACAAAGGGTAGAGGCGCCGGCAACCGTCCCGAGGTCGGCAGACAGTCCGCGGAGGAAAACCGCGATGAGATCAGCAATGCTCTCAAGGGCGCGGATATGATCTTCATTACCGCAGGTATGGGCGGCGGTACCGGTACCGGTGCTGCACCGGTCGTTGCACAGATCGCGCAGGAGCTTGGAATCCTGACGGTCGCTGTTGTCACAAAGCCGTTCGCGTTTGAGCGCGAGCAGAAGATGGCACAGGCAGAGCGCGGTATCGAGACATTAAAAAAATATGTGGATTCCCTCGTAATTATTCCGAACGAGCGTCTGCTTGTCGGTCTGGATAAGCCGCTGACCATGCGTCAGAGCTTCGCCATGGCAGATGATGTGCTGAAAACCGGTGTCAAGTCGATCTCCGACCTGATCGTTGAGGATGGCTATATCAACCTCGACTTCGCCGATGTCTCCACCATCATGAAGGGCGCAGGCTTTGCACATATGGCGATCGGTCACGGCGGCGGCAAGAACAAGGCGGACGAGGCAGCTTCTGCTGTTATCTCCAGCCCGCTGCTTGAGACTTCGATCAACGGCGCAAAGCGTCTGCTCATCAATATTGCAATGAGCGAGGACGTCCTTTCTGCCGAGGTCGATGCAGCTACACAGAAGATTACCGAAACCGCAGCACCTGGCGTCGAGGTCATTCTCGGTACTGCGTTCAAGGAAGATATGAGCGACGAGATGGTCATTACCGTCATCGCTGCCGGCTATGAGGACAAGACTCCGGACACCATCGACGATGTGCCGCTGCCGGTCGAGAAAAAGAGAAAAGAGCCGATTGAGGTGAAGAATCCGGCTGCGGACCATTTCCCGTCCGTAGATCCGAGAAAAGCTGCGCAGCAGCGCCGTTCCTCTGCGATTCCGCGCCTTGACGACGATGATGATCTCTCCGAGATTTTCAAGATTCTCGATAAGAAATAAGATGAAAATGCTACGCCCATGCAAGAGCCATGCTTTTGTGTGGGCGTATTCTGCTGTCGGAATACGGGAATCCGATTGGCAACATTGTCCGGAAACCGGGGTGGACAGTCGCGTTTTTTCAGGCTGCGGCTGACTCTCCGTGCTTCGTAAAACTGTTGAAATATCACATGGAAAAATGGTTTAGAATCGGCAACTTGTTTTTCGTTTTGTCTATTGTTCCGGAATTACAAACAGATAATTAGGTAAAATGCACAAAAAGAGGTCGGATATTTCTACATATAACGGCTTGAAAAATATCCGAAAATGTGTTATCATATTTATGTACTAGCGGGAAACAGTCGATTCCGGCGCCGTAAACGCTGCTGAGTCCGCGATCAGCTTCGTCAGACGCCCTGTTTAGCCCGTACCTGTGCAATATCATTTTGATTGCGGAGAATTGGAGCGTAATTTATGGAGCAGCAAAATTTTTTGAGAACTACGAAAATCGGTAACGGTTTTGTGAAGGAAGATGTCTTAGTATACATTGATGAACTGAATTCCCAAGTTTATGCTTTGCAGGAAGAGCGCGATGAGCTGAAAAGAAAGGTTCAGAGCGGCGGCGGTGCAAACGAAGATATGAAAATGGAATATGAAGCCGAGCTGACCAGACTCCGCGGAGAATTGGGCACTACCAAGAACCAGCTGCGCGCTGCACAGGATGAGCTGAAGAATCGTCCGGTCATCGACAGCAGCGGTGCCGGCGTTGTTTCCGAGGACGCGTTTGCCGCAGCACAGCAGGAGGCTACCGATGCAAAGGCTGACCTCGCTTCCGTACAGGCAGAGCTTGAGCTTGCACAGGAGGAGCAGACCGAGCTTCGGAATTCCATCACAGAGCTCGAAAGCCGTCTGGTTACGCTGAATGAGGACAATGCTTCTCTCCGTCAGGAGCTCGAAACAGCTGTTGCAACTGCGGCTGCCGGCGCCGGCTCTGAGGAGCTTGCTGAGCAGATCTCCGGCTATCAGGCGAAAATCAGCGAGAGCGCTGCGACCATCGACGCACTCGAAGCACGCATTGCAGAGAGCACCGTTGAGCTGGATAATCTGCGCTCCGAGCTGGATGCAAAGAATATGATGATCGAGGAGAGCGCAGGTCTTTCCAATGAATCCGATCTCCAGAAGCTCGCGGAATATGAGGCTGTGATCTCTGAGCAGAGCAGCAGCCTTGCTGAAAAGGATCGTGAACTTGAACAGCTCCGTCAGGAGAATGCCGACCTCAGAGAGAACGGCAGCGATGACGGCTTTGATATGAGCGCACTCTTTATGGAAGCGCAGATGACTGCGAAGAAGGTCGCAAACGAGGCAACCAAGAAGGCAAATGCCATCACAACGGATGCCGAGGAGCGCGCTGCAAAGATGATCGCGGATGCCAATGCACAGGCAGAGCAGACCATCGCAGATGCCAACAGACAGGCAGAGCAGACCATCGCAGACGCCAACAGACAGGCGGATGAAACCATCAGCAACGCAAATGCAGAGGCTGATAAGAAGCTCAATGATGCAGACGCACAGGCGATCAAGACCATCGCTGACGCAGAAAGCACCGTTCGTTCCTCCATCGAGGAAGCAGAGCGCAGAACCAAGACCACAACCGAAACCGCAAGAACGGTTCGTGCATTGCTCCGCAGTGAAATCGACAGTGTTTCTAAGAAATTCGGTGAAATTTCTCTGGTTCTGGAGAACCTCTCCAGTCAGGCAGCAAGCCGTCTGACCGATGCAAAGAACATCATCGGCGATGCACGTGCAACCGTTGGCGATGACGACAGCGTACCGAGCTTTGAGAGCTTTGACGAGGTCGTTTCCAAGTCCTTTGAAAAGGTCGGCAAGAGCGAATTCAGCTTTGAGGACCTTGCAGAGAGTGCCGGCGAAAACGGCATTGGCTGGAACTGATGGAATATATTTGTCATGTGAACGATTTGCCGGCAATGGTGCGGGAGCAGCAGCTTCTGCGTGCCGGCGATCGTGTGATCCTATCCGGCACGGTTTATACGTCACGCGACGCGGCGCATAAACGCTTGCAGGCAACCCTGCGTGAACAGGGTGTGCAGGCGCTGCCGTTTCCCTTGCAGGATGCCGTTATCTACTATGCAGGCCCGACTGCGGCACCGCCCGGTTGTCCGATTGGCGCGTGCGGTCCTACGACCTCCGGCAGAATGGATCCCTATGCGCCGGAGCTGCTCGATGCAGGCTTGCTCGGCATGATTGGCAAGGGCGAACGTGCGGAGTCGGTTTGTGACGCGATCGTGCGTAATCATGCGGTATATTTTTGTGCAGTCGGCGGCGCAGGTGCGCTTGCGGCGGCGCATATCACGGAATGCGAGGTCATTGCTTATGACGACCTCGGCTGCGAATCGGTCAAACGCTTGGAGCTAAAGGATTTTCCGCTGCTTGTCGCGATTGATTCCCATGGCGGCAATTTGTTCCGTGACGGCAGAAGTCAATTTGCTGCCGAATGAGATTTGTTTGAATTGACAAATAATAATGTTGAAAGCTGTTGATATTTCCGTATTCCGCAAATCGCGCGGAAAAACACTTGACAAATCTACGGCTTTCGGTTATGATTATACTAGGTCAATCTCTGCGGTATGCGGTTCTGCGTGTGCTGCGGATTTGATAGGTGCGGTAAAATGCGCATTGGTGCTTGTTCTGTGTGAGGAGGCTTTTCTGCATGAGAACATTCTCTGTTGACAGCCTTGTCTCTATGCCGGATGAAGCGCTGGTTACGCTCTGTGCGGATGCGCCGCAGGCGTTTGAGATTCTTCTGGAACGATACCGTTCAACGGTCGTTTCAATGGCGCGGTCGATTGCCGGAAATCCGGCAGACGTCGAGGACTATGCGCAAGAAGGGCTGCTCGGATTGCTTGCCGCTGTGACAACCTTTGTTGAAGGGAGAACAGCAGGATTTCGTACTTACGCGGTCGTCTGCATCCGAAACCGGATGCGCAGTGTTTCGAGGATGGAGCGAACGGCTTCCCGTTCCGGCGGCTCTGCGGATATTTCTCTGGATGATCCGGAGAATTCTGTCCACAATGAGTTAGCGGATTCGGGTGCAACGCCGGAGGAACTGTTTTTTGAAAAAGAACGTGTTTCCGAGCTTTATTCGATGCTGTCAGACGTCCTAAGCAAACAGGAACGGGAGATATTCTGGCTATCGGTCAGCGGATTTACCTATGAGGAAATCGGGCAGAGGCTGAATGTACCGTCCAAGAGCGTCGATAACGCGATACAGCGTGCCAGACGCAAGCTCCGAGCCGTATGGAGCAAGATGAATACGGCGTCTGCGGACTTTTCAGAACAGGAGTAAGCAGACCGCGCAGTCCGGCTGACTGTTCCCGAAGGAGAGGCGGGCAATCTTCTCTATCATTTTTATGACCCGGCAGCATTTCTTCCAGCGCGTGCAAGTTATTTCACCTGCAACCCGATTTCGCTTCAGAGCATCGCCGCAGGCGGTACATGAGCAACAGTGATGGGGTATTCCGTCGAGGTCCAAATTTCAAGAATCGAGGATAATTCAAATGTACGAAGACAGAACCTTAGTATGCAATGAGTGCGGACAGGAGTTCGTATTCACCGCCGGCGAGCAGGAGTTCTATGCTGAGAAAGGCTTTGCAAACGATCCGAAGAAGTGCAAGACTTGCCGTGATGCAAGAAAGAATGCAGGTAAGACCGAGCGCGAATATTTTGCTGCTACTTGCGCAAACTGCGGCAAGGAAGCACAGGTTCCGTTCCGTCCGCGTGAGGATCGCCCTGTTTATTGCAGCGAGTGCTACGCACAGCTCAAGAATCAGCAGTAATGAAAAATGCAGGGCGCGGCTTGGCTGCGCCCTCTTAATTTGAAAGGAAGATTTCCATGGATATTACCAAAGATACAGTCATCGGCGACATTCTTGATGCCGATCCGTCCACATCTCCGTATTTCCTTGAAATGGGAATGCACTGTCTGGGATGTCCGGCATCGCGCGGCGAGTCGATCGCGGAAGCCTGCGCGGTACACGGTGTAGATGTGAATGAGCTGATTGCAAAACTGCAGGCACATTTCGCAAAATAATGATAGCTTAGCCGTCGGACTATTTCGGCGGCTATGTTTGTCGAGTAGAGTCTTGAAGAATTTTTTTCAGGATATTTGATTTCGCGCTTCGCGCGACGAAGGGGCTGCGCCCCCTCGACCCCCGTTGACAGTTTGCGAGCAATACTGTACGACCCACGCAAACTTTTGAAAAAAGCATGACCAAAAAACTTTAATTTTGGGCTGCATTTACGCCCCTATACCATAAACATGGGGTCTGGGGATAATATCCCCAGCGAGGGGTATGGGGACGAGGAACCCTCATTTCAAATTCATCGGAGATACCTATAAAGTAGCATCGCTGCCGCGATGCGATTTCAAATGGGTGCCTCTATCATAGGCACCCTAGCCCGCGAACTCTTATCAAGGCTAAGAGTGTTTCGTCGTTCTGCGCAATAGTTTGCGAAGCAACACTGTATGACCCACGCAAACTTTCGAAAAAAGCATGACCAAAAAACTTTAATTTTGGGCTGCATTTACGCCATTACGCCTCTATACCATAAATATGGGGTCTGGGGATAATATCCCCAGCGAGGGGTTTGGGGGCGAGGAGCCCCCATTTCAAGTCCATCGGAGATACCTATAATAGAACACAGGAGACAATGCAATGAACCGTAAAGAACTCAACGAGATTCGCAATCACTTTAATCCGGAAGCCAAATACTTCACAATGGAGCGCGTGCTGACCGCCTTTGTCGATACACAGCGAACCGTTCGCGGCGTCAACATCCGCAACGCTTCCAGCATCCCATCGCCCGAAAGCCAAATCCTCTACGAAGCCATGAAAAAGGTGCTGAATGTCAACCTCGGCAAGCAAAGCTCCGAACTGCCGTTCCGTGAACACGCCTATGGCGAGGATGGTGCGCAGTCGCGTCTTGCAGGTCTCCTGCAATCCGAATTAAAACAGGAGGATGTTGCGCTCGAATTTCTCGGTACGCTTGCCGAAAAAGTCGATTCCGATGCGCCATATGCGGTGCTTCTTGCCTATTGCCAATACAATCCACCGCGTAAAAACAAAATGGATGAGCTGGAAACCGATTTTACCGATCAGGTTTTCCGGTATATTGTTGCGGCACTATGTCCGATTGCCAAAACCGAGGGCGTTTTGGTCTATAATAAGACAGATGACGAAATCTTGCGGCAAGAAAATCCAAATGCTGTCATCAGCAAATCTCCGTCAGACGGCTTCTTTTATCCCGTATTTTCCGAGCGCGCAACAGACGTTCACCATGTCCTCTACTACACCAAAACGCCCAATACGCCTAATGAAAATCTGATTGACGCGTTCCTCGAATGCGATGTCGAAACAACGGTCGAGGAGGACCGCGAGGACATGAAGCAGGTGCTCGGCGCGCTGCTTGGAGACGACCTGACCTACGAAGCGGTTACGACCGTCAACGAAAAAATGACCGAGCTTGTTGCGAAAAATAAAACCGATGATTCACCGACCGAGGTGACCGGACGGATTCTGCACCGGATGCTCTCCGAGGCTGGCGTACCGGAAGAAAAGCTCGTAGATACGGAGAAAATCTTTCAGGAGCACGTTGAAACCACGCTCAAGCCGGAGCGCTTGATTTCATCGAAAACCGTCATCAAAACGCCCGATATCATCGTTAATGTCAAAAATCAGGCAAAAAATAAGGTGCGCCTCGACAAGGTCAACGGACGGCATTGCATGGTCATCGAACTGGATGACGCAATGATTGAGGTCAACGGCTATGATTTGAGAGTCCCCGGCGTGCTCGACCCGGATTCGCCGGCACCGTGGGACGCAAAGTGAAAGGAGAATGCTATGAAGCTAGCTGCCGCGCTGATGCGCCGTGCGGATTTGCAGTCGCAGATCAACGAACTGCAAGTCCGATTGAACAACAATGCGCGTGTTCAGGAGGGTGAACAGCCTGCTGAAGCGCCTGCCGACCTGCTTGCGGCACTCGATACCGCGATCGCTGCGCTCGAACAGCTGATTGCGCAGATCAATCTCACCAATGCGCAGACCGTCAGTGACGGGAAAACGATTACCGAATGGATTGCGCATCGGGATGTGCTGCTCATGAAATCGCGGATTCTACGTGGTTTTCTGGATGAAGCGAGTACGCTTGCGCCGCGTTATTCCAAGACTGAAATCCGGATGGAGAGTGCAGTCAATGTCCGGGTACTGCAAAAGGATTTGGACGATGTTGCGAAAGAAATTCGTCTGACCGAGGAACGGCTTCAGGAATTGAACTGGACGACAGAGCTTCTCGCGGACGAAATTTGAGGAAAATTGGTTCGATTTCAGGTGGACAGCAGCTCTGCGGCTGAGTTTGAGTCCGCACGCCGAAAGGCATGACTAGATTGTGACAACGCATTCGGCATCCTGCACAACGGCATCGCGCACTTGGCATAGTTATCACCTTGCTGTCAGTGAAATTCGGGGTGGGAACGGGGTTTTGAAAAGGAAAGGGGATTTGTCTTGGGGCAAATCCTCTTTTTTGTGTGGATGACGCGAATTTCTCTGAATCTTTCACATTGTATTCAGTTCGTTTTTTTATATTTGATTTCGCAAGTCTAATTTGCCTTTCAACGGTGGCTTGCGAAATGCGGTCGATAATTTTCATGCTTCTACCATTGAAATTTCATATATAATATGGTATAATGAAACTGTATAGTCTATGATATGGAGTTGTGCGATTATGGGATTGCTGGAGTTGTTGAATAAGCTGATGCGCGAGACAAGTAGAGAGATCTTCGATGAGCTCGATTCCCTGTCCACGCAGCGGAAACCGTCGTCTGGCAAAAGAAAATCTCAAAAAAATATCTCCGGTAACAACAAAAAATCTGTGGCCGCCCGCTCAGAACAGGTGTATTGTGCGCAGCGTATCGTTTCCGCCCCCTTTGGCGCTTACGTCGAAATGCCCGAAATGCTGCACCGGATGCGTACCCTCTCCGGTTATAACAATCTTGACGGCACACGCTCGATGGAGAGCCTGTTCTATCAGCAGGGCAAGTTCATGGAGCATTTTACCGATAATTTCCCCGATGCCGTGAAGTGCAGCCGCACCGTTCCGATGTATTATAATTTGTCAGACCACGAGCTGCGCGCGTATTTTACTTGGCGCACGCAATATCGTCTCGGTGCAAAGCTGCCGTCTCAAGCCTCGTTTTTATTGCTCTATTCCTACGAAATCCTCAATCTGATTGGTTTTTCGAGCGCGGAGCTTGCCTATGATGCACTTGGAAAATTGCTCAGCGAGTACGGCGAGGGCTTCCCAAATGTGAAAAAATTGCTGCTCAAATGGATGCCCGATTTCGCTGCGTATTACCGGCTTCCGTATCGGCTCGAAAACGAAACCGAGGCGGCGTGCATCACCATTTTGCGACACAGTGTGCATTCGGCACAGGAGCTGCTGCTTGCGTTTGACCGGATTTCAAAATATCATATCAAGGATTCCAGGCTGTATCTTGCGCAGCCCAAACGCATTGCCGAGATGTTTCATGCGGTCTATCAGGCGCTGCTTTCCCATTACGCCGAGCAAAAGGGACAGTCGTTTTCCGCGTATCTGCTCGGAGAACAGGTTCGCGAGCAGCATTTGATGTTTGAGGGCGCTGTATTTTGTAACCAGACGCCGCAGCTGGACGGCAGCTATCGCCTGTCGCCGGTTTGCGTGTACCATTGCTGCAACGGAGAGTGGGCGATCGAACGCTATTGTGCCACGCCGCATCGGGAACGTGTGGGTGCATTGCTGCGAACATTTGACTCGATTATGCGTGAAATACTAAAGGTCGAGCGACCGCTGAAGCCCGGCGAACTGCCCGATGGTGACGCGGATGTGATGCGGCAGGCAATCGAGGCTTGGCTGCTCGATGAACAGCAGAAAAACGCACCGGTCATTACCCTCGATGAGGCAGAGCTTGCCGATATCCGCAAGGCTGCCGCGCATACGACCGATATGCTCACGCTGCCGGAGGACGAGATTTCGGAGGATATTGCACCGGTTGATGCGCCGAATCCGCAGCTCGTTGCGGACATGGCTGCCGATGACGATGCGGAAGCTGACGACAGCGAGATCCCGGATTTGCCGCTGAGCAAGCCTGCAATGGCATTGCTGATTTGTCTTGTGACGGGTGAATCCTATCAGCCGCTGATTGATACCGGACATATGATTTCCGTGCTTGTCGATGAAATTAACGAGGCGTTGTACGACCAAATCGGTGACACCGTCATTGAAATGCAGGTTGACCTAAAACCCGTATTGATTGCGGATTATCTTGAAGATGTGAAAGGATTGCTGGAAACATGAAAGTTCCGAAGCGCGTGGCAGGCGCGTTGATTCATGCGCTGCAAGGCGGTGTTGTGCCGCGAATCGGTTTGCAATATATTGCGGTCGGCAGGGAACTGGAAATCGAAGCGCTGCTGCATGATATCGAGATCATGGCAGACGGCGGCGCGTCATTTCGGTTCATCAGCGGAAAATACGGCAGCGGCAAGAGCTTCTTGCTGCAAACCATCCGCAATTACGCGATGGACAGAGGCTTTGTGGTCTGTGACGCCGACCTCTCGCCGGCGCGCAGATTTCTCGGTACAAACGGGCAGGGGCTTGCGACCTATCAGGAATTGATGCAGAATCTCTCGACGAAAACAAAGCCCGACGGCGGTGCGCTCTCGCTGATTCTCGACCGCTGGATCAATAGCATCCGGACAAGAATTGCGGCAGAGTGCGGTCTGGAGCTGAACGACCCTGCGTTTCATAAGCTGGTCGAGCAGGAGATTTTCCGGACGGTTGATACGCTCTCCGGCATGGTTCACGGCTTTGATTTTGCCTCGCTCCTACGTCGTTATTATCAATCCTATGTGCAGGATGACGCGGAGACAAAGGCAAAAGTCATCAAGTGGTTCCGCGGCGAATACCAGACCAAAACCGAGGCGAAGCAGGCACTCGGCGTGAATCTCTGTATTCGTGACGACGATTGGTACGAGTATATCAAGCTGTTTGCGCTGTTTTTGAAGCAGGCAGGCTATGAGGGCTTGATCGTTCTGGTGGACGAGCTTGTGAATCTCTATAAAATTCCGCAGAGCATCTCACGCGAACGAAATTACGAGAAAATTCTGACGATGTTCAACGACACGATGCAGGGCAAGGCGCAGTATATCGGGATTATGATGTGCGGAACGCCGCAGTGCATCGAGGACCCGCGGCGCGGCATCTACAGCTATGAGGCGCTGCGCTCCCGTCTGATGGATGGAAAATATTGCGATGGTCAGACCAATCTGCACGCACCGATCATCCGCTTAGAGCCGCTGACCTATGCCGAAATGCGAATCTTGGTCGAGAAGCTCGCGGATATTCACGCGGTGCTGTATGACTATCAGCAGATTGTCACGGCAGAGGATATGGACGCCTTTATTAAGATTGAATACGGCAGAATCGGTGCGGACAGTCACCTGACGCCGCGCGAGGTCATCCGTGATTTTATCGAGGTGCTGGACATCATGCAGCAAAATCCTGGCAATACGGTTGCCGGATTACTGGGCGGCGATGCAGGCTTCACCTTTGCGAAAACCGCGCTCGAAGCACAGGAGCAGGTTGCGGACGAATATGCGGAATTTACCATATAAATCAGCCAGAATCGCGGAAAACCGCGTTTCCATATTATCAAACCAAAGGAGTTTTTTTATCATGAAAATCAGAAAAAGAGCGCTGCTTGCAGCGGCAATGATGCTGATGATGACCGGTATGGCAGGCTGCGGCGGCGATCAGCCGGCGTCAAGCAGTCAGGAGGAGGTCGCGCTGACCGATAACCAGTTTGTGATCACGCTGTATCCGGATCAGGCACCAATCAGCTGCCAGAATTTCATTGATCTGGTTGAGGACGGCTTCTACACCGACGTCATTTTCCACCGCGTCATTGATGGCTTCATGGCACAGGGCGGCGACCCGACCGGAACCGGTATGGGCGGCAGCGACACCACCATTCACGGCGAATTTTCCACAAACGGCGTTGACAACAAGCTCTCGCACACACGCGGCGTGGTTTCCATGGCGAGAGCGGGCGACCCGAACAGTGCGTCGAGCCAGTTCTTCATTTGCTATACCGACCAGTATGCACCGCAGCTGGACGGCAAATATGCTGCATTCGGTAAGGTCACCGAGGGCATGGAGGTTGTCGATAGCTTCTTGCAGGTCGAGCGTTCGTATTCCGCAAGCGGCGAGCTGTCCAGCCCGAATACGCCGATCGCAATGGAAAAGGTCGAGATGTATACGCAGGATTCCGAGGGTCATGACCGCGTTCTGGTCACAATGAAGGATTTTCTGCCGGAGAAGTAATCAAAAAAGCGGCAGGGAGCTGATACAGTTCCCTGCCGTTCCGGAATATATGATTCCGTATTTTCGATGAAATCGAGGATGTCGCCTTATGTTTCTTCATCCTCAGTGAATTCCAAAATGTCCCCTGGCTGACAATGCAGCGCCAGACAGATTGCATTGAGCGTAGAAAAACGGATTGCGCTGACCTTTCCGGTTTTGAGCTTGGAGAGGTTGACGTTGCTGACGCCGACCTTTTCACTCAGCTCATTGAGACTCATTTTTCGATCCGCCATAACGCGGTCGAGCCGTAAAATAATTGCCATACCATACACCTCACAGCGTTTCATCGGATTCCAGTTGGAGCATGGTTCCATAGTGTAGAATCTGCGCGATAAAGAGCATCAAGAGTCCCTTGACAATCTGCGTGGTGTCGATGCAGCCGATGCCGTATACAAGAATTATGAGCGGCTCATCCCCTGCAATCAGCATATAAAGTGCGAAGCCGAGCGAGGGGATGACAGCAACTGCGAAAAATATGACTGCGAGAATGCGGACGCGCTTGACATTGATTTGCCGGAACGGCTGACCGTTTCTTGCGAGTTGCAGGAACAGCAGCGCGAGCAGAAACATGGGGATCGCCGTCAGACCATAGGTGATCGTAGAGATGATGGTGACGTAGCCGAGCGAAGAAATCGGTTCATGCTCGGGCTGCAATAAGTCTAACGAGGAAAACCAAGAGAACGTATAGTTCAGACTGTGCAGCGTAGAAAGACCGTAGAAGCAGCAAACGATGATGCTCCATATTCTGAGGCTGCGGATGGCTGCCGGCTTGGTGATTGTTTCTTGTTGCATTATAAGTTCCTCCTGTTGTCAAAGTGTTTCATCGGATTCCTGCTGGAGTATCATGCCGTAGTGAAGCAGCGCGGCAAGGAACAACAGCAGAATGCAGGCACCGGTATGAAAAGGATTCATCCCGTTTCCGCCTACAACGAACGAAAAGAGACTATTTAGGTCGAAATTGCCATGGAAGGTGTTGTAAGTGTGTGTGGATATCACTGGAAAAATTGCCAGCAAGCCCTCCATGATGGCAGAAAACAGGAGCAGCTTCCGGTTTTTTGCAGTGAACGGGATGCCGTCGCGGCTGACCTGCTTGAACAGCAGTATCAGGGGAAGCAGGCTCGCAACCCCTAGTAAACCGGGTACGATGATGTTGCGAATCAAACTGATCGGTCTGTTTTGCAGGAAATCGAGTATGGATCCGCCCGATGCCAGATCCGAGACCTGCGGCTGAAGGAGCGTGTAGATTACCCGTGCGACGGTCATGATGATTCTTTCGATGAAAAGGACGCTTGTAATGACCAGTGCCACGCGGCTGGATTTTCGGATGCGGAGATTGGATGCTTGTTTGTTTGTGTCATGATTGCTGTTCATAGAATGCCTCCTGTAAATTTGAGTCATTCGGAGTGTTGTTTCCTCCGATGGTCACAGTATAGCACAAGATTTTACGTTTGTCAACCATAAATTAACGATTAACGATAAATATTATATGTTTGCACAATTCGGCATGACGGATTGGCAGGCTCTATTATGCAATTTTACCGATAAAAATTTATCGTTTATCATTAAAGTGATACCGCACAGAGCTGGTGGTACAGAGGTGCAAGGCGAGGGGAGAACCCCCTTTCCTGATTCCCTTTCCCCCTTAATTGCAAAGTCGCGAAATAAACTGCTCTCCGCTGTGCAAGAAAGAAAATTCAAGCCAGCAGAGGGGAGAGAGTTAGAAAAGAGAGCGCGAGAGAGGGAAAACCTAAGAGAGAGGGGAGATAAGTGACAGCAAAAAACGCCACCCCTCGTTCTTGGATTGTCCCTTTCGCATTCGCGTAAGGAATTTCTGTGCAAGATGGCGGAAAATATGCAAGCAGTGCCGCCAAGCCGTGAGGCGGGCTTTGTCCGGTATTGCCTTAAATATACGGAGGGACTGCGCCTATGAACGCATTTCAACGCTATGCCCCCTTTATTCAGGAATATATTTACCGTTCCGGCTGGGAGAAGCTGCGGGCGGTACAGGTTGCGGCTGCGGACGCGATTTTCAATACGGAAGATAATGTCCTGATTTCCGCGTCCACGGCGGCAGGCAAGACCGAAGCGGCATTTTTTCCGGTGCTGACGCTGATGGAGGAAAACCCGCCCGTATCTGTCGGTGCGCTGTATATTGCGCCGCTGAAAGCGCTCATCAACGACCAATTCAGCCGTCTGACGGAGCTTTGCGAACCGGCAGGCATCAAGGTTTGGCGGTGGCACGGCGATGTCGGACAGTCGCAGAAAACCAAGCTGCTCAAAAATCCATCCGGCATTTTGCAGATCACGCCGGAGTCGCTCGAAGCCCTGATGCTCCATAAGCACGCGATGATTCCTGCGCTTTTTCGGGATTTGCGCTTCATCATCATTGACGAGGTGCATTCTCTGTTGCGTGGTGACCGCGGCGGGCAGACGCTCTGCCTGATTGAGCGGCTCACGGATCTATCCGGTGCAAAACCACGTAGAATCGGACTTTCCGCAACCATCGGTGACCTTGACCGTACCGCGGAATATCTCGGAACCGGTTCGGGCAGAAACACGATAATACCGAGAATCGAAGCACAG
Organism: Oscillospiraceae bacterium; assembly: GCA_045591925.1. Taxonomy (GTDB): domain Bacteria; phylum Bacillota; class Clostridia; order Oscillospirales; family Ruminococcaceae; genus Firm-04. The sequence continues at coordinate 47,811 of JAZNTW010000082.1, forward strand.
AAAACGACATGGCGGCTTTCGATGGAGCATTTTTATGTGATGGATACGCAGGCGGCAGAGGGCAAGGAGGTCGCGGCGGCAGAACCGCTGGAACGTGAAACCGACCCTGCACCGAAGCACGCCGACCCTGCATACGGCTATATTTTTTCGCATACGAAAGGGAAAAAATGTCTGGTCTTTGTCAATTCGCGCGAGGAATGCGAGGCGGTGACGACCTCTTTGCGACAATATTGCGAATGGAATGACGAGCCGGACAGATTCCTGATTCACCACGGCAATCTTTCGGTTTCATTCCGCGAAACTGCCGAGGCGGTCATGAAGGACGAGGAGCTGTCGCTGACGACCGTAACCACGGCAACCCTAGAGCTTGGCATCGACATTGGCAAGCTGGAACGCGCATTTCAGCTCGACGCGCCCTTTATGGTGTCCTCGTTTTTGCAGCGGATGGGACGAACGGGACGGCGCGGCTTGCCGCCGGAGATGTGGTTTGTGATGCGCGAGGAGGAGCCGGAGGCAAGGGCGATGCTGCCCTCGACCGTACCGTGGAAGCTCCTGCAGGGGATCGCGCTGGTGCAGCTTTACGCCGAGGAGCATTGGGTCGAACCGCCGAAGCTCGACCGTCTGCCCTTCAGCTTACTCTATCACCAGACGATGAGCACGCTTGCCGCAAACGGTGAAATGACGCCGGCGCAGCTTGCCGGCAGGGTGCTGAAGCTGCAGCCGTTTCATCGCATCACTCAGGATGATTACCGGATTTTGCTGCGTCATCTGATTGACACGGAGCATATTCAGCGCACCGAGCGCGGCGGTCTGATTGCAGGGCTTGCCGGCGAGCGCGTCATCAATCACTTTAAATTTTACGCTGTATTTCAGGACAGCGAGGAATTTACGGTTCGGTCGGAATCGCAGGAAATCGGTACGATCGTACAGCCGCCGCCTGCCGGTGAAAAAATCGCGATTGCAGGTCATGTCTGGGTGGTGGACGAGGTGGATTTTGAACGCCATATCGTCTATTGCACCAAGGTCAAGGGCAAGGTGCCGGCGTATTTCGGGGACTGTCCGGGCGATATCCAGACCAAAATCCTCGAACGGATGCGCCAAGTGCTTGCGGAAACGCAGCAATATCCGTATCTGATGAAGAACGCGGTCGCGCGGCTGGAGCTTGCGCGGCATACGGCAGAAAATTCGGGGCTGCTCAACGAGCCGCTGATTTGTCTTGGCGGTGATATGTGGGCGTTATTCCCGTGGCTTGGCAGTTATGCTTTTCTTGCGATGGAACGATTCTTGAAGATCAAATGTGCAAAACGGCTGTTTCTATCGGGATTGTCGCCGGCAAGACCCTATTTTCTGACGTTTCGGATGAAGGTCGGCAAGGAGGAATTTTTCCGGATTGTTGCGGAGGAAGCCGCCGCAGAATTTGACCTGATGGATTTGGTGTATCCGGATGAAATTCCGCTGTTTGAAAAATATGATACCTATGTGCCGGCAGAACTCGTGCGCAAGGGCTTTGCGTATGGGATTCTTGCTGTTGATGAAATGAAATTGCGGATTCAGGATTGGTCTGCAAAGCAATAATATCACAAAACGGAATCAGGTTAGGGGAGATTCATATGAAAAAAATGCGCATTGGCAGCATGGGGCTTGCCGCAGCGCTTGCCGGACAGTTTCTGCTGCCGCAGCTTCCGGTGCTGAACGCCGCCGCAGCCGTGATGGAAGCCTGTTCGCTGGAGGAATTTTCGAGCGAGGTGCTTGCTGTTACGCAAGCGGACGCGTCGCGAAAATTTTATGATACAATTATATACGACGAAATTGCCGGCACGCTCACTGCGGATGGCGGTGCGCCGAAAACCTTATATGGTGATTTGCAGGTTCGAAATGGCGAGCTGATGCTCCGGACAGACCGTGAAACCGCAAGCGCCGGCTGGGAATCCTTTGCGGAAAATGCAGCAGAATGGGGCTATGAGACTGTAATGCGCGGCGGCAAGCTGACGATTACCAATGAATTTCAGACGGCGCGTTTGATCGTCAAGGCAGAGGGCGCGATTGCGCTGCACGGTGCGGAATCTGTGGCGGATGGCTATCAGGGGCTGCATATTCTGCAATATGCGGATTCTGCGGCGGCGTACAGCGCATATCTTGCGTACAGCGCAGATCCGGCGGTGGAATATGTGCAGCCCTCGCACCGCGTCACGCTGGATGCAAAGGTGCTTGCAGAATCGCAGGCAGAGACAGCGCCCAAAGCGGATGCGCCGGAACAGCGCGTCTACAATTCATGGGGCGTACCGCTGATTGGAACAGAGGAATTTATTGCGGAATATCTCGACGCGGAGGTGCTGCCGGAGGTCACGGTCGCGGTGATTGACACGGGCTTGAATCCGACGCCGGAGCTGTTTGCCGGCAGAATTCTCGATACGGGCGTGAATCTTTCGGATTCGGGCGACGATACGGTGCGCGACGACCTCTATCACGGCACGCACGTGACCGGAACCATCTGCGAAATGACACCGAAAAATGTAAAAATATTGCCGATCAAGGTGTTTGACGAGGAAGGCAATGCGTCCGATGAACAGATTTATCTGGGCGTGATGCACGCAATCGAGCAGAAGGTCGATATCATCAATATGAGCTTTGGCGGCTTGGGCGTAAGTCCGTTGGAAATCGAGGCAATGGAAATTGCGGATGAAAACGGTGTAATTTGCGTTGCGGCATCCGGCAACAACGGCGACGACGCCGGCTACTACTATCCCGGCAGCATCGACAGCTGTATCACGGTCGGTGCGGTGACAAGGGAGATGGAGCTGGCAACATTCTCCAATTTTGGTGACTCTGTGGATGTGGTCGCGCCGGGCTACGGCATCAAAAGCTATGTCCTCGGTGACAATCAGGAATGCGAGGAGAAAAACGGCACCAGTATGGCAACACCGCACGTATCGGCGTGCTGTGCGCTGCTGCGATGCTATGATAAAACCATAACGCCGAGTCGTGCCGAGGCGCTGATGCGGCTGAACGCGGTTGACTTGGGTGCGGATGGCTTTGACGACGAGTTTGCATGGGGCTTTGTCAATATGTCGGACTTCCGCTGGGATGACGGCATTTGTCCACGACCGGAATTTTCGGTGAAATCCGGCAACTACGGTCATGCACTGGAAATCGAGCTGACGGTCGAGCTGGATGATGCGCAAATCTACTATACCACCGACAGCACCGCGCCATCGCCGGAAAATGGGACTTTGTATGAAACACCGATTGCGGTGACGGAAACCACGCGGATCCTTGCGGTGGCGGTACGGGATGGCTGGATCGGGAGCAGTGCCGCCGAGGCGATTTATTCGATTGACGGCAAGGAGGTTGCAGCGCCCTTTGTGGTCAAGGACGGCGTTCTGCTGACCTACCGCGGCATCCGTGAAAAGGTCATCGTGCCGGATACGGTGGACGGTGTGCCGCTGACGGCGGTTGCGGAAAATGCGTTTGCAGAAAATCATCTTGCGGTTGAGATTCAGCTTCCGGATTCTATCAAAACAATCGGAGATGCGGCGTTTTTAGGATGCCCTGCGTTGGAGCGCGTCTACGCGGCAGGGGCAGTGGAGATTGGCGCGGAGGCGTTTGCGGACTGCGAATCCCTGACCGAGGTAACGCTTTCCGATTCGCTGGAGACACTTGGAATGTACACATTCCGCGGCTGTACTGCGCTGCGTGAACAGACGCTTCTCGGCGTGACGGAGCTGCCGGAGCAGGTATTTGCCGGCTGTAGTCTGCTGAATACGGTGCATTCGCCGGATGTCACGCGCATTGGCGAAGCAGCGTTTCGGGACTGTATTGCGCTGAAAAATCCGGAGATTTATTGGCAGAATGTGACGGAGATTTGTGACCGTGCATTCGAAAACTGCAAGGCGTTTGCCGGCGATTTGCGGTTATCATCGTTAGAGACAATCGGAATCTATTCCTTTGCAAATGCTTCAAACCTGCGGAGCGTTATGCTGCCGGAGCGCATCACCGTGCTGCCGGATGGTGTATTTTATAATTGTCCGGGACTGCGCCGGCTCGATCTGCCGGGCATCACGAAGATTTCGACGTATGCGCTTGCCACGCAGACCGGCAGAAACGACCTCCCGACCGGACTTGACTATTCTAAAATCACCGAGGTCGGAACGGCTGCGTTTCAAAATTGTATGATTGGAACGGGCTTTGACACGGTTACATTTTCGGCATTGGAGTCGCTGCAATCCCGTTCCTTTGCCGGTGCGAATGCCGGAACGCTTGCGTTTCCGAAGCTCAAAACGGTCTGTGAAGCTGCGTTTGCGGATGCAAAAATCGACTGTGTAAGCATTCCGCTGGCAGAAACGGTGGAAGCGAAGGGCTTGACGGGCGCAAGGGCGGTCTTTCTGACGGACGCGCTGAAAACAGTCGCGGACAACGCCTTTGCTAGCGAGGCATGGATTGTTGCACCAAATGAAAATCCGGCAGTCAAGCTGACCGAGACCATGCACTTTTGCGCTGAACCGCTTGTCATGAGAATCAGCGGCGAGCAAACCACTCTGATGCAGCACGAATTCGGCACCATTCAGGTGCTTGCCTGCGGCGATGCGCTTGCGTATCAGTGGTATCGTGTGGAGGAAGCTGCGCAGACTCTGCTGCAAGGCGAAACCGCGCCGATGCTCCATCCGGATACCGCGGAGGTCGGTGTGCAGAGCTATTGCTGTGTGATCACCGATGCACAGGGAAAAACGGAGCAGGTGACGGTGACTGTCACCGTGAAAGCCGGCGAGGAAGCGCCGCAGCTTCCGACGGAGCAGCTGACAGATCCGATGTCTACAGGCATTCTGCGCCATCGGATCCGCGTGCCGGAATCCGGAACCTATCGGCTGACGGCTTCGGGTGATACGATGGTATCGGGCGTGCTGTGTGACGCGGCAGGTCAGGCGGTTGGCAGACTGGAAAGCCGCCATCTTGGCGGTGAAGTGCTGACCGCAGCGCTTTCTGCCGATTGCGATTATTATTTGCTGACGGAGGCACGCTGGAACGGCGACTATGCGCTGTATCTGACCGCGGAAGCGGCTGCGGTGCAAAATCTTGCCGAATGCCGGATACGTGTGACGGCGCAATATAGTTCCACTTATGGTTCAGGCTATGAGCCGGCGGTTGAAATCTGTCTGCCGGACGGCACGAAGCTCAAGCGCGATGAGGACTACATTCTGCGGTTTACCAAGCATAATCACCAGCTGCGCATTGCCGCCTATGGCATCGGCAGCTGTGCCGGCTACAACGAAGCCACGGTCACGGTATACGATAAAATTCCGCTGGAAACGCCGGTTCCGGTAGAAGTTTCCTATGAAAAGGAAGAAGCGGTGTATATGTTTGTGCCGCAGAAAACCGGGGAGTATTTCTTTTATGCAAACTGTGCCGAGGGCTACGCGGAGGAACTGCTTCGCTATCAGCGCTCCGGCAGATATGTCAATACCGCAAAATATTCCAAAATCAAGACGAGATGCTGGGTTGCCGATACGCCTGAGCATGATGAAACCGTGCATGAATACGTTGAATTTTCACCGATTACAGGCGACTATTTCTATTCTCCGATCAAGCTGAACGCCGGTCAGTCCTATTATTTCATCTGCTCCGGCACGGTCGGTGCGGAATATCGGCTTGTGATTTCGGCAGAACGCTATGATCTGAGTCAGGCACAGGTTTCGGGCGGTTTCCTTGCAAATTACGAGCCGGGTGAAACCTATCAGCCAAAAATCAAGGTGCGGATCGGTGACACGCTGCTGACGGAGGGCGTGGATTATCAGCGGATTGACAATCGGACGGATATTCCGGGTTCTGCGGAGCTGAAGCTGGTTGGCATGGGCAAATATTTCGGAACGGTCATCAAAAATTATGACATGATTTATACGGAGCCGCTGCAATCGGAAACCATGCTGACGCTCGACCAGCCGGTTGAGGTGAGCTGTACCGAGGAACGGATCACGAATCTTTGGTTCACGGTGGACGGCGGCGCGACGGAAAATGCAACGATTCGCTATCGGGTTCTGAACGAGCGCGTGTCGGGCGGTGCGATGCAGTATACGCTGTATCGTTACGATGAAAACACGGATTCCTGTGCGCGGATGCTGCCGATGAACGGCGAACAGAACGACTATCTGCTCACGAATGGCACCTATCTGATTACGGTATCGCGGCAATATCCGGAGAACGCGTCCAAGGCGAATTTCTCGATTCTGATTCCGCATTCGATTACGGACGCGGTCGTGACGGTGACGAATCAGCCGTATACCGGAAGCGAAGTGCCGATGCCGATTGCCGTTCATGCGCCGGATGGGACGGAGCTGCTTGTGAACCGCGATTTCCGGTTGACCTATAAGGACAGTGAAATCATGTTCGGCACGGTGCGGTTCTCGCTCTATGCAACGAACCGAACCTATGGCTATCAGGAGGGCAGCTTTGAGATTTACGTTGACTTGCCAAAGGATGCACCGCTGCTGCCGGTCGGCGCGCACAGCGTTGTCGTGACAAAGGAGGAACGGCTTGCGGTGTACCGTGTTGCGTCGGAGACCGATACGGAATATGTGCTGTGCAGCTCGGACGCTTCGGACATTGTTTTGCGCGTATTTACGCCGGAAGCAGAGATGCTTGCACAGGATTACGGTGCGGCTGCAAAGTCTGTGACCTTTACGGTTCCGGCAGGCGAGACGAGGTATGTCATGGTGAAATTCAACGGAACAGCGCGTGAGGGCACGATTCATTTCCGGTTGGAGACGTCGCTGCGGCTGCTGTCCGAATGCGAGGTGATTGCAGAGAATCAGTTCTGGACGGGCGAGGTGATACCGCCGCAGGTGGAGTTCCGTGACGGTGACTACACGTTGGTTGAGGGGCTGGATTATCAGCTGCGCTATACGGCAGATGATGTCAATATCGGCACGATGACCGCAAATTATATTGGTATGGGCGCATATTTCGGAAACTGCGACGTTGAGATCAGCATCATACCGGAAAATTTATTCGAGACAGAATTTTTCGAGCCGCTGCCGCTTGTGCTGGACGAATCCTACGCATTTGACAAGACCAAGCTGGATTATCTGGTATTTAGCTACACATCGGGCATTGACGCCAATCTGGACGCAAAATTCTTTGATGCGATGTGCAAGCTGTCGGTGCAGTGCTATGACGGGGCAGGGCAGTTCCTGCAAAGCATTTTCTTCAAATCTACGGGCGAAATGCAGATTCCGATGAAAGCCGGCGAGACGATTTATTTTGTGATATCGGCAACCGATATTTCCGGCAGAAATCAGACCTTCCGCTTGCTGCTGCACGATGACGGCAGTACGCATATGAAGACCGTGCGTGACGAGGAGGGCGGCTTCGGCTACCGGATTTCGGAAAACGGTGAGTATGCGGAGGCTTATGAAATCCTGAAATCGGAGCGTGAGGGCTTGCAGCTGTTGGCAGAAATCGAGGGCGTACCGGTTACATTTGTGCCGGAATCGCTGTTTGTTGATTTGCCGGCAGAGATGGTTGTGATTGGATATGCAGGCTGTCCGGCGGCGGAGTACGCAGACCGTTACGGTTTTGTCTATCAGCAGGCGGCGTTACCGGAGGCGAAACCGGTCAAGGGTGATCTGAACCATGACGGCAGATGTTCGGCGGCAGATGCGGCGGTGTTGTCTGCGGCACTTGCAGAGCATCCGGAGCTGGATGCGGCATTGTTCCCGTTTGAGCGCGCGGATGTCAATGCGGATGGCATTCTCGATATGCAGGATGTATTCGCCCTGTTACAGATGGTAGATGTGTCTCCGACGGATTGATAATGGGGGCTCGAAGCCCCCAGACCCCTCGCTGGTGACGAGTCCACAGACCCCATTGTTTATAGAATAATGGGCGTAATAGCGCGGATTTAGAATCAAAACCTTTATTTTTTGCTCGCCACAAGCGCAATTATGCTCATGTAGCACATCGGGGGTCGTACAGTATTGCTTCGCAAACTGTGGATGGGGGTCGAGGGGGCGCAGGGCATTCTGTCAAGTCAAGTGCAACAAAAAACATCATCAGGACAATTAAGGTTCAAACAAAACCTTGGTCTGGTGTTAATAAGATTAACCACCTTGTCAATCTCAACTTGCTCAATAAGTCTAAAATTGATTCCTTTGCCT
>JAZNTW010000083.1:0-39260 GCA_045591925.1 Oscillospiraceae bacterium
TTTTATGCCAAGAAGAAGTCATAAGAACAAGAAATATAGTAAAGAGCTAAAGGTGCAGGCAGTATTGGATTATCAGAATGGAAAAGGCAGCTTACAGAAAATATGTAAAAAATACGGAATATTAGATCACCACTCACTCATAAGCTGGTTATGTGGTATAATGGTCATAAAGAAATTAGGGAGCGAAGCTCCGCAAAAGGAGAAATCTATATGACCAAAGGAAGAAAGACCACAAAAGAAGAACGAGCAGAAATAGTAGCATTCTGTGGGGGCATATCATTAGTCTCCTTGGGAATCATTTTTTATAGTTGCCTGATATGGTATTATTTTTTAATTTTCTCCCAATAAGCTTTTGCGGCTTGCTCCGCTTTATTTTCGCCGTAATGATAGTAGACACGGTCTTTGAGCGTATCGGGCAAATACTGCTGCTGAACCCAGTGATTCGGATAATCATGCGGATAGAGATAATGTTGACCTTTTTCCTTGACATCCGCACCATCGAAATGCACATTTTGCAGCGCACGCGGAAAATCACCGGAAAGTCCTGCACGAATATCGGCTGCGGCAGCGTCTATTGCAAGATAGGCGCTGTTTGATTTTGGCGCAGTTGCGAGTAAAATGACTGCATCAGCAAGTGGCAGACGCGCTTCGGGCAAACCAAGCTGCAAGGCAGTATCGACCGCCGCCTTAACAATCGGAATCGCCATAGGATATGCAAGACCAATATCCTCCGATGCTATGCAAAGCAGCCGGCGGCAAAGCGGCAAGATATCCCCTGCCTCAATAAGCCGCGCCGCATAGTGAATCGCCGCATTTTCATCGGAACCGCGTATGGACTTATGAAGCCCGGACAGCAAATCGTAATGCTGATCGCCGTCACGGTCGTATCGCATATTGCTGCGCTGTGTCAGCGCTTTTACCGAATCCAGTTCAATATTCAGTTCCGAATTGGAGTGGTCGGCAGCCAGAACCGAAAGCTCAACAGTGTTGATGGCTTTCCGAACATCGCCGCCGCAGCCTGCTGCGATATAGGAAACGACCTCTTGCGAATAATGAATCGGGATACTCTGCTCTGCGGACAAAAATTCAAATGCGCGCGTCACAGCCGGACGCATCTGCTCCTGTGTGACGGGCTTGAATTCGAACACAGTCGAACGGCTGATAATCGCATTGAATACAGCAAAATAGGGATTTTCGGTCGTGGAAGCAATCAGTGTCACGCTTCCGTTTTCGATATATTCAAGCAAACTCTGCTGCTGTTTTTTATTGAGATACTGAATTTCATCCAAGTAGAGCAGCACACCGTTTGACGCAAAGAGCGAATTGCTTTCCTGTAAAATTTCGCGAATATCCCCGACCGAAGCTGTCGTTCCATTGAGCTTATGCAGCGACATATCCGAGCGATCGGCAATCATCCGTGCAAGCGTCGTTTTTCCAACGCCGGACGGCCCGTAAAAAATCATATTCGGCACATGACCGGATTCGATAATACGGCGCATCGGCATCCCCTCCGCAAACAAGTGCGGTTGTCCAACCATATCATCAATTTTCTGCGGTCTGAGCCGCTCAGCAAGTGGAACCATTTCAGCCTCCCCTTCCATAAAATCAGCGGTGCACCGTGATTGATACACCGCTGTTTTCATTATTTTGTGCCAAGAACCGAATAGTCAATGATTTTCGCAATATACTGCAAAATACGAACGACATCATCACCATCGAGATTATCATTCTTCTTGCAGTCCGCATTCAGCTTACCCTGTGCGGAAACGGTTGCAGTTGCGTCCTCAGCGAGCAAACGTGCCAGCAGAACAGCGTCAGCGACATCGACACTCTTGTCAACATTGACATCACCATAAGCAACCTTGGTGTCGGACGGTTTTGTTGTTGTGGTGCCTGGATCGGGCTTTTCGCCGTTCAGACCGGGTGCGTCTGCCGGAGGAATACCCCAAACAAGCTCACCGTCAACATAGAGCGTAATCTTATCATGCTCTTCCGGACACTCGTTCAGCGATTTGCCAAGACCTTCCTCGGTCACCATACCCTCGCGGCTATAGTCATTGGTGTGATCCCAGACGAAATCATATTCCGCATTCGGCGTTTCATCGACAAGCGCGAACTGAATGTCCATTGCACCGTAATACTTATAGCCAGCCCAAGTCATTTCCAGATAGCAATCGCCCTTGTCGTTATACTGGACAATTTCAGTCTGAACTTCATATTCGTTATGGGACTGTGCAGCCATCTTGTCATACTGCATATCGACCTTGATGTCCGCTACAGTCTGATCATGACCGAACAATTCCTCGATATTGAAATAATATCTTGCCTTTGCTTCATTGAGGTAACGAGGCGGCAGAAGCGTTTCATTGGTAAAGGAAATCAAAACCTGAGTCTGTCTGTTGCTTTCCTGACCGACCGCAGCCTTGAGGATAAATTCACGAATTTCCTTTTCGGATTTGTAGCTGGATTCCAGCGGCGGGAAATTCTCCTCACTGCTCATTTCATCGGTGCCATAGAAGTGATACAGACCTGCGCAAGCGCCAACGACTGCGGCATTATAGTCAACCGCAACTTCGTTGTAAATATAGTCCTTGGTAATATCGCGGTGCCAGTCGCCGGCATCCGGACCACCGACCAGTGCGCCCCAGAGAACATGAACCTGCTCCGGCGGATCATCCATGCTCAGTGTCTTAGAACCGTGTGCAGCTCTGTGGTGCGGATGAGAAGCCGCGGTGTCAGACCAGCCAACGATATACGGACGGTTCATCGGGTTTTTACCCATGATGTATTCCATCTGCTCCTTGGACCACTGTGCAAAACGCATCGGATCCTGCTGCTTTTCATGATCCTTTGCTTCCTTTGCATAAACAAGGCAGCAAAGCTGTGCAGCAGTGTTATAACGTGCCGAACCGTACTCATTCAGCATGGAGAAGCCGGCAGGTGTCTTTTTGAGATAGTCCGTAGCTTCAGGCTTTTCCGGCTGTGTATCCCACTCAAATTCCTTGTTCCAGATGGTGTCAACAAGACCCGGATCAAGGTGCGTAATACCAGACCAGAATTCGCAGTTCCAACGGAAAATGTACCAGTCACGTTCGAGATTGGTAACCGGTGCGAGCTTTGCAAACACGCCGCCCCAGATGGTATCCCAGCAGTGAACCCAGATATTATTCCAGCAGTTGTTGGTATCTGCAATGATACGCTTCATATAGCCGGTATACGGATAACCGTTGTTTTCCTGTACAACAGAGTCATCAACAGCAATAATCGGGATGATATACTTTTCGTATGCTTCCTCATTGCGAACAGAGATATCGCCCTTGCACTCGCAGTAATAGAGCCAGACCGCTGCCCAAGCAAGCTCGTCATAGTCGTAGCTGGACTCATAGAAGCCGCCGTCATAGCCAAGAGAAATAACGTCCAGACCGTCGCCCTCCTCGTGGGAGTTGACTGCCATTTCGTAAAGGTCCTTTGCGCCCTTGAGACACTTTTCCGCATATTCCGGATCGGTATCCATAAAGTTCAGATAGTTGACTGCAAGGGAAGCTGCTGCACCGGCACACATATCCGATGCACGGGAATCCTTTTGATTGGTGGTTGTATCTGCGGAGAATACGTTTTCCTGTGTTGCAAGGTATGCAGGACGCGCAAAATCGAGCAGATGCTCACCCTGCAAGTCCGGACAGAGCCAGTAGTTATGGTCGATATTACCCTCACCGACCTGATAAACATACGCAAGCAGCTCGCCGTCCTTGTCGTAATACAGGCACTTCAAGTAGAAATCGCTGAATGCACGGAGAATCTCCTCCATATGCTCTGCGTTTCCGGTTTCCTCGTAGGCATCACGGAATTCATAATAGCCCCAAGCGAGCGTTGAGGCTGCGTAGGAGCCGGGCAGACCGAATTTTACGTGGTCGCCGGCGTCGTGCATACCGCCTTCGCAGTCGAGTGTGCCGTTGCCATCAGGGTCAAGCTCCTCGCGGTGCTCCTCAATCCACTCATCCGGCAGATTGATGCCCTTGTAATCCTCGCCGTACTGCTTCAACGGGATCGCCTGATCCTCCATATGGCAGTCAGCACGCCATTCGAGTCTGCCTGTACGCTTACCGCATTTGTTCGCATCGTAAAAATGCAGCGTATACTGTAAACCCTTGGCAAAGTCAATCTCAACGTCATCGTAGGAAAAACTGTCGGGATCGGGGAATTTCTTATCTGCGTCATCGACCGTACCCGGGTCCTCACCTGCTGCTGCAAAAGCAGGCAATGCACAGGTGCCGAGCATCATGGCAGAAAGGCCGATACATAGACTCGACTTGAGAAAACGCAATGTTGGCTTCATGAAAAGTCCTCCTATATCTTTTCTTTCAATAAAAATTTCAGAACCCCTCAAAATATTCACAAAGCGATTGGTGTTTAAAATACTGGAGTTTTCCGTACATATGCAGGGATACAGAACCCTCCAAAACTATGTTCATTACTGTTTTTTCATTCCGCAGCAGATTTTATATTTTTTTCCGCTGCCGCACGGACATGGATCATTCGGACGCGCCTTTTTCTTCGAGACTGCCTGACGGGTAAAGCTGCCGTCACCGGAACCGGAATTGGGGGCATCAATCTTTGCGACCTGCTCACGCTCCGGCGCCTTGTTCTCAGCGAGCTTGATTGTCAGCAGCAGACGAACGGTGTCTTCACGAATAGTCTCAACCATCGCGTCAAACATCTCAAATCCCTCGTATCTGTATTCAACGACCGGATTTTTCTGTGCATAGCCACGAAGTCCCATACCGCGCTTGAGCTCATCCATATCATCAATATGCGCCATCCACTTCGTATCAACGACCTTCAGCAGAACAACGCGTTCGAGTTCACGAAGCTCGTCATGACCGATGGTGTTTTCGCGCATCTGATAGACAGCAAGCGTGCGGTCTGTCAGCATCTTGACAATATCATCTCGCTCAGTAGCCTTCAGCTTCTCATCATCCCACTCAAAATCTTCCGGAACGGTGATCCAGTCCATGAAGTATTCGCGGAGTCCGACAAGATTCCAGCTTGATTTATCGCCCTCATCAGCAAGATAGGTGCTGACAGTAGAACGAATTAAATCCTTGATCATATCGACGATATACGCATGGAGGTCCTGACCGTCAAGCACCTGTGTACGCTGACCATAGATGATTTCTCTCTGCGTGTTCATAACATCGTCGTAGTTCAGAACATTCTTACGGGTTGCAAAGTGCATACCCTCGACCTTTTTCTGGCAGGACTCGATGACGCTGGACATCATTTTGCTTTCGATCGGCATATTTTCGTCGATTTTCAGACGCGCCATCATATTTTCAAGACGATCGCCTGCAAAAATACGCATCAGATCGTCCTCAACGGAGAGGAAGAAGCGGCTTTCGCCCTCGTCACCCTGACGACCGGAACGGCCGCGGAGCTGGTTGTCGATACGTCTGGACTCATGGCGCTCGGTACCGAGAATGTAAAGACCGCCGGCAGCCTTGACGTCAACAGCCTTTGTCTTGACCTCTTCATTGAATTTATCGTAGAGAGAACGGTAAACCTCACGTGCAGCAAGGATTTCCTCATCCTTTGTATCTGCAAAGCCGACTGCCTCGGTGATAATATCTTCGGGGATTTCGCGCTTGCGCATTTCTGCTTTTGCAAGGAATTCCGCGTTACCGCCGAGCATAATATCCGTACCACGGCCAGCCATGTTGGTTGCGATGGTGACAGCGCCGAGCTTACCTGCCTGTGCAACGATTTCAGCTTCTTTTGCGTGATATTTCGCATTCAGAACCTCATGCTTGACGCCGCGGCGCTTGAGCATTTCGGAGAGCTTTTCGGATTTGTCGATGGAAACCGTACCGACCAGAACCGGCTGTCCCTTATCGTGACAAGCGATAATCTGATCAATGATTGCAGCATATTTTGCTTTTTCGGTACGGAAAATCAGGTCCGGCTGATCAATACGGATAACCGGTCTGTTGGTCGGGATGGTGATGACATCCAGCTTATAAATTTCACGGAACTCGTCTTCCTCGGTCATCGCCGTACCGGTCATACCGGAGAGCTTTTTATAGAGTCGGAAGTAGTTCTGGAACGTAACAGTTGCAAGCGTTTTTGATTCGTGCTTAACCTTAACGCCTTCCTTTGCCTCGATTGCCTGATGCAGACCGTCGTTATAGCGTCTGCCCATCATCATACGACCGGTGTTTTCATCGACAATGACGATCTCATCGTCCTTGATGACATAATCGGTATCGAGGTGCATAATACCATGTGCCTTAATTGCCTGATTGATATGGTGCATCAGCGTCATATTTTCCATATCCATGAGGTTTTCGACACGGAAATAGCTCTCTGCTTTCTTAACGCCTCTGCGTGTGATGGTAGCAGTTTTTGCTTTTTCATCAATGATATAGTCGGCGTCATCGTAGGCTTCGTCCTGATCCTCCTTGTCATCGGTTTCGACGACAGTGATCGGGGTCAGGGTGCGTGCAAAGCGATCTGCCTGCTCATACATATCGGTAGACTTATCGCCTCTGCCGGAGATGATCAGCGGCGTTCTTGCTTCGTCGATGAGGATGGAGTCCACCTCGTCCACGATTGCAAAATTCGGCAGACGCTGTACGCGATCTTTCTTATAGATGACCATGTTATCGCGCAGATAATCGAAGCCGATTTCGTTGTTGGTGCCGTAGGTAACATCGCAGTTATAGGCTGCGCGGCGTTCATCGTTGTTGAGATCGTGGATGATACAGCCGACTGTCAGACCAAGAAAACGCAGCACCTTACCCATTTCATCGGACTGTGTTTTTGCAAGATAATCGTTGACCGTAACGACATGAACGCCGTTGCCGGACAGACCATTCAGATAGGACGCAACGCAAGCGACGAGTGTTTTACCCTCACCGGTGCGCATTTCCGCAATTCTGCCCTGATGCAGCACGATTGCACCGATGATCTGGACAGGAAACGGCTTTTTGCCAAGGATACGGTCAGCAGCCTCACGAACCGTCGCAAGTGCTTCGACCATAATATCATCGAGTGTTTCGCCATTGGCAAGACGCTCACGGAACTCCGTGGTTTTTGCTTTCAGCGACTCATCGGAAAGACCTTTGTACTCTTCATCCAGATCAAGCACCTTTTTCTTGATCGGTTCTATTTTTGCAAGTTCCTTTTCGCTGTAGGATCCAAAAATCCTGTCAATTAACTTCATTGAATAACCGCCTTTACACATAATCCGGAATCAGCGAGCAGACATACGAACCCCTCGTTTGTATTCCATACACAATTAGTTTACTATATATTTCGTCATTTGTCAATAGTCAGAGGGAAATTTTCACCTGATACGCACAATCACTCCGCAACAAGCGCCTTGAAATGCTCACCGCGCTTCTCAAAATTTTGATACACATTATAGCTTGCGGCAGCCGGAGACATCAGGCAGATTTTGCCTTGCGCCGTAATTTTCTTTGCAATGGCAACAGCTTCGGGCAAATCCGCAGCATACTGCATCCGGCTT
Organism: Oscillospiraceae bacterium; assembly: GCA_045591925.1. GTDB lineage: Bacteria > Bacillota > Clostridia > Oscillospirales > Ruminococcaceae > Firm-04. Next base: position 7,526 of record JAZNTW010000083.1, read on the forward strand.
CGGAGCGATTCGGGATAGTGCTCTGCTTCCTTGAGGATACGCTTGCCGGAATCCGACATCAGAATAATATGCGGCACGGCAGATTGTGCCAGATAATCAAGCAGCTGTGTATAATTGATGCCTCTGTCCATTCCACCGATCAGAACGGTGTCGGTATCCTTGAGACTTTCAAGCGCTTGAATACAGGTTTCGCAGGCAGTTGAGATGGAATCGTCCACCCAGCGAATGCCGTGATAGGTTCCGATCGGTGCGAGCCGATGCGGAAGCGGCTGGAAGCTGCGGATACCGTCCAGAATCTGTGCATCCGTCAGACCGAGCTGCTTTGCAAGTGCATACACAACCGCACAATTTAAACGGTTATGCTCGCCGGTCAGTGAAATATCGTCCGGGATTTCGCAGCATTCACCATGATAATACATCGTATTGCCATTAAGCAGCGAAACATCCGCAGAACTGTCATTTTTGGCAAGGCGCAGAACCGTTGCCTGACAGTCCCCTGTTTCGGGAAGCGAGGGCTCCCCGCAAATCAGCAAATCACCGGGAAGCTGATTTCTGTAGATATTTTCTTTGCAGTAGGCGTAATAATCAAATGTGCCGTAGTGGTCGAGATGCTCCTCGTATAAATTCAGGAAAACCGCGGTTTTCGGTGAGAAATGGTTATATTCGAGTTGATGCACGCCGATTTCCATGACAATGACGGTTTCGGGCGTGATCTGCTCATATAATTCAGCAGTCGGGATGCCGATATTGCCGCCGAGCACCGATGGTACGCCTGCCTGATGCAGCACATGATAGAGCAGCGAGGACGTTGTCGATTTTCCCTTTGTGCCGGTAATGCCGATACACTGCTCACGATATGCGGACAAAAACAGCTCTGTCAGAGAGGTCACGCGGCATTTGAGGTGTTTCGGCTGATATTCCGGCTTCAGAACGATGCCGGGGCTTTTGAACACAATATCATAGTCCTGCATGGCTGCCTGATAATCCGCACCAATATGCAAAACCGCACCGTCCGGCGCATCCGAAATCGGATTTGCATCGGAAATCCCAAGACAGCGAAAACCGCCCGCCTGAATGATTCTCCGATAAAGCGCCCTGCCCTCTCGACCGAAGCCGAGCAGCAACACACGTTTTCCGTTAATCTCCTCTTGTAGCTTTTTCAGCAGCATATACTTCTTCCTTTCGTAGATACGCAGAGTTTCTGCTCTGTTTCATAAATTTGATGATATGTTCTGCCAGCCGAGCCAAGTCCGAATCTCGGCGCAAAGGGCTGCCGCCGCTTTTTCATGCGTGATCGCGGACGGATGCCAGTCAACCGAATAGCCGTCTGCTTCGGATTGCATCGCAAATCGCATCGTTCGGATGTTGGAATCACAGGTTTCCGCAGCGTAACGGGATACCGCAAGCTCCATTGCCTCACATAGCGTCTGCCCCATGATACCAAGTGTGCAAAGAATCGGCGTCCGGGGATTTTTTGCGCGAATGTTTTTCAGTAACGAACCATATGCCTCGGCAAAGTCATGTTGCTTGATGGAATCCGTTCCGGTATAGGAGCTATCATTTGTTCCAAGATTTAACACGATCAAATCCGGCTGAACAGAAAAATCCCAAGCATCTTCGTCGATTCGACGACAGGTTTCTAAGGTCGCCTCGGAATGACCGACCAGCGGATAATATGGCGGAACAAGATGCTCCGTGTTGATAGTTCCATCCGCAGTGTAACCGGAGAGAATCCCGTAGCCGCTATAGCAAACCATGCTGTAATCGGCATCGAATTGCTGTGCGGTCAAATATGCAAAGGCTTTTTCGGCATTTTCACTCGCTGTCCGGAATGGTTCGCCGCACTGACCGTCCACGCCGTATCCGCAGGTAATCGAATCACCGATAAACTCAATCAGATGTGATTTTCGCGGCTCCGGTATCAGAAGCGCCTGCAAATCATCGGCAGCAGTCTGAATACAGATTTCCCCGATACCGAGCGAAGAAAACGCCGCCTCGGACAGCTTGATCAGGCGAACCAATGTGATTGCGCCGTCATTGCCGGGAATTGTCAATGTCTGTTCCGGCTCGGTGAGCTGCGCATCAAGAACAAGTTTATCATTGAGATACACAGCATAGCGTGCAGCAAGGGTACTGCCTGTTTGATATGCAGAATCCGCGACAAGATGCAGAATACAGGTTTTGCCGCGAAATCCGAACGCAATTCCGCTTGCCGATAAGCTACACCATAAAATGTTTGTATCCGCATGAAAAACGGTTCTGCCAAGCTGTTTTGCGCAGTTTGGCGCGAACGAAACCGTTTGCAGGGCTGCATCCTGTTCCGCAGCGTGATCAAAGATTTGCTTCTGCTTCATAATGATCTCCATCAATATCGGGATGAATCATATGATTCTCAATCTTTATTATATCAAAATTGGTTGCAAAATGCAACTATTTATGCTATAATTAAGATAATACATGAAAAGGAGGCAGATTCTATGATTCCAATTTCACCCAGATTGCTTTGCTGTGCTGCAATGCTCAAAGGCGATGTCGTATGCGATATCGGGACAGACCATGCCTATCTTCCTGCCTACCTCATTCAGAGCAGAAAAGCAAAACAGGTAATTGCAACTGATGTCAAGCAGGGACCGTTAAACAGCGCGATGGGTACACTGAAACGATTTCAGGTCGAGCAGAATATCAAGCTGGTGCTGTCCGACGGCTTTGACAAGGTCAACCCGAAAGGGATCACGGATGTTGTGATTGCCGGTATGGGCGGAGAGACGATCCGCGATATTCTATCGGCATCGAGTGCGTCGTTCATAAAAAACAACGTCAATCTTGTATTGCAGCCGATGACCAAAGCAGAGGTTCTGCGCGCATGGCTTGCGGAGAACGGCTTTGCAATCACCAGAGAAACCGCCGTCAAGGATGTGCGCGTGTATACGGTGATACAAGCAATCTATTGCGAAAATGTGCAGCAGGCAGCCCCGATTGAAACCTATATCGGGAAATTACGCCGCACCGATCCGCTGACAAAAATCTATATTTCCGGCATCCAAGAACGGCTCCATAATAAAGCAAGCGGACTCCTGGAGTCCGGCAGTGAAGCAGAGGCGAACGAAATCCGTGCGCTTTTACAGGAAATTGATCTTTGGCTGAATCCCAACGGAGGTATCACAAATGACAATACAGGACATTTATAATATTTTGAATGATTACGCGCCATTTTCCCTACAGGAATCCTATGATAAATCCGGTTTGCTGGTTGGAAGTCCGAAGCAGCAGGTCAACACCGTCATGCTTACGCTGGATATTACGACGCCCGTTGTCATGGAAGCCGCAATGAAGAATGTGGATTTGATTCTCTCGCATCATCCGGTCATCTGGGAGCCGCTGCAGAGCATTTCGCCGGAGCATCCGGTCTGGCATCTGATTCGAAATCAGATCGGAGCAATCAGCTCGCATACCTGTCTGGATATTGCGGAGGGCGGCTTGAACGATTATTTCGGTGACATTCTGAACAGCAGCGTCCCATTGCAGCCGGAACGCTTCCCGCTTGTTACGCTATCTCCGGGTCGTGTGCTTGGACGCGCTGCAAATCTTGCGCAGCCAACCGACGCTTATTCTCTTGCAGAAATGCTGCGGATCGCGCTGAAATGCAGCAATCTTCGGTTCTATCCGGGCAAAAAATCCGGTTTGATTCGCCGTCTTGCATGGTGTACCGGAAGCGGCGGCGATTTGATAAAGGCTGCAATCGAAGCAGGCGCGGATGCGCTCATCACCGGAGACTGCAAGCACAGCATTTGGATGGAAGCGCATAATCTTGATTTTTCACTCTTTGACTGCGGCCATTTTGAAACAGAGGTACCGGTTGTCGGTTTGTTCCGCAAAATTTTACAGCAAGCCGCGCCGGAATTAACACTTCTGAATTCCGAAAAAGGCACAGCATCAATTTTCCAGACAATTCAATAATGCAAACAGCCGGCGCTTAAAAAAGCTCCGGCTATTTGTTTATCCAATGTTATAATTTTTGATATCGTAGACCTGCATCATGGTATCATAATCAAACAAAATGCGAACGCCAGCAAGACGAGAACCGTTGTAATAGCGATAAATCGTCGTATATACGGTCTGAGAGCCGCTGTTATCCTCCATGAGCCAAAGCTCGCAGGTGTAGTCCTTTCCATCGACATTCACAAGCGAAGATTGCTGGCAGGCAAACCGCATCCTGCCATGATCTACTGTGCCGAAGAAATATTCGTTCAGCTTTGGGATATAGGCTTCTGGGTCGTCCTTCCATTGTTTGCCGGATTTTTTCTGATAACCCGCCGCGGTTCTGCGATAGGTAAAGGATTTCATAAACAGCGCTTTTTCAGAGCCGGTTCGGGCTTCCAGAATATCTTCATTGGCATTATGCGTATAATCATATTCCGAAATATAATTCTGTAATTTCTGCTGTTCATCAAACAAATACATTGCGGTATTCAGACGAATTTGCTGATTACCAATCTGCTCGGACAATGCGCGTGCATACATACCCGGTTCATCGCTCGACCAATCATCAATCGTAGCCTCGCCATCGCGATAGTCGAACATCAGTGTATCCAAAACCGCATGGTAATAATTGTTTTTCTGCGCAAAATGGCTGATACAGAAAATCAAAACTAACACAGCAGAAAGAATCGCCAATACGATCAGCTTTGTTTTCGGATTTCGCTTATACGCATTTGTACCGCAATAGGGAACAAAGCCCTCTTCCGGCTTTTCGTCCACAGGGGGCTTGGGAAGCTCAGGAAGCACGATTTTTGTTTCTTCATCCATGATATTACTCACTTTTGGTCTTGGTCGCTCGAATTCTTACCCGATGTCAGCTTGTTCAGCAGCATGGTCAGCAGAATAATCACACCGATAACAATAAAGATTCCCAGCATACCGATGCCCATATAGCGCAGATTTTCTACGAAGTGGATCGGTTCAAAAGAAGCGGTCAGATTCATCATTTCAGGTACTCCTTTCCGATTAGTGCAGGAAGAAATTGAGGATCATACCGCCGGCAATGACGGAAGCGAGCTGTCCGGAGACATTGACGCCCGTAGCCTGCATCAGCAGGAAGTTTGTCGGATCCTCTTTCAGTGCGAGCTTATGCACAACTCTGCCGGACATCGGGAATGCGGAAATACCGGCAGCACCAATCATCGGATTGATTTTTTTCTTCAGGAACAGATTGAGTATCTTTGCAAATACAACACCACCGGCGGTGTCGAAGATAAATGCAATCAGACCGAGGAACAGAATGAGAATCGTATCCCAGCGCAGGAAGTTTTCTGCCTGCATCTGCGAAGCGATGGTGATACCGAGGAAAATGGTGACAAGGTTTGCAAGCACCTTCTGCGCGGTTTCGGAGAGGCTGTCAAGCACGCCGCACTCGCGGATCAGGTTGCCGAACATCAGGAAGCCGACCAGTGCAACCGAAGCAGGCGCAATCAGACCGGCAAGGATCGTGATAAAGATCGGGAACAGAATGCGCGTGGTCTTGGAGACCGGCTTTTGTGTATATTCCATACGGATTTTGCGTTCATTTTTCGAAGTCAGGAGCTTGATGATCGGCGGCTGGATGATCGGAACCAGCGCCATATAGGAGTATGCCGCAACCATAATCGCACCGATATAATTGGAATTGAGCTTCTGACCGACGACAATGGAGGTCGGGCCGTCTGCCGCACCAATGATCGCGATGGATGCCGCGTCGTTCAGATCAAAGAACATGGACGCCATGCAAAGCGTAAAGAAAATGCCGAACTGTGCAGCCGCGCCGAACAGCATCAGAATCGGATTCGAGAGCAGCGGACCAAAGTCGATCATGGCACCGATACCGATGAACAAAATCAGCGGGAACAATTCGTTTGCAATACCGGCTTCATACAATACACTCAGCGGACCCTCCGAGGTGCCTTGGGTAATTGCGCCGGAAAGCGGCAGGTTGACAAGGATTGCGCCGAAGCCCATCGGCAGCAGCAGTGTCGGCTCCATGTCCTTTTTTACCGCAAGGTAAATCAGAATGCCGCCAATCAGCCACATCACAACCATTTTGATATCCAGATTGAGCAGATTTTGGTATAAGACCTCCATAATACGTTTCCTTTCGTGTCATAAGATAAAAATATAGACCCTTATCGCAAAGCAGTTCCTTAATCAGAACCGTTCGGCGACAAAAGTCTTGCCATTTGATGTTCGTGCGGGCACAGAAACCGTGCCGGGTATGACGTCACGAAAAACAAATTACGTTGGGAATTTGCCGGCTACTCCCTTTTATCAATCCTAGTCTATCATATTTTCCGAAAAATGTCAAGTGTTTTCCTGAATTGTATTTTCGCTTATTCTTGACATCATTATATCAAATATGCTATACTAAATTTAAAGAACATCTATTCTGTTTTGAATCATTGAGGTCATATTTCTATGAATGAACTTTATCAGCCGATCGCTTCCCTTGCAGGCGTCGGCACAAAACGAGCAGAAAAATATCAAAAGCTCGGAATCCACACGCCCTATGATTTGCTGTTTCATTTTCCGCGCACCTATATTGACTACACAAATACGGTCATGATTGCAGATATGGAAAACGGTATTCCCTGCGCGGTTCGCTGTACCGTACTGCAAAAACTCGCGGTTGCGTTTGTGCGCAAGGGCTTTTCGATCTATCGGGTTCTCGTTACGGACGGTGTTTCCGATATGCTCCTTGTCTTTTTCAATACGCCATATACCTATCAGGCGATGAAAGCCGGCGACGAATACTACGCATACGGCAAGCTCACAGGTGGGTTTCTGCGCCGTGAGATGCAGTCGCCGCAGGTGCAAAAGGTAGAAAATGCGATGCTGCTGCAGCCTGTATATCCGCAGACTATCGGCTTGACCAGTCAGATGATGCGCACAAATATTCAGCGTACACTGACCATTCTCAAGCAGCAGCCAATCGAAACACTGCCGCCTGCGCTGATGAAAGATTATCAGCTCATGCCGCTGACCGACGCGCTGTATACCGTCCATCGTCCGGAAACCGCCGAAGAACTCGGTGCGGCACGGCATCGTCTGGCATTTGAGGAGCTGCTGCAATTTCAGCTCGGTACGCTGATGCTTCGGCATCAAAGCAGCAGTCAGGCGGCAAACTCGATGTCCCCTGCTACCTCGATACAGGATTTTTATGCGCATCTCCCCTTTATGATGACCGGTTCACAGCGTCATGCTGTTGACATCATCTGCAAAGACCTCTGCGGTACGAAGCCGATGAACCGACTGTTGCAGGGCGATGTCGGAAGCGGTAAAACTGTTGTTGCCGCAGCCGCCGCTGCATTTACAGCAAAAAATGGAATGCAGACGGTTCTGATGGCACCGACCGAAATCCTTGCACAGCAGCATATGGCAACGATGACCGATTTTCTTGCGCCACTTGGCATTCAGCCCATTCTGCTGACCGGTTCCATGAAAGCCAAAGAGAAGCGCGTCCTGAAAGCGCAGATTGCGGATGGCACGGCATCGGTGATTATCGGAACACACGCTGTCATTCAGAAAGATATTGAATTTCCGGCACTTGGTCTGGTGATTACGGATGAGCAGCATCGGTTTGGCGTTGCACAGCGTGCGGCGCTTGCAGAAAAGGGCGGCTGTCCGCATAAGCTCGTTATGTCCGCAACGCCGATTCCGCGTACACTTGCGCTCATCGTTTACGGCGATCTCGATATTACAATCCTCGATGAAATGCCCAAGGGCAGACTCCCGATTCAGACCTTTGCTGTGACCGGCGGCTACCGCGAACGCGCATATGGCTTCATTCGTTCGCATCTGGATGCGGGTGAGCAGGCATATCTGGTTTGCGCCATGATTGAGGAATCTGATTCACTGGAAAATGTGCAGGCAGCCGAGACTTATGCAGAGACATTGCGAAACGGTGCGTTTCGGGATTACCGCATCGGACTGCTGCACGGCAAAATGAAAGCCGCAGAAAAGGAATCCGTCATGTCTGCGATGAAAGCGCATGAGATTGATCTGCTCGTCTGCACAACGGTTGTTGAGGTTGGCGTTGACGTTCCGAATGCGACGTTGATTCTCATTGAAAATGCCGACCGCTTTGGCTTGGCACAGCTTCATCAGCTCCGCGGCAGAGTCGGCAGAGGCACGGTACAGAGCTACTGTATTCTTGTAACCGACAGCAAAAACGAGGACGCGCGCAGACGACTGAAAATCATGAGCCAGACAACCAATGGCTTTGCGATTGCAGAAGAAGACCTCAGACTGCGCGGCCCCGGCGATTTCTTCGGTCACGCACAGCATGGTATGCCGCCGTTGATGCAGGCAGCGTTTTGCAGCAATATGCCGCTTGTTTCGGAAACACAGATGGCAGCAAAGCAGCTGCTCGAAGCCGACCCGGAGCTGAAGCTGCCGGAGCATTCCGCACTACGCACCTCGGTATTGCAATTATTTTCTAAAAATGGAGAAAATGGTTTGAATTAACGGATTTGCGATGGATATTGTTATTTTATTGCTACAAACCGGTTGTGTGTTGATTGATTTTGTATAATCAACCAAACCTCGATAAATTTCGATTTTTCTCTTGACTTTTTTGCGAATATGAGTTATAATAACAAAGTCGTCTGACGGGGACGCAAACAAAACACCTCAGAAGATGACGGGATGGCCTGGTAGTTCAGTTGGTTAGAACGCCGCCCTGTCACGGCGGAGGTCGTGGGTTCGAGTCCCATCCAGGTCGTATGCCTCTTTAGCTCAGTTGGTAGAGCAGGGGACTGAAAATCCCCGTGTCGTTGGTTCGATTCCGACAGGAGGCATTCAAATGCGGATTTAGCTCATCTGGTAGAGCGCCACCTTGCCAAGGTGGAGGTAGCGGGTTCGAGCCCCGTAATCCGCTTATCGCGGTTTGGAAATATCCTTATCGTGTAAAGAAATCCGGAACTTTATGTTCCGGATTTTTTGTTTCCTCCCCTATTTTGGTCTGCATTGCAGGATTCCAAAGGATATCGTGATATCCAGCTTGGACAGTTGTTCGAGTTTTAACATATCGCGCTCGGCAGTTTTATGCGCATAGGGCGTCATGGCAAACAGCACCTTTAAATGTTCTGCCGGAACTGTAATGGTTGTTGTCAGACGTTCAAACGAAGTCTGAACAAAGCCATCCGGCGCAGCAGTCACGGGTTTATTCTCGTAAGGCTTGTCGTATACCGCTTCTTTCAGCTCCCAGAGATGCTTTTCCAGCGGAATGACGCGCAAAAGCAAACCATCCGGCTTCAGAATGCGCAGAAATTCCTGCGGCTCACAGGGCGCAAAGAGATTTAGGATTGTGTCACAGCTATGGTCTGCAAGCGGTAAGTGATTGACAGACGCGACAGCCCAATGCGCATTCAAAATCCCCTGCTGCTTTGCACGAACCGCCGCAAAACGAAGAATATCCGGCGAAATATCAATGCCGCATAATGCCGTATCCATTTGCTGCTGCAGCATGGCGGCAACGGCGCAGGAATACCAGCCCTCACCGCAGCCGATGTCAACGATTGCAGAGGGTTGTTCTATTTTTACGATTTCGCAGATTCGGTCAAGCAAAATCTGATAATATCCTGCGTTCAAAAACAGCTGGCGCGCTTTTGCCATTTCGGGGTCGTCACCGCGCCGCCGGCTGCTTTGCCGCTGCAAGAGATTGACATAGCCGGATTTTGCGCGGTCATAGCAATGACCCTTGCTGCAAACATATCGTTTTTCTTCGGATATCAGGATTTCGCTGCATTTTGGGCAAATCAGGTTCATATTTCAATATTCTCCAATCATGAAAAAGCAGTACAGCGCATGGATTCCTGTACTGCTTATTTTTATTGTTCGGATTCGGTCAGGATTTTCTCTCGCACCTCACGAAGCGACAAGCCATGCGCCTTTGCAATTTCAGCAAGGTCATCATATTCAGGCTTTGATTTATTCACGCCAAATCCCGCCGCCTTTTTGATTCGTATTTCGCCGTATTCCGTATGTTTTCGGTCTATCTGATAATCCAGCGTATAGCGCTCACTCAGATGCTTGCGGATGCCGTTGGTTGACGTATAACGGAAAATCATGCGCACCATTTCGGCTTCTTGCTCTGCGGTACAAAGACAAATCAGCATCACGCCGGGGCGATTCTTTTTCATCATGACAGGCATCGTGAACACCTCGCGTGCGCCGGCATTGCGCAGGATATCCTGTGCAAATCCAAGCTCCTCCCCTGTCATATCATCAATATTGCAGACAAGCTCTGTGATTTGCTTTGGCATATCCGCTGTTTTCCCAAGAAATGCGCGGACACAATTTAGCTGTGGGAATGATTTCTTGCCAAAGCCGTAGCCAATCCGCTCTGTCCGGAGCAATGGCATTTCGCAAAATTCATCCACAAAATATTTTAGCAGTGCAGCACCAGTCGGCGTACACAGCTCACCATTCACATTACCACTGCGGATCGGGACATCACGCAGAAGATAGGCAGTGGCAGGTGTCGGGACAGGCAAAATGCCGTGCGCACACAGCACGCTCCCCGTTCCAACGCTGACCGGTGATGCAACAATACGCTCAGGTTGCAGCATTTCCATTAACAGACACACCCCGACAATATCGGCGATCGCGTCCATTGTTCCGACCTCATGAAAATGAATCTCGGTAACCGGAACGCCGTGCGCATGACTTTCAGCCTTTGCAAGTAATTGATAGACCGCACAGGCATTGCGCTTCACGTGATCGGATAGCTGCAAATTCCGGATAATTGATAAGATTTCCTCCATCGAAGCGTGATGGTGCGTGAGTGCTTCGTGATGGTGGTGGTCATCGTGTTCATGATGGTGGTCGTGGTGATGGTGATGGTGGTGAACGTCAGAATGTCCGGAAACATCCTCCGATGCTTCCTCCATGCCGTTCACGGTAATCTGCATCTGCATACCGGTAACGCCAAGCTGAGATACGGTCTCTGCGGAGATGGCGACATGATGTAGCGCAAGTGCGTTCATCTGTTCCAGAAAAGCCTCTGGCTCAGGCAGCAGCGAAAGCAATGCCGCTGTCAGCATATCACCGGCAGCACCCATATTACATTCAAGATATAGTGTTCTCATGCAGTCCTCCGATATGATTGATCTGGCTCGCCTGATACCCTGCGCCGAATCCGTTGTCGATATTGACAACACTGACGCCGCTTGCGCATGAATTCAGCATCGAAAGCAGCGCAGCGACACCGCCGAACGCCGCGCCGTAGCCAACGCTTGTCGGAACGGCAATCACAGGGCAATCCGATAAGCCGCCAATCACGCTTGCAAGCGCACCCTCCATGCCTGCAACAGCAATGATAACAGATGCCGACATGATGATATCCGTGTGTGCAAGGAGCCTGTGCAAGCCGGATACGCCGACATCATAAAGCCGCACGACACGGTTTCCGAGCGCTTCGGCAGTATAGGCAGCCTCCTCAGCAACCGGCAGGTCACTGGTACCGCCTGTCGCAACAACGATCGTTCCGTGACCGGATGGCTCCGGCATTTCACCAATCAAACCAATCCGACCATCTTCATGATATGCAATCGGAATCTTGTTCGCAAGCGCGGCAGCTTTGTCTGCGTCGAGCCGCGTAATTAAAATCCGGCTTTGACCGTTTTGCAGCATCGTTTGCACGATTCCTGTGATTTGCTCTGCTGTTTTTCCGGCACCGTATATGATTTCGGGAATCCCCTGCCGCAATCCGCGATGCAGGTCTATTTTTGCATAGCCGATATCTGCAAACGGTTCCTGTTTTAAATGCAGCAGCGCCTGTTCCGGCGAAAGCTCCTGATTTGCAACAGCCGAAAGCAGCTCGTAAATTTCTTGCTTATCCATGATGCTTTTTCGTCAATGCGGCATGAATCGTTCCCATCGGGTCTTTGACAAGGACGATGACAAGCCAAATCACAAGTCCGAGCGCAATCACCGATAATCCAAGAAAGCTGTCGTGCAGCATCGCTTCGGCAGACGGTGAAAACAATTCCGCGCTCGATTCAAAATATACAGCAACCGCATCGACAAGCCACATCAGCGCTGCACCCCAATACATGAAGCAGAGCGTGCTGATTTTCAGCTTGCGTGCAGTTTCATTTGTGTACCAAAGAATGGTCGCTGTGATTGCAGCAAAGCAGCTAAGCAGCAGGGTCATGACTGCGCGACCTCTTTTTGCGGCAAGCAGTTTGCAGCGTGCCTTTTATGCTTATGGCTGACAATCGCGACCATACAGCCCCAGACAGCCGTAACGAGTATGGACATCGCAACGCCAGATGTTGCCATTTCATGCAGCATCTCTGCACGGCTCGCAGCGTCTGCGGCGGCAGTCAGGAACGGAAAGACCGGAGAAATCTCGCCATGCCAGATATGCTCAAATGCAAGCAGTGCAGAGCCGCCCCAGAGCAGCTTATTCAGCCAGCCGAGCTTCTCGGAAAGCGAAATGGTATCGGTACTTGCGGTGTTGGAATTTGCCTCGTGCTTTTTTACAGCCTTTTCAGCGATCGTCGTAAGAACCGCCTCAGTCATTGGTACAAGAATACAAGCCATAGTAATATTCTCCATTCTATATATTTATGCCGACTCCGGCAAATGAAAACAATGATTATGCTTCATTCAGGCTGCCTGTTCGGTACCCCAAAAGGTCAAGCGCAGTGTAACGGAAGCCGATTGCACGGAATTCATCATAGATTTCCATGCGCCTTTGCAGCATCGGTTCAAAATCAGAGGGCAGAACTTCAATTCGCGCAATATCATTGTGGATTCTGACGCGTACCTGACGAAATCCCTGCTGCTGCAAATATTGCTCGGCGCATTCAGCCATGCGGAGCTTTTCTGCGGTGATCGCATCTCCATACGGAATCCGTGATGCAAGACAGGCAACCGCAGGCTTTTCCGCTGTCGGCAGGTTCATGGAACGGGAAAGCGTGCGGATGTCCTGCTTTGTGAAAGAAGCCTCACGCAGCGGACTTTGGATACCGAGTTCACGAAGCGCCTGAAGCCCCGGCCGGTAGTCGTCCAAATCATCGAGATTTGTGCCCTCCGCAACAATCGGGATACCCTGCTTCGCAGCGATGCTCTGGATATGACAAAACAGTGTTTTTTTGCAGATGTAACAGCGATTGATGGGATTTTCGCAGATTTCCGGATAGTCAAATATTTTTTCATGACATATAAGCTGCCGGATTCCATGGGCAGAACAAAAGTCTGTGGCTTCCTTGATTTCGCGCCGCGGTACAAACGCAAAATCAGCCGTGATCGCAAGCACGCGGTCACCGAGCGTTTGCCGTGCCGCCATCAGCAGAAATGTGGAATCTACGCCGCCTGAAAATGCGATGGCTGCGCTGCCGTATCCGCGCAGAATTTCTTGCAGGGCAGCAAATTTTGTTTGAAGAGCATCCATCTGATCGCCTCCATCTTTCATTATAACATAAATCTACATGAAATGCAATGGGAAATCATAAAATTTTGACAGATTCATACAAAACAATCACAAACAAGCAAGTGCCATTTGAAAATGCAAGCAGGCACTGCATAATCGGCAGATAACGGTTTATACTATTGCTGAAAGGCGAATCGTCGTCATTCGGATCGGCTTCGGGATTTCCGCGCCATGCCGGTCTGCATCCATTGCGGAACTATGGTGAAGCTATGAAAGATCAAAATGCACCGCTTTGGCGAAACGGACAGGTACCCTCCTCCGCTGACCAGTCCAACACGCAGAATGACGCTGAGAGACAGGCACAGCAGCAGAATCAGAAAAGTGAACAGAACAAGCGCAAGCACTGACCACTGCTGAACGTATAAAGTCCCCCTCTGTTTTGCATTTGCATAGCAGAGGGGCTATTCATGCAGAAACCCCGTACAGATTGTGTCTGCACGGGGTCTTGTTATTCTATTGAATTTGGCATATTCAATCAAACTGCAAAATTACCGGAAAGGTAATCATCATTTACCACGTAATAAACCATTCCTTCTGCTGCATTGATATAAAGCGCAAGCTGCTTGATATCGGAAAGCGCATTGCCTTTCGCAGTCCAGTCTGCTTTTGCGCGTGCAATCAGGGAATCTGTAGATTCGGAAACATTCGGAAGCTCAATGACAACCTTTGCTTCGATTTTTTCAGTGGTCTTCTTGACTGCGGGCTTTTTCGCGGCGGTCTGACGCGGCTTCGCAGCAGTCTTTTTTGTGACAGTCTTTGTCTTTTCGACAGGTGCTTCTGCTTTTTCTGCGACGGGTTCAACAACTGTTTTCACAGCTGCTTTGGCATCCTCAGCAACAGCCTTGACCTTTTTCACTGCCTCATCGGCAACCTTTTTCGGTGTAGTCGGCATATTGGTTCCTCCTCTGCCAGTTTAAATTATGATTACTGCTCAGGATTGACAGAATCCTTCAGTGTCTTACCAGCCTTGAATGCAAGTGCCTTGCAGGGCTTTGTGGTCATGATCTCGCCGGTACGCGGATTCTTGCACTGCTTTGCGGGACGATCGCGAACTTCAAATGTACCGAAACCGGTAATAGCAACCTTTTCACCTGCAACCAGAGCGTCGGTGATTGCTTCCAGAACATAATTCAGAGCCTCATCAGCTTGTTTCTTGGGGCAATTTGCTTTTGCAGCGATTGCTGCAACCAGATCATTTTTTTTCATGGGGATTCCTCCTGTTTATAAAGTCTATGAGTGTATTATATAACGAAAATACGTGATTTGTCAAATCGAATTCGATAATTCGGATTTTTCAATCAGAAACGTGTCGAATAAAATACAATTCTTGGCGATTATTACAAAGTTTACGCGAAAATTAAAGCATATGCGCGCGAAGCGTATCCGCGGAAAGCGGCGAAAGATAGGCAGGCGGAATATCAAAAACGGTCTTGCAGCCGAAATTGTTTTCCTTTGCCAGACGTGCAGTAGCACGCGCAAATGCAACCAAAACATTTGTCGTGAACTCCGGATTGGAGTCGAGCTTGATGCTGTATTCAATCAGATGCTTATGCTCCTTGTTCTCACCGGAAACGCCGCTGCGCATGACAAAGCCGCCGTGCGGAATGCCCTTATGATTCGTGTCAAGCTCTTCCTGTGTGATAAAATGAACAATCGTATCATACTCATCAAAGTAATGCGGCATCGTCTTGATGTCATGCTCAATCTGTGCAAGGTCGGCGTCCGGCTTCGCAACGACAAAGCATTCGCGAAGATGCTGCTGACGGGTCGTCAGCTCCGGCATCTCGCCATTGCGGACAGCGGTCATCGCAGATTCGATCGGGCAGGTGTACTGCTTGCCGTCCTGAACGCCTGCAACGCGGCGAATTGCGTCAGAATGTCCCTGAGAAACGCCTCTGCCCCAGAACGTATAATCCTTACCATCGGGCAAAATGCAGTTTCCGTAGAGTCTTGCGAGCGAGAACATACCCGGATCCCAGCCGACCGAAATCATTGCAGCATGACCATTCGCCTTTGCAGCCGCATCGACATTGGCAAAATGCTCCTGTACTTTTGCGTGTGTATCAAAGCTATCGACAACATGAAAGAGCTTTGCAAGCTCAGGCGTCTGAATCGGCAGATCGGTTGCAGAGCCGCCGCAGACGATCACAACATCCGCTTCATTCTGATGTGCAGCGAGGTCATTGTAATGATATACCGGAATATTTTCGGTTTTCAGTGTGACAGTAGACGGGTCGCGGCGTGTTGCAACAAATGCAAGCGCACAATCCGGATTGTAGCGGATTGCAAGCTCTACGCCTCTTCCAAGGTTGCCGTAACCGACAATACCAATACGAATTTTGCTCATGAATAGAACCTCCATACTTCTTTTATTATGGCTATTATTATACTCTATTTTTCTATGTGTGTCAATATTTCCATAAGGATTATATCTAATAAACCAAAATAAATCAAAAAACTGCCGTCCGGAGACAGCAGTTTTATCGTGATTTCAGTTGCCGAATACAAATGCGTGTGCAAGCCCGAACCATTCCCGTACCCAGTATGTCGGGAACATTGCAGCAGATGTCCGCGCAGACGCCGGATCACAGTGCGGCAGGTTTTCGTGCTTTGCAAGATACTGTGCGCGCATCTGGTGATACGCGTCTGTTGCAAGCAGCAAATCGCCCGTGATACCTTGTTCATCCAGTATTTTCTTTGAAAAACGCAGATTTTCAGAGGTGGACGTAGACTGGTCCTCCATATAGATTCTGGATTCGTCTATGCCCATTTTGACGAGCTCCCGCCGCATACATTCAGCCTCTGAGATCTCCTCGTCACTTCCTTTGCCGCCGGACACGATTGCCACCATATCGGGATATGTCTGCATTGCATCATATGCCGCGCGGATTCGTTTGGACAGCATCAGTGACGGGGTAACGCCGCGCACCTTGCAGCCAAGCACGATCACAGCCTGCGGTGTGGTATCGGGCTTCCGGTAGGCAGAATGCAGCATCATGATACTGATGATGAGACAATAGCTCACGCCGAGCAGAATGATCACGCCCAATATCCACATTGTAATTTTTCCGCTTCGGAAGCTGTATAGCTTATGGAGTACAGCGAAAATCTTTTTGTAAAAAATTGTAACAGACAATAGAAGCACACTGCACGCAATGCCGAACGCGTTTCCAATATTCACAATACCGATCGTCAGCGGCAGACAAAACCAAATCAGCGCGATGACAGTGATTACAATTAAGAGAACGCGAAAAACCGCGTGACCAAGCAGCATATTATTTCTCCGAGCAAATCCGTGCCACGCCATCCTGAATCGCAGCCTCTGCTACCGCCTCTGCGACAGCCTGTGCGACCTTTGGATCAAACGGATTCGGAATGACGCATTCAGGAGAAAGTGCGTCGTCGGACACACAGCCTGCGATTGCAGTCGCAGCAGCGTGCTTCATGCGCTCGGTGATATCCGATGCACGAACAGAGAGTGCGCCCTTGAAGATACCAGGAAACGCCAGAACATTGTTGATCTGATTTGGGAAATCACTTCTGCCCGTGCCGACAACAAATGCGCCTGCTTCCTTTGCAAGCTCCGGCATGATCTCCGGTGTCGGGTTTGCCATTGCAAAGATAAACGGCTTCTCGTTCATGGATTTTACCATTTCGGGTGTCACAAGATTCGGCTTGGACACACCGATAAAGACATCAGCGCCCTTCATTGCGTCAGCAAGACCGCCGCGGATGTGATTTTTGTTAGTGCGCTTGGAAAGAGAGGTCAGGGCTTCGGAGGAGAGCTTGTCACCCTCGCAGACAATGCCCTTGGAATTGAGCATCATGATATCCTGAACGCCGATCGAGAGCAGCATCTCAGCAATCGCAACACCTGCTGCACCTGCGCCGTTGATGACAATGCGCAGATCGCTGACCTGCTTTCCGGCGAGCTTGGAGGCGTTGATAATTGCCGCAGTCGCAACAACGGCTGTACCGTGCTGGTCATCATGGAATACCGGAATATCCACCATTTTCTTGAGCTTTTGTTCGATTTCAAAGCATCTCGGCGCGGAAATATCCTCCAGATTGATACCGCCGAAGCTGCCGGAAATCAATGCAACGGTCTTGCAGAATTCATCCGGGTCCTTGCTGTCAACGCAAAGCGGAATTGCCTGTACGCCGCCAAATTCACAGAACAGCGCACATTTTCCCTCCATAACGGGCATCGCAGCAAGCGGTCCGATGTCGCCAAGACCCAGTACGGCAGTACCGTCTGTGATAACAGCAACGAGATTTGCTCTGCCGGTCAGATCGTAGGAGAGCGAGGGATTTTCCTGAATTTCAAGACAGGGGCGAGCAACACCCGGCGTATATGCAACCGAAAGCGCATCCTTATCCTTGATTGCAACCTTGGAACGAATATCGAGCTTACCGCCCCATTCCTGATGCGCTGCGAGAGATTTTTCCATAATATCCATGTGAACAGACTCCTTTTAAATTTTGTTTTATGCTATCATTATAACACAGTTTACGGCTTTTTTCAATGGGGGTAATAAAATTTTAATCTTTAGGCTGTCCCGAAAATTCCGGTATAAACGATTCACAGGCAGCCTCGCCCTCCTGTGTATATGCGTTTTCGATGCCGATTTGCTTTGCATAGCGCACGACATTTTCATATTCCTGTGCGGTGACCTTTCGGGAGAGCAGCGGGTGCTGATTCATCTGCGGCATGGGCGTGTATTGGTTCATGACGCTGTAGCCGATGCCGTTCCCGTAGGTCTGATAGAGATACCAGAGGATCTGCCGCGATTCCTGTGCGCGACCCGGCAGAACCAGGTGCCGCAGCTGTACGCCGCGCGTCATCAGTCCGGTTTGTGCATCAAGCTGCGGTGCACCGCATTGCCGTACCATTTCTGCAAGAGCCGCCTTTGCAATATCGGGATAATCCGGCGCATTGGAATATTCCTTTGCAGTCTGCGGATTGATATATTTGAAATCGGGCAGGTAAATGTCAATCAGTCCATCCAGCATCCGGAGCGTTTCTACGGTTTCATATCCGCTGCTGTTCCATACAAACGGAATATTCAGCCCCTCCCCTTTTGCGCGCTGCAAAGTCGGTATCAGCTGCTTTGTAAAGTGACCGGCAGTAACCAGATTGATATTGTGTACGCCTTGATTTTGCAGGTCAAAGAAAATCCGGAGCAGTGCATCCCCGGAAACCGCGTAACCAAGATGCGAAACCGCGATTTCATGATTCTGACAATAGATGCAGCGCAGATTACATCCGCTGAAAAATACAGTTCCGGAACCGTTTGTGCCGCTGATTGGCGGTTCTTCCCACATATGCGGCGCGGCTCGTGCGATACGGATTGTTTCGGATTCACCGCAGTATCCATGCTTTTGTGTCCGCGTGACCGCGCAGGCTCGTGGACACAGCATACATTTTTCTTCTGCCATATCATTCTCCGTTTATTTGTAATCATACTATTTATATAGTCTACCATATATTTTCCGGATTGTCAATTCTCGCAAAATATTTCAAATGTCGCCAAAATGATACAGCTTTGTAACTTGACTTTTCATGATGATGATGATATAATAAAGTACCGTGAAAGGAGGGCTGACTGATGAAACAGGCAGGCATCAAGCAGATTGCTGATAACCGCAAGGCACGGCATGATTATTTTGTACTCGAAACCTACGAAGCCGGCATCGCACTGATCGGAACAGAGGTGAAATCCATCCGAAATGGCAATGTCAACTTAAAGGATAGCTGGTGTTCCATCGAGGACGGTCAGCTTCTGCTTCGCGATATGCACGTATCTCCGTATGAAAAAGGCAATTTGTTCAATAAAGACCCGCGCCGTGTGCGGCAGCTTCTGATGCACAAGCGCGAGATTCTGAAATTATTCGGAACACTCAAAACACAGGGCTTGACCTTGATTCCGCTTTCTCTGTATTTCAAGGACGGCAGAGTGAAGGTGCAGCTTGGGCTTTGTAAGGGTAAAAAGCTCTATGATAAGCGTGAGGACGCTGCAATCAAGTCAGCGAACCGTGATATTGACCGCGCAGTGAAATCGAGAAATCAGTAACCAAAGAACACAGCCTGATATGATATATCCCGAACCACTGAAAACAGGCGACGCATTGCGATTGTCAGCTTATCAAGCGGCATACTCGGTGAACCGTTTTGCGCACATGAAAAGGAGCTTGGCGAAACAATGCTGCGCGCATTCGGGCTTGAACCTGTTTATATGGCGCACGCCTGTGATGGCGCAGAGGCAATCTGGAAGCATCCGGAGCAGCATGGCTATGAACTGTTGCAGGGCGCGCCGCAGTTTGAGGGCGAATTGTTCGGTGGATGTATTGAGAGTCTCGGTGAAATGCTGATCTCCGAACACGATGCGGCGTTTGCGGAACAGTTTGCTTCGATTCCGTTTATTGAGCCGGCGGTTTTTGATGAACAAGCCGATATCATACGCAAATACAATATTTTCCTGTCTGCGGATGAATGGCGGGGAAAGATTTTCTTTGTAGAAACAAGCGAAACTTGTCCGACACCGGAACAGCTCCGCATTTATTTGAATGCGCTGAAATCCGAGGGCGTATTCGATGCGATTAGTGGTGTTCTGGTTGTCAAGCCAATGAATGAAAAATATTATGAGGAATATAAAACGGTTTGGCGCGAGGTGGTAGAGAATCCGTCGCTGCCGATTCTTTATAATATCAATTTTGGACACGCAGCACCACGCGCAATTTTGCCATATGGCGCACGGCACGTGTTGACGCGGAAAAGCAGGAAATCCGACTGCTCTGATTGGCAGTTGACAAATCGGACCAGATACGGTATAATAATAGAAAGCAATCTTGCTTTCAGCAGCGAATGTGGGGGCGTAAAGGTTTCGACGGGGGCTGGGAAGTTTGATTGGCGAGCCGGGCGCATAACCCGTAAAATGTGCAACCTTTAAATTTAAACGAGAACAACGATTCCGTTTTGATGGCCGCTTAAGGCCTCCGTCAGCCCGAAGAGTACCGCGTATTCGGAGTCTGGCGTCATGACGCGGTGAACGTCTGCTGAGGACGCACATATTCAGTAGTCGCATCATGTGCTACCGATTCGTATAGCCTGTTTGTCGGCGCTGCGAAAAGGGAATGTAAAAGATAAACTACGCTCGTAGAAGATTGGATGAAACGGTTTTCGGACAGGGGTTCAATTCCCCTCGCCTCCACCAATTTTACTCACGTTTTTGTCCCTTGGGATGAAAGCGTGAATTTTTTTGCGTGAAAATCGTGCCAGAATCATATGTACATCGCAAGGCTCACTGTCATCAGTGAGTCTTGCGTCGTTCCCCTTGAGACTGCCGGGAACGTTATGGAGCTCTATGCGGACGTAGTCATCATAAACGACCACTCGCTTGACATAGAGATTGATGAGCTGTCTGCGCTGCGGCAGTGTGCCGTCAAGAAACATCTGTTGTGCTCTGCGGTATGCAGCGACAACCTTGGCAGGATCTACGCTCTTACATCCACTTGACTGCTCGTGCGCTTCGATTTTCTCGCCTACCTCTGCAAGCTCCTGTTCAAGCCTGTCAAGGGTTGTCAGAAGCGATGGACTGCCCGACTGTGTGATTACCGAGATGATGTTGTCAATCTTCGTCTGAATGCCCTGCCGCTGTTCCTTCAGCGTGTTCAGTACCGAATCGGACTGCTGATTCAGCATGGCGAGTGAATCCTCATACCCTGCAAGAATCAGAGGGATTCTATCCTCAGAAAAGATAATTTCGCTGATCTGCTGTACCACGAATTGCTCCAGATAGTTGCGGTTCACATCCTTTGCATTGCAGTGAAGCTCCCCACGCTTGCTTTTACCTCCGCACTTGTAGGTGACGTGCTTACGCTTATTCCTGCCTGAGTGCATACAGTTTCCTGTGAAGGCACTGCCGCAGTAGCCGCATACCACCTTACCTGTCAGCAGATAGGTTTCCTTTGCTCTACGGCTGGTCGCTCTCTGACTGCGGCTCTTGATGATACCGCTGACCTTGAAAAATACATCATCTTCAATGATTCTTGGCATACCGCCCTCGATGCGTATCATCTCGCCGTCAGGTTTGCTCTTGTGATGATTACGAGTACCCATGGGCGTTTTGGCGGCGGCTCTGTTGAAGATAAAGACTCCACGATATTTTTCATTGCGGAGCATCTCGGTGATGCTGTTTTTCACAAAGGGTTTACCTGCCTTGTTGCGATACCCTAAGTAGTTCAGCTTGTCAATGATTTCCGCATAGCCAAGCACGGCAACAGCATTTACTTTTTTGAAAAAGAGTGGTAAAATAGAAATATGGAGATAACAAAATTAAAAGAAGAGATAAAAACCGTAAGAGATCCGAGGAGGAGTTACGGAAATCTCATGCACAAATTAGAGGACATAATCATCATCGGACTGTGTACCGTAATATGTGGAGGGGAAGATTTTACCGATATGGAGGAATTTGGTAAAACACGGCAGGAATTTCTTGCTGAATTTCTTGAACTTCCGCATGGTATACCGGACAGTGATACATTCAGGCGAGTTTTCGAGAGAATTGACCCGTCTGAGCTTTCGTCATGCCTTTTAAATTGGATTTCTGTTGAGCGTGAAAAACGTGGAGTAGTAGCCATAGACGGAAAAACGATATGTGGCAGCGGAAATTCCAAGCACAAAGCATATCATGTTGTTAGTGCGTTTGTTGCGGAAAATCAGCTGACTTTAGGTGAGATCTGCGTTGAGGAAAAGACAAATGAGATCACTGCTGTTCCCGAGCTTCTTGATTTGATAGACGTTGAAGATGTTATTGTTACAGCTGATGCGATGAGCTGTCAGAAGAAGATCACTGAAAAAATTATTGAGAAAAAGGCTGATTATGTGATCGGTCTGAAGCAGAATCAGCCTGCACTTTTTAAAGATGCCGAGGATTATTTTAACGAATTTTCAGCCGAATTGCCGTCTGTTTGCACGACAGAAAAAGGACATGGACGAATAGAAAAGCGTGAATATCGTCTGCTAAATGACCTTTTATGGCTTGAACAGAAAGATGAGTGGATTGGTTTGAACGGTCTTGGAATGGTAAGATCCATGATTGAAGAAAGTGGAAAAATACACGATTTTACGAGATATTTTATAACTTCATTGACAGATGTTAATGAGTTTTCTTATGCTGTCCGAAAGCATTGGTCTATCGAAAATCAGCTACATTGGTGCCTTGATGTGATTTTTCGTGAGGATGCTTCAAGGGCAAGAAAGGATAATTCACCGCTGAACATGAATATTCTTCGCAAAACATCTCTTTCTCTCGTTACTCAGGCTCAGTACGGG
The DNA here is from genome assembly GCA_045591925.1 of Oscillospiraceae bacterium. Lineage (GTDB taxonomy): Bacteria > Bacillota > Clostridia > Oscillospirales > Ruminococcaceae > Firm-04. The sequence continues at coordinate 30,328 of JAZNTW010000083.1, forward strand.
CGTATCAGCAAGAAAAAACTCATGTTTAAAGCTGCCCTTGACCCTTCTGTCCTCCTCGATATCCTTTTCTTTCCTAAAAAGTAAATGCTGTTGCCGTGATTTATTTCACTTCTCCCATTGCATTTTCACAGATAATATGCTATAATATAAGGGATTGTATCAATTTAGAAAGGGGTGGTATCTTGGACGGATGTTTGCGCCGGATGATGGCGCTGCTGACGGCGGCTATGATGGCTGCGGTCATGCTGTTTGGTGCGTCGGAAGATGCCACTTTGCTTCATGCCGATGCGGCTGCCGAAATTCTCGGCGTTGACGTTTCCAAATATCAGGAGGAAATCGACTGGAAAACGCTTGCGCAAAGCGATGTGAAATTCGCGATTCTGCGGTGCTGCAAGGTCATTCGCGCCTACGATGACTGGGAGGCTGACCCGACCTTTGAACGAAACTATGCCGAAGCAAAGGCGGCAGGTCTTGCGGTCGGATGCTATATGTATACCGATGCCGCGACCATCGAGGAATTTGAAGAGGACTGCGCCTATATGCTCGGCTTCCTCAAGGACAAATCCTTCGAATTTCCGGTATTTTTGGATTTGGAATCTGCCTCGCGGCAGGAGCATCTCTCGCCGGAGGTCTTTATGCCGGCACTGCTGACGGGTCTCGAAATGATCGAGGATGCCGGTCATACTGCCGGTGTGTATTCCAGTACGGCGTTTTTCAGTGAGTGCATCGACCGGCAGGAGCTTCAGGCTGATGGATATCCGATTTGGGAAGCCAACTACTTCAATACGGTAAACGGTCTTGCGAGTCCGGCAGGACATGACCTTTCTGCCGATGCTTCGATCTGGCAGTATTCCGGATGCGGCAGAATGCCCGGTATCCGTACCACGGTCGATTGCAATATCTGCTATACATACAGCTTTTTTAATCACGCGGCAACGATTGTGAATTCGATTCTGCCAAGTGGTACACTCAAAAACGGTTCGAACTTTACGGTTGCTGGAACCGTTCAATCGCAATCTGTTCTTCGGACGATCACCGGTTCGATTTATGATGTGAAAGTACCCGATAAGCCGGTGCAGACCGTCACGGTGTATCCCCATGCGCGAGAATATAAGCTGACCGGATTTTTTACGAAAAAACTTGTGTTTTCCACGCTCCCCGATGGTGAATATGAGTTGCATATCACCGCAGTCGATGCGTCCGATACGCCGATTGAGGTTGCAAAATCGCAGTTCACAATCAGTCCGGATCCCGACTCTGCGGCAGTGACGCCCCCAGAAGAACCGGAGTCGGAGCAAGAGGAGCAGCCGGAACAAACCCAGACTGATCATCCTGAGAAAGAGCAAAGAGAGCAGGAGGAATATTTACAATATTCCGGAGATTACAATGCCGGCGCAGAGTTTCGCGCAAGGGTTTCCTGCTGGCTGTTTAAGAACGTTTCCATGCGGAAAATCTGCAGAAAGGCTTCGGAAATCGGGTTGAAGCTGCAGCTTGAGCGCACGCCGCTGTATCGTATTGTGAACAAGACGTTTTGGCTGTTTGAGATCGGCTATCTAACCTCTGCGATTCGATTGGAGATTGCGCAGGAACGGGCGGCGCTGCTGGAAGAATGAGAAAGTGCGTTTGCCGATATAAATATAAAACAGAACATCCCGAAAGCAGCGTGTTTGCACTGTTTTCGGGATGTTTGAGTTTGATATTATAGGATTGTTTACCGGAATCGCCGCTGTGCTTCATCGTAACGGAAGCCGGCGGCATTCATTTTTTGGAGCAGCTCGTCCGGCTCCAGTTCGTGTTCTGCGCAGAATTCCGTCAGCGTCATGCCGGTATCGCGGAGCTGCGTATTCAGAAAGCTGAACAGAATATATACATCATTCGGAAGATTCATTGCTTGCTGCCTTTCTTATTCAATGGCAATGGATGCGACCGGCTTGCGCATTGACTGCGGCAAGGTTTCCAGCACCAGCGGATCAATGACGACAGCCTGTTGGAATAAGCCGTCATATGCAGCTTGAACCATCGCCTTGCTGTATGGCGTGATAGCCGGCTCAGACATGGAATCACTGAAATAATAATTCTGATCATCGTAGCCAATCAGCACGAGTGCGTGCTCCGGATTGATGAATTGATAGAGATCGCCGTTGGGGAGATACCAGCTGAACTGACTGGTATAGGGCTGCTGCATATTGATCGTTGCCCAGAAAATAACGGGTTGTCCCTTGTCGATGTAATCTCTGCATAAATCCTCGATCGGAACATGATTCAGCGTAATTGCCAGACCGTCTTCAATTTTATTGATCGCATTGGCGATTGCCGTATTGTAGCAGCCAAAACCGGCGGCGTCACGCGGATTGCCGATAAAATATTCCCATGGGCTTGCACCGTGCAGAAAACCGTCATCGCCGGCTGCCGGATAGTCCGCACGCGGCAGATAATTGTCGATGAAGCGATCAATGTCGATATCAATTCCGTAATATTGCAGAACGGAAACGGATGCGATTGATTCACAGGCAGTCAGATATTGGGTAAACTGCGTGTAATGCGGCACATTATGAATGACAACGCCCTGATTGCCATTATAGTTGCCAACTGCGTTTTCCTGCCATGTCGGATTGATGGTAATGGCTGTTGTTGTGGTGGTTTCGGTGGTAGAGGTAGTAGTGGTTGTGGTGACGATGCTTTCGAAGATGTTGTTCGGTAATTGCGCTGTGGAATCCTCTGCCGGTTCTACCCGCTGACCGCAGCTGCAAAGCAGTGCAAGCAGGGGCGCGCATATCAGCAATGAAAGCTCGTGCAGCCGTAAACGATTCTCCATAGTGATTTCTCCTGATCCGTATGAATTTGATATCTATGTTATTATACACTATATTGATGCTTTTGTCAATTAGAAAGCAAGATGTTTCGGATTCTCATATATACGGATGATTTGTGATTGTAGCAAGAACTTCAAATTTGCATAGAATATGGCAAACGGCATAAGCCGCGGAATTGGGAGGTAACGATGCAGAGAGCATACTTTTTGGGCGGTGCGTCTCCGACAGGATTTACGACATCCTTTTGGACAGAGCATAGCGGATATTATGGATACTATTTAAAAGGAGGTCCCGGAACCGGTAAATCAACACTGATGAAAAAGGTTGCCGCCGCCTTTGCCGATGAAACCATTTCCTGCTGGCACTGCGCATCGGATCCGCATTCTCTGGATGCAGTTGTGCTGGAGGATCGCCGCGTATTCATTGCAGACGCAACCGCGCCGCATGAAGCCGGTACGCAGCTTCCGTTTGTGACAGGGGAGACCGTAGACCTTGCGGCAGGGCTATCCCCGAAGCCGATTCATGAAAACCAAGCGGATATTCTGCGGCTTTGGCGCGAGAACGGCACTGCGCATCGACAGGCGCGTAAGGGGCTTGCCGGCATCGCAGAACTGGAAGCATTGATTGCGGATGCGGCTGCACCGGCTTTGCAGAAAGAAAAGCTCTCCGGATTTGCCGCACGGCTTTTCAAGCGATTGATTTCCAAATCGGCAGGCGGGCAGGGGAAGCTGCTGTATCGTCAGAGCATCGCGCTCACACCGGAGGGCTATGTCCGATATCTTCCGGCAGGCTTTGATTTGCTGCTTGTATATGATCCGCTGCGGATTGCCGGAGAATTGCTGCTGCGAGGTCTTGCAGAGTACGCAGTCGAAGCCGGCACGGTCTGTGAGGTAACAACGGCGCTGACCAGACCGAATACGCCGCCTGTGATGCTCATTCTTCCGGAATATAAGCTCGTGGTTGCCGCTGTGACAGAAGCCTCGCTGCCGGAGTTTCCCACGCCGGTTTCGAGTATTCGGGCGCAGCGCTTCTATGATGCCGCCGTTCTGCGAAAGCACCGGTCACTGATTCGGTTCGGCAGCAAAACCGTTGCGCAGACTGTTCAAAAGGTAACGGATTTGCTATCCGATGCGTTGTATTTGCATGATGCGCTGGAATCCTATTATATCCGTGCGTTGAATCCACAGTTTCTCAATCAGAAAACGGACGACATCATTGCGGATATTCAGCAGCGGATATCGCATCAGCCATGTGCATGAAAAATACAGGAAGATATTGCATAACAATAATGCGCAGCCGAAGAATCCTCCGACTGCGCATTTTGGTTTTATTGATTGGATGATATCAGGAGTAATTGAATGCAAGAATCGCCTGATAGCACATATATACGTCGATTTTGCTGACAACCTCAAGCGGCGCGTGCATGGAAAGCACCGGAACGCCGACATCGACCGTATCAATATTCAGGTTTGCAAGATATGCAGCGACCGTACCGCCGCCGCCGAGATCGACCTTGCCAAGCTCGCCGGTCTGCCAGATGACGCCGGCTTCGTCAAAGAGCGTGCGCATCTTGCCGATGAATTCAGCAGACGCGTCCGAAGAACCGCTTTTGCCGCGTGCGCCGGTGTATTTCATCATGCAGACACCGTAATTGAGCATGGCACAATTTCTGCGGTCATTGACATCGGCAAAGGTGGGGTCGAATGCTGCCGTGACATCTGCGGAAAGGCATTGGGAATTGGCGAAAATCGTATGCGCTTCTGTGCCGAATGCTGCCGCAAGGTCTTTCATAAAGTGATAGAAATAGGCAGACTGTAAGCCGGTGTTGCCCTCACTGCCGATTTCCTCCTTATCTGTCAGGATGACGACTGCGGTATGCTGCGGCTGCTCGGTTTGCAGCAGTGCAGCCAGCGACGGATAAGCGCAAACACGATCATCATGACCATATGCGCCGATCATGCTGCGGTCAAAACCGAGGTCACGCGCCTTGCCTGCCGGAACGATTTCCAGCTCAGCAGAGAGAAAATCCGCTTCGGTGATGCCGTATTTTTCATTGAGAATCTGCATGATGCGCAGCTTGACCAGGTCGCCGCCCTCCTCACTGCGGAACGGCCGCGAACCAATCAGCAGATTCAGCTCCTCACCCTTGATGCCCTGCGCAAGGGTACGCTGTACCTGCTCCTGTGCCAGATGCGGCAGCAGGTCGGTGATGCAGAAAATCGGGTCGGATGGGTCCTCGCCAACTGCAATCTGAACCGCTTCGCCGTCCTTTTTGACGACAACGCCATGCAGTGCCATCGGCATTGCTGTCCATTGATATTTCTTGATACCGCCGTAATAATGCGTTTTGAACAGTGCAAGCTCGCCGTCCTCATACAGCGGCGATTGCTTCAAATCCAGACGCGGCGAGTCGATATGCGCCGCCGAAAGACGAATGCCGTTCGCAAGCGGTTCACTGCCGATGACGGCTGCAATGATTGCCTTGCCGCGGTTGCAGGTGTAGATTTTGTCGCCTGCTTTTACTGCGTCACCGCGCTTCCATTTCCGGAAGCCGTTTGCTTCCAGAAGCTCTGCGGCATAGGCGGCTGCTTCGCGTTCGGTTTTACCGTTGTCGAGAAATTGCTTGTAATCCTCGCAGAATGCGTCACAGGCTGTGATTGTTTCATCATCAAGCAGCAATGCGGCATTTTTCTTCTTCATCAGCAGGGCTTCCTTGAGTGCCTTGATCTGATCCTTAGATTCCATAATAATAGTATCCTCCTTATGAACTGATATGATATTCCGGTGTGCTTCTGCGTTCTGGCGAAGCTGCCGGATGATTGTTTGAACTGCCGTGTGCAAAGCGGCTTCATCCTCACTGTTTTCTATGACAGCATCGGAATGGGCGCGAAAAAATGCTTCCGAATGCTGAGCATTCATGCGCTGGAGCGCTTGTTCTTCGGTCAGACAGTCGCGTTCCATAATGCGGGCTTTCCGGACTTCCTGTGGCGCAATCACCGATACAACAGCATGACAGGCATGATGGATGCCGCTTTCAAACAATGTCGGTGCGTCCAGCAGAATGATGCGGAACCCCTCAGCGGCGAGCTGCTCGGTCTGCTGTCGGATGGCGCGTGTGATATACGGAAAAATAATCGCCTGATAATGCGCGCGGGCGGTTTCGTTTCCGAAAATCAGTGCGGCGACCGCTTTCCGGTTCATTTGACCGTCCGGCAGAAGAATCCCGTCACCGAATACACGCTGCATCGCTTGCAGACAGTCCGAGCCTTTTTCCACGACCTGCCGCGCGACCGTATCTGCATTGATCACCGCAATATCGTCCGCTTCCAGCATCCGGCTGACGGTCGTTTTGCCGGCGCCGGTCTGACCGGTCAAGCCGACAAGGTAGTATTCTGTTCCGATACGCCTCACATCCCTTCCGTTTCTGCTGTTATTATACCATATTATACGGTGAATTTCAATGGGAGCGATAGAAAAAATCCCTCGCGGTGCAGTCATGGAAGAAAAATGGAGGTGTGTACTGTCCACTATACCATATTTTGCGGAAATTTTCAATGGGAGCAGCAAAATAAATGCTTTGGTTTGTGTGATGGGGGAGGATGGTGCGTGCTGTTCGCTCGCGCATCGTAAATTATAAAACATGATGATAAAATTTTACGCTTGCAAAAAATTGTGAAATGTGGTATAATGTTATTTAAATATTGCGATGTGCAATATTCCAAGACTAATCGGAAACCATATGACGAAAGGAAAGTATTATGAAAAATTGGAAAAAGAGGACAGTTGCCATTCTCACGGCTTCTGCAATGCTGGCGGTCGGGAATATCGGTGTTTTTCCGGAAAACCTGACGATGGATTTTTCAATCAGCGCGAGTGCTGCGGAGATTGTCAGCTCCGGCGAATGCGGCGCTCAGGGCGATAACCTCACCTGGAAGCTCGACAGCAACGGTACGCTCACCATTTCGGGCGAGGGGGAAATGGCAGTTTTTAGGTATTATACATCGGTTCCGTGGTATTCTTTGAAAGATCAAATCAAAAAAGTGATTATTGAAAACGGCGTTACCAGCATCAGCCAAGATGCATTCTATAATAACTCCGCCATGACTGAAATCACAATGCCTGATAGTGTGGCAAGTATCGGAGAGAGTGCGTTTGCGGGTTGTAGTGGTTTAACTTCAATTACAATTCCTGACAGCGTGACAAGTATCGGAGACTCTGCATTTTATAATTGTTCCGGCTTAACCTCAATCAAAATTCCCGATAGTGTGACAAGTATAGGAAAAGTTGCGTTTAGTTCCTGTTCCGGCTTAACCTCAATCACAATTCCCGATAGTGTAACAAGTATCGGAAAGGGTGCGTTTGCACCTTGCAGCGCCTTAACCACGTTTCAGGTAAGTGAAAATAATGCGAATTTTTGTGATGTGAAAGGCGTGCTTTTCAATAAAGACAAGACCACGCTTGTGTGCTATCCGGCAGGAAAAAGTGATACGGAATATACAATTCCCGACAGCGTGACAAGTATTGGAGAATGGGCGTTTGTTGGTTGTTCCAGCTTAACCTCAATCACAATTCCCGATAGCGTGACAAGTATCGGAGATTATGCGTTTGATGGTTGTTCCAGCTTAACCTCAATCACAATTCCTGACAGCGTTACAAGCATCGGAGATTATGCATTTTCTTGGTGCGGCGGCTTAACCTCAATCACAATTCCCGATAGTGTGACAAGTATAGAAAAGGGTGTGTTTGCGGGTTGTGACGGTTTAACCGCAGTCACAATTCCCGACAGCGTGACAAGAATCGGAGATGATGCGTTTACTTGTTGTTCCAGCTTAACTTCAATCACAATTCCTGACAGCGTGACAAGTATCGGAAATCGGGCGTTTTCTGATTGTTCCAGCTTAACCTCAATCACAATTCCTGACAGCGTGACAAGTATCGGAGATTATGCATTTTCTTGGTGCGAAGGATTAACCTCAATCACAATTCCTGACAGCGTGACAAGTATCGGAAAGGGTGCGTTTTGTGATTGCCACGGATTAACCTCAATCACAATTTCCGACAGCGTGACAAGCATCGGTGACAGTGCATTTGTAAATTGCACAGGCATAACTGCAATCACAATTCCCGATAGTGTGACAAGTATCGGAAATAGTGCGTTTAATAGTTGTTCCAGCTTAACCTCAATCACAATTCCTGACAGTGTGACAAGTATTGGGTCGCGGGCGTTTATGAGTTGTGACGGCTTAACCTCAATCACAATTCCTGACAGCGTGACAAGTATCGGAGGTAGTGCATTTAGTTTTTGTTCCAGCTTAACCTCAATCACAATTCCTGACAGCGTGACAAGTATCGGAGGAGATGAGGCGTTTTGGGGTTGTTCCAGCTTAAGCTCAATCACAATTCCTGACAGTGTGACAAGTATCGGAGGTTGGGCGTTTCATGGTTGCTACGGTTTAACCTCAATCACAATTTATAATCCTGAATGTGAAATTGATGATTCTGAAAACACAATTTCCTCTACTGCTACAATCTATGGCTATACCGGTTCAACGGCTGAGGCTTATGCTGAAAAGTATGGCAGAAAATTTGTTTCCCTCGGCGAAAAGCCTGTGACAACAGCAACAACAACCGTAACAACAACTACTACAACGACCACAAAATCCAAGCCCACTACAACTGCTACCACCACTACAACAGCCAAACCCACCACGACAACTACCACCACTACAACATCCAAGCCCACTACGACAACTACCACCACTACAACAGCCAAACCCACCACGACCACTACCACTAGCACTACAACGACAACTACCACAACAACCACTACGACTACCACAAATCCGGGTTCACAAACAACTACCTAAACCAAGGGCAACATCAACGGTGACGGTCAGATTTCCACCGAGGACGCGCAGCTTGCGCTGATGGCATATACCGAATCGCTTGCAGGCGGTTCGAGTACGCTAACACCTGAACAAATCAAGGCGGCAGATGTCAACGAGGACGGCATCGTTGACGTTGCAGACGCACAGCTTGTTCTGCTCTATTATGTGGAAACCGTGCTTTCCGGCAATGATGTCACTTGGGATGACCTCATCAACAAAGCAAAATAATACT
>JAZNTW010000084.1:0-8152 GCA_045591925.1 Oscillospiraceae bacterium
AAGGGGGAAACTCGTTGCACTCGCATTCCCCCTTTCCCCTTAAGGTTTTCCCCTCGCGCTCCCCTTTCCTGATTCCCTTTCCCCCTAATTGCAGAGCCACGAAATAAACTGCTTTCCGCTGCACAGTAAAAGAAAATTCAACTAAGCAGAGGGGAGAGAGTCAGGAAAGAGAGAGCGCGAGAGGGAAAACCTAAGAGAGAGGGGAGACCGGAGCGCAGCGACGATTCCCCTCGTTCTTGGGTTGTCCCTCTCGCATTCGTACTCCGCGCAGATACGCAGTGCGAGGGGAGAACCGCAAGAGGAAAGTGGGAGTGCGAGTGCAGCACATCTGGGGGTCGAGGGGGCGCAGCCCCTTCGTCGCGCGAAGCGCGAAATCAAATATAAATACAAAAACAGGGACACTACACTTGCAATACCCCTGTTTGTATATATGGCGAACTCTGTGCGGTAATGCCTTAAAATCCGTCGGAGATACCGCTACCCAAACGCAACGAGCACAAAATCGACAAGGGTTACGGCGCAGGCGGCAATCGCGCACCAAAACCACAGCGGCTCTTTCCCCTTTGAGATCGCGCGCTTCAGCGCCGGCAGAATCCCTTTCGCAAACAGCACCGCCAACAGCCCGAAAATCAAACTGCTGACAAGCGAAATCCGATCCCCGATCGAAAACCACCAATCCTTATACGACCAAAAACTGCGGTGAAACAGAAATTCCAGCAAATACGAGCAAATATATTCAAATCCACTCGCAATCACCACGCTCAGCAAACAATACAGCAGGCTGCGCTTGATCTTGTGGAGCAATAGATACAGTCCCCATGCGCCGAAGCCGTAAATCGGACAAATCGCAAGATGCAGCATTCCGCGCTTGTAAATATCATGATACAACACTAATACGCAGATCTCCTCGTAAAGCCAGCCGCCGAATGCCGCCGCAAAAAATCCCCAGATCACCAGCGCGCACCGCTGCCGCCATCGAAGCCCGTCCATCATCTCCGGCGCACCTCCCTCCATCATTTCTGCCCGTATCATACCACAGTTCACCCATGCCACGCAAGTGTTTTTCACAAATTGTAGTCACCATGTAAGCAGATTGTCAACTACGGAAGGGCTGCTGCATCCAATCTGTTACGATGATAAAAAATATTTTTTTCGCCCATTGAAAATCGCCGCAAAATGTGATATAATAATTATAATGAAGAAAGTATGTCAGGTTTTGGATTCTGCATATGCAGCAGAGAAAGGATGATGTGCGTGTTCAATGAATTTGCACCGGAATGGAACGGCTTTGCCGCCGGACGATGGAGCAGCGGCTCTGTCAATGTCAGAGACTTTATTCATAAGAACATCACCCCCTATGACGGCGACGCGTCATTTTTAGAGGGCGCGACCGATGCGACGCAAACGCTCTGGGCGCAGGTCATGGAGCTTGCAAAACAGGAGCGCGAGGCCGGCGGCGTTCTCGACATGGATACAAAAATCGTTTCGACCATCACCTCGCATGGCCCCGGTTATCTGAATCAGTCGCTTGAAAAAATCGTTGGCGTTCAGACGGATAAGCCGTTCAAGCGCGCTTTGCAGCCGTTCGGCGGTATCCGTATGGCGGAACAGGCGTGCAAGGAATATGGCTACACGGTCGATCCGGAGGTCGTCGATATCTTCACAAAATATCGAAAAACACATAATCAGGGCGTTTTTGATGCCTATACACCCGAAATGCGCCTTGCCAGAAAATCTGCGATCCTAACCGGCTTGCCCGACGCCTACGGCAGAGGCAGAATCATCGGCGATTACCGTAGAATCCCACTCTACGGCATCGACCGCCTGATTCAGGATAAGGAACACCAGAAGGCAACGCATTTTGTCCGTATGACCTCGAAAAATATCCGTCTGCGCGAGGAGCTTTCGGAGCAGATTCGTGCACTCGGTGAACTCAAAGAGCTCGGCAGAATCTACGGCTTCGATATTTCTCGTCCGGCGCGCAATGCACAGGAAGCGATCCAGTGGCTCTATTTCGGCTATCTTGCCGCGGTCAAGGAGCAAAACGGTGCGGCAATGAGCCTCGGCAGAACCTCGTCCTTCCTCGACATCTATATCGAGCGCGACCTCAAATCCGGCGTTCTGACCGAACGTGAGGCGCAGGAGCTGATCGACCACTTCATCATGAAGCTGCGCATGATCAAATTTGCGCGCACGCCCGAATATAATGCACTGTTTTCCGGCGACCCGACTTGGGTGACCGAGTCCATCGGCGGCGTATCCGTGGACGGTCAGCACATGGTCACGAAAAATTCGTTCCGCTATCTCAATACGCTCAATAATCTCGGCACCGCCCCCGAACCCAATCTGACGGTTCTCTGGTCGAAAAAGCTGCCGATGAATTTCAAACGCTTCTGCGCGGAAATGTCCATCAAATCCTCGTCTATCCAGTATGAAAATGACGACCTCATGCGCGTTACGCACGGTGATGATTATGCGATTGCCTGCTGTGTTTCATCCATGGTCGTCGGCAAGGAAATGCAGTTCTTCGGCGCAAGAGCCAATCTCGCAAAATGTCTGCTCTATGCCATCAACGGCGGCGTGGACGAGGTGCTGAAAATTCAGGTCGGACCCAAATACCGCCCCGTCACAACCGAGTATCTCGACTATGACGACGTCATGGACAAGTACGATCAGATGATGGAGTGGCTTGCCGGCTTGTATGTCAATACACTGAATATTATACACTATATGCACGATAAATACAGCTACGAAAAGCTGCAAATGGCGCTCCATGACCGTGATGTGAAGCGGTATTTTGCGACCGGTATCGCAGGACTTTCCGTGGTTGCGGATTCGCTCAGTGCGATCAAATATGCAAAGGTCAAGTGCCTCCGCGATGAAAACGGCATTGTTGTGGATTACGAAATCGAGGGCGATTTCCCGAAATACGGCAACGATGACGACCGCGTTGACCAGATTGCCGTCAGCATCGTCAAGAGCTTCATGGACAAGATCCGCAAGCACCACACTTACCGCGACAGCATCCCGACCATGAGCATCCTGACCATCACCTCAAATGTCGTCTACGGCAAGAAAACCGGCAACACCCCCGATGGCAGAAAGCATGGCGTGCCGCTTGCACCGGGCGCAAATCCGATGCACGGCAGAGATACAAACGGCGCAGTCGCTTCGCTCAGCTCCGTGTCCAAGCTGCCGTTCCGTCACGCACAGGATGGCATCTCCAATACGTTTTCCATCATTCCGGACGCACTCGGCAAGAATACGAAATTATTCGCAGGTGCGTTAGATTTGGACGCACTGCGGCAGGAGGCGGACGATGATGCCGAATGATTCGCAGCCGGATGCCGCAGCGCTTGTGGCATTGCTCGATGAACTGATGGAACACGGCACGCAACATATCAATCTGACCGCCGGCGACCAAATCCGCATCCGGACGGTCAACAGCACCGATTGTTCACCGAAGGGCGCGTGTGCGATCCCGAATTTCGATTTGGAGGACGAGGATTTGTAATCACGCCGACCGATGGAAAGGAGCGTTTTCATGGCAAACGAACAGCAGATCAACAACCTCGTAGAGCTGCTTGACGGCTATGTGGAAAAGGGTGGTCATCACCTCAATGTCAACGTATTTACGCGCGAAACCTTGCTTGACGCGCAAGAGCATCCCGAAAAATATCCGCAGCTCACCGTGCGCGTTTCCGGCTATGCGGTCAACTTCATCAAGCTGACCCGCGAACAGCAGAATGACGTCATCGCGCGCACATTTCATGAGACAATCTAAAGCTGAAGCCCACACCTTTTCCGGCGTGGGCTTTGTGTTCGGAGGTGTTTATGCGCTGTAATCTGCATTCAATCGAGAGCTTCGGGACGGTGGACGGCCCCGGCATCCGGCTTGTGATATTTTTTCAGGGATGTCCGATGCGGTGTCAATATTGTCATAATCCAGATACGTGGAGCACCGTGCAGAACCGGCTTGTCTCTGTTAAAGAAATACTAGAGCAATATCGTCGCAATTCTGCGTTTTACCGGAATGGCGGCATCACTGCAACCGGCGGTGAGCCCATGCTGCAAATGCCGTTTCTGACGGAATTATTTCAAGCGGCACGGGCAGAGCAGATTCACACCTGTCTTGATACCTCCGGCATTTGCTTTGACCCGGAGCGTCCCGAACCGGCGTCTGCACTCTTGTCCGTGACCGATCTTGTCATGCTCGATATCAAGCATATTGATGATGACAAGCACCGTCTGCTGACGGGCCGTTCCAATCGCAATATACTTTCATTTGCAAAATATATCAGTGACTGTGGCGTACCGTTGTGGATTCGTCATGTGGTTGTACCGGGCTTGACCGACGACCCCGACGCGCAATATCGTCTGGGTGAATTCATTGGTGGACTGCGGACGCTGCAAGGGCTTGATGTCCTGCCGTATCACGATTTCGGCAAGCAGAAATATCAGGCGCTCGGCATCGAGTATCCGCTTGCAGATACGCCGCCGCTTGCCAATGAGGCTGCCGAGACAGCGCGCAAGCAGATTCTTCGCGGATTAAAGAAGCGTCTCCGACGGATTGAATAATGGGGGGGCGAAGCCCCCAGACCTCATTTTTTGTAAATGCAGCCCCAAAATAAAAGTTTTGATCAAGTTTTTTAAAAACTTGCTAGGTCGAGGGGCAAAGCCCCCGGCGCACTCCGCAGAGTGCGAAACACTCTTAGCCTTGATAAGAGTTCGCGGGCTTGGGTGCCTACGATAGAGGCACCCATTCTGAATCGCATCGCGGCAGCGATGCTACTTTATAAGAAAGGCAACACCGCGCAGAGTCCGCCTTACGGCTTGGCGGCACATCTACTCTGTGCGGTATTGCCTTAAATTTTCTTTTACTGCGCAGCGGAGAGCAGTTTATTTCGTGGCTCTGCAATTAGGGGGAAAGGGAATCAGGAAAGGGGGAATGCGAGTGCAGCGAGTTTCCCCCTTGCCTCTTTGGTTTCTCCGCTCGCCCTGCGCATCTGCGCGGAGTACGAATGCGAGAGGGACAACCCAAGAAAGAGGGGAGTCGTCGCTGCGCTCCGGTCTCCCCTCTCTCTTAGGTTTTCCCTCTCGCGCTCTCTCTTTCCTAACTCTCTCCCCTCTGCTGGGTTGAATTTTCTTTAGGGGAAAGGGGGAATCGTCGCGCACTCCGGTCTCCCCTCTGCTTAGTAGAATTTTCTTTTACTGCGCAGCGGAGAGCAGTTTTTTTGGTGGCTCTGCAAGTAGGGTGAAAGGGAATCAGGAAAGGGGAGCGCGAGGGGAAAACCTTAAGGGGGAAGGTGGAATGCGAGATCAGCGAGTTTCCCCTTGCCTTTTGGGGTTCTCCCCTCGCACTGCGTCCTGCGCGGAGTACGAATGCGAGAGGGACAACCCAAGAAAGAGGGGAGTCGTCGCTGCGCTCCGGTCTCCCCTCTCTCTTAGGTTTTCCCTCTCGCGCTCTCTCTTTCCTGACTCTCTCCCCTCTGCTGGGTTGAATTTTCTTTTATTGCGTAGCGGTGAGTAGCTTATTTAGCGAATTTGCAATTAAGGGGGAAAGGGAATCAGGAAAGGGGAGCGTGAGGGGAAAAACTAAAGGGGAAAGTGGGAATGCAAGTGCAGTACATCTGGGGGTCGAGGGGGCGCAGCCCCTTCGTCGCGCGAAGCGCGAAATCAAATAATCTTATAAAAAATCTGCATAAACTGAATTGGCGAGAAGTATCTCTCGGTCTCTCATAAAATCATTCTGCATATTATAAAAACGGAGCCTGTTTTTTCGCAGACTCCGTTTCGTTTTATGATTAGGTTGTATCACGCCGGTTACCATCTGCCGCCCGGCTGCATACCGCCGGAGGATGCCGCACCCGTGATCTGACTGCCCCCGGAGACCGTGCCGCCGAGCGTGACCCCATATGGACAATCTGTGAGAATTGCCGTACCGCCCGTGACTGTCGTGCCGGTGTATGCGGTGGAATTGTCCTTTGAGGCAATGCCTGCCGTGCCGGACGCGCTTTGGAAGCTCGCTACGACTTTGCCGGACGAATCCTTGAACGTATAGGTCGTGCCGAGACTGGTGTTGCCGCCGGTGATGGTCGCATACGTGCCGCCGGTGTGGGAAATCGAGTAGCCGTCACCGCAGTCGATCGGCTCTCTGCCATTTGCAAAATAATAGCCGCCGAGGATGTTGAACGGGCCGTTGGAATCCAAGCCGTCATGGTCGCCGCTTGCCGAATTGACCACGACCAGTCCGCCGCGCAGCCACAGCTCACCATAGGTCGAGCTCATGAAGCCGCCGCCCCATTGGTTGTTGCCGCCCGTGCCGGACTGGTCTGCGCCGCCGGCTGCGTTGTAGCCATCGTCGGTCGAAACGATATAGACCGTGCCGCTGTTCTGGTAGATATTGATGCCCTCGATGCCCTCGTAGCCCTTGGCAACGTAGATCTGCACATCGTCATAGGTGCCGGCGTTTTCCGTGCCGATCGTCAAATCGTGGTCGGAGTGGAAGCCGTCATCGGCGGTCTGAATCTCGAACACGCCGCCTGTCAGCGACATACTGCCGCCGCAGTGGAGCGCGTCATCGGATGAATCGACCGTGATTTTGCCGCCCGTGACGAGAATATCGCCGGCGCTCTGCCATGTCGTACCGGCTTCATCGAAGATGCCGACCGCCTTGATGCCCTTTGCGGAAACCTCGGCTTTATTGCTGTTTCCGTCTGACCATCCGGGGAACTGTGAGCTGCCGGTCTGACCGCTGCCCGTAAACGATGCGCCCTCATAGGTCTTGATGGTGATATCGCCGCCGTTGATTTCCACCCGCTGTTCGCCCTGAATGCCGTCCAGATAGGATTCGATTTGAATGGTGCCGCCGTTGATGCGGACAAAGCCTTCGTTTGTGGCAGTGCCGTCATCGTCGGTGGTTTTTATGGAGGTGGACTTGATGCCGTCGCCCTGCTTGGTCTTGACGGATACGCTGAGTGCCGCGTACCCCTCGCTGTCATCGGGGTCACCGATGCGCACCGAGTCCTTGCCGCGGATGCCGTCATCGGCTGCATTGACTTGAATATTGCCGTTCCAGATTTTGAGGTCGTTCTTGCAAACGATGCCGTCTGCACAATTTCCGTTGACGATCAGCGTGCCCTTGCCCTTGAGCTTGAGGTCGTCACAGGCATAGATTGCGCCGGAATCGCCGTCCGCGTTCGTATACGCCGTGCCGTCCGTGATGGTGTTGACGGTTTCATTTTTTGCGGAAATCACGCATTCGTCCGCAAGCGCTGCGACATAGATTGGCGAATCAGAGGGATTTGCAAGCGTCAGACCGCGCAGATTGAGCGTGACCTGTCCATCCGGATGGGCGGTTTTGTCTACGTTGACGCAGAGCTGACCGTTTTCGCAAGCGCCGTCAATGTCAAGCTCACAGGGCTGTGTGACGGTGACGGTCGTGCCGTTTGTGACGGTGATATTTTCAGCTTGCTCTGCGGAAATCTCCGTACCTGCTGCGTTTTTCAACGTAACGCTGCTGCTTGCGAATGTGACGGCTGTGACGACTGTATCGGAATTGGGAGTTACCGATTGTGACGGATGCAGAATGGCGCGCTTCATGAGCGTGAGGTCGATGGCGTTGACTACACCGTCTGCGTTGAAATCGGCGGCAGCGGCATCCGAAAGCGTGCCTGCGGTTGTCAGATATTTGCAGAGCGTCACGACATCCGCAACGCTATATGCGCGGTCAGCGTTTGCGTTGACCTGAACCTCCGCAAGCGCCGGCGTTGTCAGGCTGAGCGCGAGCGTGGCAGTGGTAATGACGGAGCATAGCTTATGATATTTCATGAGATTCATCCTTTCGTATCATTTTAAGGAATTTGTTGCAGTGTCCCTGATTTTTGTATTTATATTTGATTTCGCGCTTCGCGCGACGAAGGGGCTGCGCCCCCTCGACCCCCAGATGTGCTGCACTCGCATCCTCCTTTCCCCTGAAGAAAATATAAGTCAGCAGAGGGGAGACCGCAGCGCGCGACGATTCCCCTCGTTCTTGGGTTGTCCCTTTCGCATTCGTACTCCGCGCAGATGTGCAGGGCGGGGGGAGAACCGCAAGAGGCAAGGAGGAAACTCGCTGCACTCGCATTCCCTCTTTTCCCTCGCGCTCCCCGTT
>JAZNTW010000085.1:0-54575 GCA_045591925.1 Oscillospiraceae bacterium
AAATCAACAGCAAATTTGAAAGAAGGTGATAAATTGGCAGGAAATTTTGAAGGCATACGCCAAAGTAACTTCGGCATAGAAATCGAAATGACAGGACTCACACGATGTCAGGCAGCAAGAGCCATTGCAAGGGTGCTTGGAAGCATCCCGAAGATGGTGTAGCACAGCGTGAACGACTCAGACAGGAACGAATTGCTACCCAAAGCCAAGCGGAAAGGGCTTCGGTAGATATGCCGAATGATGGCATGCCAGCCCGTGAACAGGAACGGCAGAACGAAGCCCCCTGTGACGAGCGTGTTGCCGCCGTGTGCGACGATAGACAAGAAGTCGGGGAAACACCCGATGAAAACTTGGAAACCGCTGTGAGCGATTATGACGATTCTGAAGAAAATGAAGAATGCATGGAGATGTCCATGTATAAACTTGAAGTTTATTTGCTGACCTCACCCGAAGATTTGTATGAATATCTGATGGAACAGCGTGAGGGATTTGTGCTGTTAGCGGGGAAGAAAAAATGAGTGATGCGTTCAAAAAACTCGAAAAATCGGGCATAAATCAATGTCATCTATTTTGTATAAGACAGACATAACTGAACGCAACGATTGATACAAATCGTTGCGTTTTTATTTTTGCATAAACAACGCAGTTTCGGGCATTTACGTTTGTCAAATAAACGGATAAACTCAAACCGTTTCTTTGGTTACGAATTTCAGCAAAAATCGAAAAAGGGGGCAGAGCAAAGAAACGGAAGGGCAAGGTTTCATCGTTTCCGTTTCTTTGGTGATTACCGTTTCTTTGGTCATTCTCCCGTTTCTTTGCATAAAAAAAGAGGGGTGCATCACGCACCCCATATTTCATTTATACCGTAATTTCCGTCCCATCCTTAAAGCAGAAAACCATACTCCCGTCAATGCGGATGGTCACATGGTCGATTGCTTTCAGCCATAAATCCTCGGAAAATTCGGTAATCACATCCTGCACTTTCAGCGTTTCGGCATAGTGCAGGATAAATTTCAGCTTGCTCTCCGTGGACTCCTTTTTGCGGATGAATGCGTCGTGCTTTGACTTCAACTTCTCATAACGCTCCACAAGCTTTCCGTACTCAGCCTCATAAAGTTCCTGTTTCATCGGCTGGATGGAATTCTGCTGAATCAGATTTCGTGTAAACTGTGCAACTACCTCCATCTCCTGTGCCACCTTTTCAATTGCAGAATTCTCTGCAAAAGTGAAATTGCGGCTTAAAGCCAAGCAATTCTCGATGATTTCATCCTTGCTTTCAAGCACCTGATTCATTGCAAGAATAAAGTTTTCCTTGAGCTGTTCCTCGCTGAAATGAGGAGTGACGCACTTTGAGTTACCTTTAAATTTACTGTTGCACTGCCATATTACACGGCGATATTTTGATGTGCTGTGCCATACCTTCGAGCCGAAAAATCCTCCACAGCATTCGCAAATCAGCCTTGCAGAAAAAATACTCTTGCTGCTGTAGCTTTTGCCCAATCCCTTTCTGCGGAGAATTTCTGCCTGCACCAGTTCAAATTCCTCGGGCGGAATGATGGCAGGGTGCGATTCCTCTACGTAATACTGCGGAATTTCGCCTTCATTGACCTTCGTTTTCTTCGTCAGAAAATCTACAGTAAACTTCTTCTGAAGCAGTGCCGATCCCTTGTATTTTTCATTTGTCAGAATGCTCTCAATTGTTGAAGCCGACCATATCTCCTTGCCGCCGGGTGTAGGAATTTGCTTGAAGGTCAGTTGTTCTGCAATACGATGTGGCGTGTTTCCTTGCATAAAGCTCCGATAGATAAATCTGACGATTTCCGCCTCCTCCGGCACAATTTCGGGAAGTCCGTCCTCACCCTTACGATAACCGAGAAAATTCTTGTACGGCAGCGAAACCTTTCCGTCCGCCATGGATTTTCTTCGTCCCCATGTGACATTTTCGGAAATGGAACGGCTCTCTTCCTGTGCAAGCGAGGACATTATCGTGATGAGAAGCTCTCCCTTGGAATCGAGCGTAAAAATATTTTCTTTCTCGAAGTAAACTTCAACACCTTTTTCCTTTAATTTTCTGACGGTTGTTAGAGAATCAACGGTATTTCGGGCAAAACGGCTTACACTCTTCGTCACGATTAGGTCGATTTTACCATCCAAAGCATCTGCGATCATCTGATTAAATCCATCACGGTGCCTTGTGTTGGTGGCGGAAATGCCCTCGTCGGTGTAAACACCCACAAACTCCCAATCGGGGCGATTTTTGATGTAATCGGTATAATAGCTAACCTGTGCAACATAGGAAGTCTGTTGTTCTTCTGAATCTGTAGAAACCCTTGCATAGCCTGCAACTCTGCGTTTTATTGAGCTTTCTAATGGGGTAAAGGTGGCTGGGTGCAGCCTTGCGGGGATTGTCGTTACTCTTGGCATTGTTTGCCCCTCCTCTCTTTTGATATTTTTCCTGCCTGCAGTCGCATTTCCGCTGTCCAGCTTTCCGAGCGTGAACGGTCTTGCCATTCCACAGTTTTAGTATCACCGCTGTGGAAAACAAATGCAATCTTATTCGGTGCAGGAATGATAATCTGCTGAATCTTCTCCTTAAAAGTATCCTCATCAAATTCATCAATCCCAAGCACTTCACAGCAAACGGAATACAACGTATTTTCGGGGATTTGCTTTGCCGTAGGGCAGTATTTTTTACCCTTTGTATTGTAAGTTGAGCATATCCATACAATCCCTGTTGCAGTGGTTTTCCTGCGATAATTCTTCCCACAACAGCCACATTGGATTTTGCCCGTAAATGGGTAAGAAGTCGTTGTTTTCGTTCCTGTGAACTTATCGCTTCTTTTCTTGATAAGCCCCTGCACCAGTTCAAAAATCTCCGGCTCAATTATCGGCTCGTGGCTTTCCTCAACATAATACTGCGGCAATTGCCCGACATTTCGGACTTTTCTTTTGGTGATGTGATTTTCTCGGAACGACTTCTGTAGCAGCATGTTGCCTGCATATTTTTCATTGATGAGAATCCTGCGGATATCCTCTGTAGTCCATGTACAGCCGTTTATCGTTGGAATATGCTCCTCATTCAGCATATTTGCGATTTTCAGCTTGCCGCTTCCTGCGAGATATTCCGAAAAAATCCTGCGGACAACGACTGCCTCTTCGGGAATGATTTCAAGAACACCGTCTGCATTTCGTTGGTAGCCAAGCATTCTCATATTGCAAATTCTGCCTTGCTGAAAATCCCTGCGGATTCGCCATTTCTGATTTTCGCTGACTGACAGGCTTTCTTCCTGAGCGTAGGATGCAAGTATCGTTAGCATTAACTCGCCGTCAGAACTCATGCTATGAATGTTCTGCTCCTCAAAATATACATCCACGCCGATGGACTTCAGCTCACGCACGGTTTCAAGCAAAGTGACGGTATTTCGGGCAAAACGTGAAATACTCTTGCACAGAATTAAATCAATCTCACCCTCACGGCATTTTTGCAGCATCAGCTGAAAATTATCTCGATTTTCCTTTGTACCTGTCATTGCCTCGTCCGCATAAATGCCGCAGAACAGCCATTCGGGATTTTTCTGAATCAAGTCGTTATAATAGCTGACCTGTGCGGACAGGGAATGGAGCATTGCGTCCTTTCCGCTTGAAACTCTGGCATAAGCCGCTACACGCAGTAATTTGGGCTGAATCGGTTTTGTGGGTTCCAGTTTTTTGTATCAATCTTTTCGTAGTAACCCCTCCTTCCGATACCATATTAACTCGTCACAGAAAAATTATCAACGAATATACCGGACAAAGATATACCGTATTTTTCAGCCATACTTGTATGCATTACCCGATAATCTTTCTGCGAAATTACGCCGTTTTTCAGCCAGTTTTTCAGAATATCCACCATAATCTGATACATCATTACATTATGATTCATGAATCCACCTTGCCTTTCCAGCACACTGCTTAGAGCAATAAACCTGATGCTTGCTTGGATATGAAATAAAGTCCTTGTGACATATAGGGCAGACCTGCGAGGAAGATTTCTCTGATTCAGCACGATGAGACCGCCACCAGCTCATGCGGCAGTGATCGGAACAGAAACGCTTTTTTCTGCTGCTTTGCTGTAAGATTTTTCCGCAATGCTCACACTGGTGCTTGTTGTTCTTGCGATGAAAATATGATTTGATTGCCCCGACGGATATTCCTGTTTCCATGCTGATTTCATTGAAAATGCAACCGTCAGCCCTCATTTTTTTCAACTTCATGCTTTTGTTTTATGGTCATAAAAATCACCCTCCTACTATATCGACAGACCCAATTGCACACAACGGAGCAGAAACAGCGGTGTCGTCATTTCCCTGTCAATCGGACGATGTTTTTTTTAGACTCCACCTGCGTTTCAATGTTCAGTCCCCACAGTTCAATCAGCTGCGGCAGAATCTGATATACAGAAAAGGTGTTGAAGTTCTCCAGCCACTCATCGGGAGAAGCGGGAACGCCCTCGGGATCAGCGTGTTTCGCCATGATATACGCCACATTCTCGAAGACCTCAAGGCTCTCGATGCTCAGGGAGGATTTTTCTTCATCGCTTTCGGATACATTTTTCTGTAATTCCGCAAGGTCCTTGTAAATATCCCTGCCAAACTTCATGCGATACAGACGAGGCACGGCGGCACTCGCTCTGAAAGGTACTTCAACCCCGTCAATTTCAATATTTCTTGTAATCGCCATAAATCATTACCCCTTTGTTGTTGTCGTTGTGGTTGCAGCCGCCTTTTTCTCCGAAGTATCGGGATTATACGGCATTTTGTACCAGTTGTTATAAACGGTTTCATCGGTTGCCTCACAGGTCTTTGCTTTTACAAGTCCCGTGGGAAGTGCGGACGCTGTGAGCGTCAGCGTTTCTGTTTTTACCTCGGTGGAGTCCTCCTTGGTCTGTCCCTCGGTTGCAGGTCTGCTTGCGGTACAGCAGTAGAGGACATGACGGATTTTATGCTTATCTCCCGAAAATTCAAACATCAACGCATACTGTGACGGCTCTGCGTCATTCTTCTCCACAAGCACACCATTGTTATCAAGGATTTCTCCCAGAATTTCCGTTGCAAATGAACCGACAAACGGACTGGATCCGGGCGGCATCCGATGGTTCCGCTCCTTCATCCGGCAGCAGGCAAAGAACGGTAAAACCGTTCTTCTCTCCTCGCACATGCTGTCAGAGGTCGAAACCATCACGGATGATGTCGTCATCATCAATCACGGCGAGATCGCAGCACAAGGCACGCTGGACAGCGTCATGGATAAGCTCCCGTCCCTCGAGGATCTGTTCTTCAGTCTGACGGAAGGAGGCGGAGAAGCATGGTAACCGTATTTGGGCAGAAGCTCCACAGTGAGCTTCTCAAGATCCGCTGCACAACAGTCTGGATGGTTGTTGCGATTCTGGTGACCGCAGCACAGGGCTTTCTTGCATTTGTCTCCGCAAAGCAAAATCTTGCCGTCGGACTGACTGCGACACCGGAAACCTGTCCGGATCTGCTGGAGGCTATGCCGCCGCTTGCATTCATGGGCTTTGATGTGATCCTGTTCAGCACGATCCCGCTGATCGTTCTCGGGGCAGTGATCGGTGCAGCGGAATACAAGCAGCACTGTCTGCGGACCACGCTCCTTTCGCTTGGAAAAAAGAGCGATGTATTTAACAACTTCACACGAATGTAAATGTATATAGCAAGGACTGCTAGAGTTATTAAAGCAACCACACTAAATGCTATTATGGAGATTAGTGAGGAGTTATTGGTTGAGTCGAAATACATCAGAAGACTCCTCAGCCCAATGATTAAAACCGCAATAACTGCCAATATGATGATGAGCCTTTGAAAATGATGAGAGAACGAGTCAGAATCTGCGGATATGTGTGCATTTTTAGAATTCTTTACGTTGTATAACAAAGTAACCTTATCGCCAGTTTTTAAGGTGCATTCTTCTCTATATAAGCTAAAAGTATGTGTATAGTTGCGATTGTCAGCATCATATTGTACATTTATTCGGTTTCTTTCCTTTTTACTCATATCAAAATAAGAAGATATGTTAACAACCACTCCTTCCCCTACTTGCCCATATTTAAAAACTTTTACATCACGAGCTATAGGAATAATTGCAAGTGCTATTGCTAAAGAACTAATTATAATAAATAAAATCAACCATATCATAGTTCATCACCCATTTACAACCTTCCAAATTAATTTCCATAGTGATTTTCTAAGTGTTGTTACTGTAACACGTGCCTTAGTTCCAGTGGTGACCGTACCTTCAATGACATCTCCTAATCCATCAGCAGCAGACGAAACAGCATATGCTGACCATATTAAGGACACAACAGCACCTGCTGTTAAGGCTTTTTCGCCAGCGAGAATTGCTACAAATGCCCATCCCGCTGAGCAGAACGATATGATTGAAAATATTAATGCGCCAACAAAAGCCCAAAAAACTATGTTCTCCACAAGATTTTTTAAATTTGTAACAGTATCTGTTGTTTCTCCTCCGTTTGTTCCATTGGATAGCATGAAACTATATTCATTTCCGTTCGTTATTATATATCCAATTCCTGTCCATGAATTTAGACGGATGCTTTTGACAGGTGTTATGACTTCATATCCTGCCTCAACCCTTTCAGTTATTTCTACAAGTGAATAGGAAGGAATACCGTTGTTTTTTAATGTGTTAAGAATCGATTCATAGTCGGAATTGTTTTTTGAAATAGTAACAATCTCTATCCCTTGCTGCTTTGCTATCTCTAAAGCCTTCATTGTCGATATGCTTTCGATACCTGTTACGGACTCAAAAACCTCTCCTTTAAGGTATGAACCTCTAATCCCTACATTCAGATAAAATTTATCGACGTCATTTTGAGAATTATTAAGCGAAACCGCACTGAATGAATCACTCTTAACATCCAAGCCAATAGTTGCCACCATGCTGATCATATGTGCCAATAGCACCCTTTCTTGAACCAAAATAAAATTCTGTTTCGACGTTATTGTAAAGTAATTCGTAGACAGCAACAGGATCAGCAATTTCATCGATTATTTTTGCGATTTCGGCTGTAAGTGCGGTTTCGGCCTCCTCATCAGGTGTGACAATAGAGTAATCTAACGACTTAACTTCATTCAATATGCCTGCTACAGCATTTGACTGATTGGCAGAAAAATGTTCTCTTTTACACAGCAGAAACTCCTGTACTTCTCTAACATCCTTAATATCAACTGTCCCATCTGCATTCACATCAGCGGCAACAAGATCGATATTGGTTTTGCCGGGATAGATAAGTTCCCTTTTCATAAGAGTGAGGTCAAACACATCGACTCTGTCATCATTATTTACGTCACCTAAGATTACGTCAGTTTCTGCTGCGTGTGCATCGATTTCGTTCACGATTGTCTGCATACTGCTGGATGATACAAAAAGTGTCATTGCCGCAGCCGTGACAGCGGAAACGATTTTAGAGAATAGCTTGTTCTTACGATACCTCCAATTTTTAGTGATTTGTCTTATAGCGAAATACAAGTAATGTACGCACTATGATTATAGCATAGAGCCTTTGTAATTTCAATAGCTTATTTACATTTCTGTCATAAAAATTGGGGCGTACCCATCAAGAAACCCCACGTGCGTTTCGAGAGGCCTATAAATGATTTCGAGCCACCTGTTTTCAGTCCGAGCCACCTTGTGCAAAAAACGAGCCACCTCTAAGTAGTTCCGAGCCACCTTATGTACATTTCGAGCCACCTTGAAAACAGATAGTTTGATTGTATCAATTTTAGTCGTTACATATCAACATAGAACTGTGTGTTGCCGAGATTGTTGTCATCGGCATACTTTTTTAATATGGATTTCTGATTGGTGATTGAATTTGACTCACCCTGTAAATCGTCGTCATTACTCAGACGACAGTATAAAGCCGTAATCTTGTCTGTTAACATAACCATTCCTTTCCGACATTTTACGGCGGCTAATGTACTATCATTATAGCACACTTTCCGTAAAATATCAACACTTTAAAGTGATAAATTTCTGTTGTTTATGATAGATTTTGAAACGGTTATGCCGCTTGTTTTTTGATATCACGCTCTATCAAACGCTTTACTATGTCGGAGATATTCTCATCCTTTCTTTTTTGAGCAGTATTGCGAATTTGCCTTCGTTTCCGCAGAAACCGCACGATACCACTTCTGTGGTATATAAGTGCGCCCTTGTCCCAAGGGAAGCAGAATTGCTTGCCTTGCAGAACAGCTTTTTCACTGATTTCCTCCTAGCGTTGCAGGAAAATGTACTCCCTGCACACCGCCGGGAAGATTTCCGAAAGCAATTTTCAGCAAGTATCCGACTTGCTCGTTGGTGTAGCTTTCCGCATCGGGAATGAAGCTTTCAAGCAAAGCTCCACGCTGAATCAGACGGCTTGTACGCTGTCGGCGTTTCTGGTCTTTCGCACGATTGACGAGATTGTTGCAGTAGTGGATTTTCTGTTGCTCCTTCCTCGTCAGCCGTTCAAGCTCGGCATGAAGCTTGTCACGCTCTGCAAGTGCCTTTTCGTATTCGGTTTCGGTACGAGTTAAACTTTTTTCGTTCATTTTCGTTTTCTCCATAAATCAGATTCAGCATTTCTGCCGACATTCGCTTTTGCGATATGTAAGGGAGGATATATCTGATGTACTGAAATGGTACGTCAGGTGCTTGACGGTGAACGATTCGGTCACCGTGTGTATTGCTTTTTCGGGGTGAAAATGGTATAATTATGTTAGGGCAGACAACCCGATAAACCATTGATTTCAATGAGGTGTATGATGAAAGATATTCCAAATTTCGACACCTTTGTGAAGATAGAACCTATCCATAAAGGCTGGTCGGGAGATAAAAAATATTATGTTGAAACGAAAGACGGCAAGCGACTGCTTCTTCGTGTGTCGGATATTTCGACCTATGATGCAAAGCAGTATGAGTTTGAAGTGATGAAGAAAATGTCGGCTGTCGGAATAAAAATGTCCGAGCCGATTGACTTCGGTATCTGCGAAAACGGCAAAAGCGTATATCAGCTTCTAACTTGGTGCGATGGCGAGGAAGCCAAAGAAGCACTTTACAATATGAGTGATGCCGAGCAGTATGCTTATGGTCAGAAAGCGGCAGGCATTTTAAAACAGATGGAGCAAATCGACCGCAAGCCTGCATCTATGGAATGGTCAAATAATTTTCGGGAGTGTGTGGAACATTATATTGAGCTTTATCGGAAATGCGGTTATACCTTCGAGGGCGATGAGCTGATTATTCGCTATCTGCAAACAAATCACACCTGTATCGGAGAGCGACCAACGGCACTGATGCACATGGATTTCCAGACGGATAATATGGTCATATCTCCCGAAGGTGAGCTTTACACCATCGACTTTCAGATGTGCGGCATAGCTGACCCGTATCACGTCCTCACAGGTGCAGGGGTCAGTGCTATGTATAGCCTTTCCTTTGCTATTGGGCAGATTGAGGAATACTTCGGCAAGGAAATCCCCAATGATTTTTGTGATAAATACAACTACTATATGACCGCCGAAATGCTCTATGCATTTACTGTCGGCGTGCATATGGAAGAAGAACGAGAAGAAACGCTCCATATGTTCGATGACGAGGTAGAAAGACTGAAAAGCGGCGGCTTATGCATACCTGAGTGGTTTCAAAAGTGATTATAATAAGTGCTATATTTCAAACAAGTTATCATACGACCGATTTCCCAAAATGGGAAGTCGGTTTTTTCACAAGGGGTGAACGTTTCGTTCACTCCTTTTGGCTATTACATCAGCTTCAAGGGGTCATCAAAATGATGACGCCCGAAACCACCGCCTTGTTTCGGGGCAGTCATACCACCCGCCTTAAAACAGGGCGGGTGCTTTACAGCAGCATCCTAACTCGACAAAACGCCGACTCAGCTTCGACGACGCCCTGTTTCAGGGCGGCATAATTTTGTGGAGTGGTAAATTGCCACCGCATCCTTTTTCGTTACGCATTATATTTACGAAAAAACAAAAAAGCCGTTACACCCACATAACTACAACAAGCCAGACCCACCAGTTCGCTGATGAGTCAAGACTTATTCAATTAGTTATGTTAGTGTAACGGCTTTATATATTCCGTTATCATTCGGCTGGTAAAGTTCACAGCCGTACAGCCTGAGCTTAAAGCTCGGCACATATATTACAGGACTCTCTGGGGAGAGTCAACGCGGAAACATCTGTTCTGCACATCTTCTATTCTACAACATTATCCGACATTTATCAACCCCAAAAATTTAAAAAAATCGCATAACAACGCCATTTGCAGGCTGTCAGTGGGCGGTGGTGTATTAGGGATGAGTTTCACTTTTCCGCATAAATTCTGAGGATTTTTATTCCGTTGTATCATTTCTGACACAGGGTAGTGGGTGGAGATAAATCAATTTTCGAGTGAAATTTTCACAAAAATTTCACATTTGCATTTAGTATTATATTGATGAGTACGTTAGTAATCCAATGATACAATTTCTTAATTCAGCTTGATTTTTCGATACTCCGACGGCGAAACTCCCACATTCTTATGAAACAGCCTGCTGAAATAGAGTGCGTTGTCATATCCCACTATCTCTGCAATCTCTGAGATATTGTATTCAGTTGTTTCAAGCAGGCTCTGTGCATTTGCCATTCGTAGTGACAAAATATACTGCATTGGCGTTACTTTCAAAATCTGCTTAAAGCTGCGGATAAACCAACAGGTGCTCATATGTCTTGAAGCCGCATACTCATCTATGCTGATTTGCTCGGCATAGTGTTCGTTGAAATAATGGGTGGCACGTTCGATTTCGTTCTGAACGTCGCTGCCCTTTTTCAGTCCCTCTTTGATGTAGCGGTTAATCTGAATGAAAATATGCCTGAGATTCAGAGTGAGCAGTTCCTCATAGTTCGGTCGGCAAAGCTGTAATTCCTGTATCATCTGCTTGTAAAGCCATGCATAATCGGGAGAGGTACCCGTATAGAACACCTTCTCCGCTTTTGGCATTTCATAATTGTCAAGAATACCGTCAACCATTCGTCCCGTGAAATGCACCCAATACACCTCGGTTTTGTCGGGTGCGTGATAATAATAGTATTGTATTTCATTTGGTCGAAAAAGTATCATATTCCCCTCTGTAATAACAGTTTCCTTACCATCAAGACCGTCAAAATAAAAATATCCCTTGCCCTTTGCAATATACAAAAGCTGATAGTCCCTTCGCCCCTTTGGACGCTCCGTAGAAATAACAGGACGACTGTGAACACGATAATAGCCGCAGCTTGTCACAACAAGAGCCCGACTTGTATCCACCATATCATTCAGCGAGTTATGAAGATAAGCTACGTTTGTATACATAAGCCCGACCTCTTTTCAGTTTGTTTACTACTATTATACCACAAATGCGTTCCGATTTCAAGTGCATAGTATCATTTTGTGCATATTTTGTATTATTGTGTTTATGGTTTGACGTGAAAATCTGTGGTAGAATAGAATCAAGAAGAAAAGGTTCCTTTAATTGAAACGGTATTTCCGTAAAATACCGCATCATCACAGAACTCGAGACCTGTGATGAACTAAACGAATATAAGTATTTTAATTAAAGGAGAATGATTATGACTAACAAAAAATACCTGAGGCGGTACAACAAAGTCGGCTACGGCTCAGGCGATATCGCAGGCAATGTCGTATATGCACTGCTTTCCGCATTCGTAATGATTTATCTCACCGACACAGTAGGCTTAAATGCAGGAATCGTCGGAACACTCATTGCAGTATCAAAGATTTTCGATGGAATCAGCGACATATTCTTTGGTGCACTCATCGACAAGACAAAATCGAAAATGGGTAAAGCAAGACCGTGGATGCTTTATGGCTACTTCGGATGTGCGATTTGCCTTATAGCAATTTTCTGCATACCGACAGATATCGGACAGTTTGCTCAGTACGCTTGGTTCTTTATCACCTACACCTTACTTAACGCAGGCTTTTACACAGCAAACAACATTGCCTATTCCGCACTTACCGCACTTATTACAAGAAACAATCACGAGCGTGTGCAGATGGGCTCAATCAGATTTATGTTTGCATTCGGCACAAGTATGTTAATTCAGGTTATCACCGTTGACATTGTAAACAATCTTGGCGGCGGCGCAGATGCTTGGAGAACAATCGCAATCATTTATGCAATTATCGGTGTTATCTCAAACACAATATCAGGATTTCTGGAGATTTTCGGGTATCTTCCGTGACGTGTATCTGTACGCAATTCCCGAAGTTCATGTCCGTGATATGCAGAAACAGAAACAAAGGTCGTATCTTTCAATGATCTGATGGTACTTGACCATGACCTCAACGCCGGCAAATATAATGTCTATCACAATCTTGTGACGCCCGATGGCGAGCAGGATAACAAGAGGCGTTACACCGTCTATGCGTTCGAGACGCCGGCTGAAATCACTGCGGATCAGAACAATACCTTTACGCTGAAAACGACCGATTATCCGAATGACAAGCTCAGCTATTGCTGGCAGTGGTATGACAAGAGTACACAAAAATGGTTCGATATCGAATCCGAAGATAGTAAGAAGGCAACTTTCAAAATGACCGACGAAAACAAAGCCGGCCGCCCCTATCTCAACTACCGCTGCAAAATCACCTATACAGACGGTGACACCTCGCTGGTATATTATGCCAAGACGAAAGTAAACTACCAGTAATCGCTCAGCCCCCAAACAACGAAGCACCTGCGAGCGCGCAATGTTCTTGGCAGATTTCTTACAAAAAACAATCAAAAGAACCGTCAACAAAGTGTTGACGGTTCTTTTGCAATGTAAAATACGTTTGGGCTACGGCTCAACTGCATTTGTACGCACAAATGTGATGGTATTTTTCTTTTTGGATTAGGTGCAGCAATAAAACGGATCTAATACTGTTTGACCTTCAATGGTAGATATGCCAATCAAATCCTCAAACGCAGAAATACAACGATGCGCATATCTTCTTCCGGCAAAAATAAAACAACTTGCACCCGGTTTTAACTGTCGTAAACACTCAGGAGTCCATGATAAACACCATTGATAATATTCCAATGGGATTTTTTATCCGCTTCAGACCAACTTGAACCGCCCCACTTTGTGCTATACACACAAAGCGGGGCGGTTCACACTCGATCGCAGGTGCTTTTTTTATATTCACTTTATCATATCATTGGCAGCAGTGGAATTGCAGAGTTCTTCACGAATATATTGCTTGATTATCCGCTCCTAAATATACTATTTATTCTGTCCTTCTTTCAGCTTTGCGAGATAATGCTTTGTTTCGGCAGCGACAACGCCGGATAGTCCGAGCAGTGCGATGATATTCGGGAGTGCCATCAAGCCATTGAAGATATCTGCGAGATTCCAGACCGCCTCGACTGTCAGATACGGTCCGATGAAAATTGCGGCAATATACAACCATTTGTATGCTATCGTATGCGATTTTTTTGCGCCGGTCAGATACGAAAGACATCGCTCGGAATAGTAATTCCAACCGAGAATCGTCGTAAATGCGAAGAATACAAGACATATCATCAGCAGGAATGACGATACCTCCGGTGGGAACGGCAAGCCGCATTGAAACGCGTCGATGGTGATATTTACGCCGGCAAGACCCTTTTCGTAGCTGCCCGACATCACGATTGCAAGACCTGTCATGGTGCAAACGATGATGGTGTCGATGAACGTGCCGGTCATGGTAACAAGACCCTGTCTGACAGGCTCATCGGTCTTTGCGGCGGCAGCGGCGATGGGTGCAGAACCAAGTCCTGCCTCATTGGAGAAAATGCCTCTCGCGATACCGCTTCGCATGGAAATCTGTACGACCGCAAAGCCTGTGATTCCGCCGGCAATCGGCCGAACGCCAAACGCGCCCTTGAAAATATCCGCAATCGCATTCGGAATTTTATCCATATTTGTCAGAATGATGATCAGACAGCTTACCACGTAAATGATGATCATTGCAGGGACGATCACCTCCGAAAATGCGGCGATTCTCTTGATGCCACCAATGATGATCAGTGCGGCAAGGATGGTGATGACAAGACCTGCGATGATGGTTGTGAGGGTATATTGGGTGCCGAAAATGGTG
Source organism: Oscillospiraceae bacterium (assembly GCA_045591925.1). GTDB lineage: Bacteria > Bacillota > Clostridia > Oscillospirales > Ruminococcaceae > Firm-04. Next base: position 14,179 of record JAZNTW010000085.1, read on the forward strand.
ACGGTATGGCTTGCCGAGGGGTCGAAGAAATTATTTGCGGCAGAAGTGATGCCATTGATTTGTGTGATCGTACCGATTCCCAGCAGACCTGCAAGGAGTCCGAACAGCGCAAACAGCTTTCCGAGCCATTTCCAGCGCTTGCCAAGACCATTTTCGATGTAATAGAACGGGCCGCCGAGGTAGCTTCCGTTCTGATCCGTGGTTCTGTACTTGATGGCGAGCAGACCCTCCGCGTACTTGGTCGCCATCCCGAAGAATGCCGCAACCTCCATCCAGAACAGCGCGCCGGGGCCGCCTGCACCGATTGCGGTTGCAACGCCGACAATGTTTCCGGTTCCGACCGTTGCGGAAAGTGCGGTACAGAGCGCCGCGAAGCTGGAGATTTCGCCTGCTGCACTCTCTTCGTTTTTCACCATGTATTTCAGTGCTGTGCCGAGCTTTCTGATTTGCAGACAGCCTGTGCGCACGGTTAGCAGGACGCCGCAGGCAATAATCAGAACAATCAAAGGCAAGCCCCATACAATCTCGTCGATTTTGACAAGAATCTCATTGAATGTTTCCATGACAAATCTGCTCCCTAAAAAATCAATCATAATATTATACCATATTATAATGTAAATTGCAATGGGAGAACTTGAAAAAATCCCTCGCGATGCAATCATGGGAGAAAAAATGGGGGGTGTACTGCCCACGATTGTGATTTTGCATATTTTCCTGAAAGATTTGTGAAAGCGCCCGATGGCGACGTCATCCGGCTGACGGTTTCCGACAATCAGCTCATCCTCAACAACACCTGCGACATCCCGGACAGCCTGACCGCAGAGGAGCTGACAACGCCCTTTGTCAAGGCGGACAAGAGCCGAAGCGGAAATAAGGGCATCGGCATCGGTCTTTCCATCGTCATGACGCTCGCAAAGCAGCAAAACATTTCCTGTTACTGCGCCATCGAGGACGGCTTCTTCCGCGTTTCTATCTCTTAATCAGCGCAATTTTCTCATAACAGCAAACCGCCATAGCCTGTGAACCCTACACAAGCTATGGCGGTATTTTTATAAGATTATCTTGCGCTCAGACTGCAAAGCATTCTGCGGCGCTTGCAAACGGCCCCGGTATGACTGCCGTGCCTCTGTGACAGCCGAGATAATCCGTATCAAACATAATATCCCTGCCATCCGGCGTTTCAAAACGCTGCTCCGGCTCAAACGCTTTCCCCAGTGTATCCGTTGAAATCATGCCGGCTGTAAAGCCCTCCATCAGCTGATACAGATTCGTTTTGAGACAAAGTGCGCCGTCCTGTTCTTCGAGCGTGACGGTCACATTGTCCGGACAAATCAGATTATTTTGCTCCTTTTTCCAGCCGCCTGCGCCGCCGAAATACACGTTTCCGTTGCACCAGACAGGCAGATAGGAATTATGATATTTGCAAAGCGCATCCATATCGGGCGTATCGGTATCCATATCAAAATTCGCGATCCATTCGTCATAGTTCGGGAATGCGTCAAAAATATGCGTTCCGACCTCACGGTTATCCTCGGTGCCGTCGCGCGGACACAGACCGTATTTCTGAATGAAGATATTGTTATAGAAGCGGTCGTCGCCGTGCAAGATTGTCATAAAGCCCATAACCTCGGTGCGGTGCGGAATATGGTACGGCGTATACCGCTGGCGCAGCACGCCCTCCACCACCGTATCACAGCCATCGTCCACAGAGGTAAACGCGCCGCATATCAGGTTATGCACCAGCGCAACGCCCTCGGTTGCCATACGGAGTGAGACCTCGGATAGGAGAATATTGTTATCAATCAGCGTGGGACCGTGGCTGACCTCGACAAACAAATCCTGACTCATCATGCCGCCCTTGAGCGGCTTTGCAAAGTCCGGCATATGGTTATCGTGGAGCAGATTGCAGCTGATTCGCGTGCCCTGCGCCTCCCAGTCGCACCAGATACCCATAGTGCAGTGGTGGATATGATTTCTGCGCATGATGACGTCAATCGCGGCATGAATCTTGATGCCTGCAATCTCCGCGCCGCCAAGCTCCATCATATTGTTGATATGATGAATATGGTTGTCCTCAATCACGGAAAACACTGCGCCCATACGGCCGATGATGCCGCCCTGCTCGCAATGGTGAATATTGTTTCTACGGATGAGATGGCTGCCGACCTTTTCCTTCAGCCAGCCGTGATACTGCCCTCTGCAAACGGCGTCGCGCTCCATCTGCGTGGGGCTTTTCACGTGTTTATTGGTAAAATAATGCTCATTTTCGGGGTCGTAATATTTTCCGACGCTGATTCCGGCGCATTTGCTGTTGCTGATGTCGCAGTCCTCGATGACCCAGCCCTTTGACCAATGCGGCCCGATCATGCCATCCTGAAATGCAGCCGGCGGTGCCCATGTCGTTGCTGCCTTGCTGATGCGGAAGCCGCTGACCGTGATATAGCTGACGCCGGTTTTTTCAGGCATGAAGCATCTGCGGCGAACATTGATCTCAATGGTTTCCCGATTAGGGTCAAGCCCGTTGAAATTGCAGTAAAAGACGGTTTTTTCGTCTGTGACCTCGGCGTACCACCGATAGACCGAATACTCCGGCTCCCACGAGGTTTCGGACGCTTCACCGGCGATACACGCTGCAATGCTGTCCGCTTCATAGAGCGCTCTGCCGTTGAGGTAGACAGCGCCCGTATGCTTTGATTTTCCGGCAAAGTACCAGTCGCCGTACACATAGGTTTTGTAGGGATGATAACCGCCGAATATGCCGTTGTCCACGCTTGCCGTCCAGACATTGCCCTCGTAGTTCGTCCAGCCTGTCAGCAATTCCGCGCCCGTGATTTCCGCGCCAAGCGGCACCGCGCTGCGGTACACGATGGGGGCATCCTCCGTTCCGGCATTCTGTGGCGCAACATATTCCCGATACACGCCCGGCATGACAAGCACCTCGTCGCCTGCCCTTGCCGCCAGAGCCGCCTCGCTGATGCGCTTGAACGGTGCTTCCTTGGAGCCGTTGCCATCGCGCCCCGCATTCGCGTCTACATAAAATATCATGTTGATTCACACTCCTTTTTGATGATTCGATTGGAAATTTCGTTGAAAATCAGGCTTGCGCATCGGACGCTTCCGCAGATTTTTCTGCCGGCTCCGATTTGCCATTGAGCAGCTTTCTTGCAATATGCTTGCTGAAAAATTCGATCAGCGGTCCCATGAAAAATGCCGTGATAATGGTGCCGATGCCGGCGATGGTGGGGATGGCCTTGAAGCTGCCGCCGCCAAGCAGGAACATGACCGTTCCGAGCAGCACGCAGCAGACATCCGTGACAATGCGGATATACTTGAATGTTCCGATTTTCCACTTGTTTGCCATGATCAGTGCCACTGCGTCATAGGTGGAAACGCCGAGGTCAGCCGTGATATACAGCGACGAGCCGATGCAGATGATCACGATGCCCAGAATCAGGAACAGAATCCGCAGCGGAATGGACGGCGACGGTACAAGCCACTGGAAAAATTTATAGGAAAATTCCGTCACATAGCCGAGTAAAAACAGATTGATAAAGGTTGCGATGCCGATATAATGTCTGTCGAAAATCAAGCTAAAGCTCAATAAAACTGCATTGACGATAACATAGAGCGTGCCGAAGCTGATCGGGATCAGGGTGCTGATGCCACTCATAAATGACTGAAACGGGTCAACGCCGAAGGCTGCCATTTTGAAGATCGCGACGCTGACTGCGCCGATCATAACGCCAAGGATGGACATGATAATTCTGATTTTCAACTGCTTCTGCATAGGATTTCCTTTCCGGGATAAGATTTAATTTCCGCTGCAATATGCTTCTAAATATTGCTTTGCATAGTCCGGTCGCGCGGTGAAGAAATCAGTAATTTTCTGCACCTCCTGCGGATAGAACACGACCTCGTTGCCCATTCCGAAGCGCCGGAACGTATCGCAGGTCACTGTTTCGTATGCGCTAATATAGCTCGAAAGCATCTTATTTGCGCGTGTTTTGTTGAAATGATTTTCGATGACATAGAGATAACGGTCGTGGAACTGCTGACGGAACGCCGCGTTCTTAATCAGGGCTTTCAGCATTCCGGGGAAATTATAGCTGCTTGCGGAGGGCATCGCGTTTGCAAGCGAATCATAATTTGCCATGCAGCGATAATCGCCGTAAATGCCCGCGCTGACATCGGTATCATACAGGACAAACCGCCATTTTCCGCTTGCCTGCGGCACGTCCGGCAGCACCGTCTTAGACCGCCAAACCTGCCAGTTGTTCATGCCGAGGCTTGCCCAGTCGTTGTTGTTGATGTAGGTTTCCACCGCCATATAGTCGATGAAGCTATCAACGTCCACCGTGTTACAGAATTTCTCATAATTCTGCGCATCGGTCATGTCCGCATTCAAAGCCCATCTGGTAAACTGCTCGAATTCTGTCAAATCCTCGTCGGTGCCGTCATCGAGTCTGCCGTTCTTGATGACCGCAACATCGTCCTGTTTTACGCCGTAATGCGCTTCGAGATGCTCCGCGTCCACACGCTCGCGCAGCAGATAGAAGCCCCAGAATTCCCCGTTCAAAAAGAGGATGCACGGCTCGGACGCCATCGTTTCCACATTCAGACCGCCGGCAAGCTCCTGAATCAGCGCGTCACGGAAGTGGAGGAACTGGAAGTCATTGCCGCCATTCCAGAGCGTGACCTTGTCGAAGCGGTCAAGCTCCTTGCCGCCTGCGTCCGTCAGACCGGTGAACAGCGGATATTTGATGGAGGAATCGCCGTATTCGGAGCGCGTGACAAGCCGGAAGCTCTTTTGCGGACGAATTCTTGTGTAATTGCCGGCAATTTTTGCGCCGAAATCGCCGCCGTAAACCGCCTTGCCGTCCGCAATCACCTGAATGGAGACAGGGAATTCGGATTCTCTGCCATCCTTGTTGTAGTTTGTGGGATTTCGGGTATCGGCAGGATCATACTTTTTATAATCGGGGCTATTGAGCCATTCGTAGTATTCCTTGCCGACCATGTATGCGCCATTGTCAGCGTCAAAGAGATAGTCGCTGTCGGTCACCATCGAAATGACCTTCATCTCGTTGAAATAGGACGCTGTTTTTCCGACAAAATAGCTGTGATGCACGCTCTCGCTGAACCGTCCGTCTGCGGTTTTGACAGCGGCACGGATGATAATGCCCTTTTCTACGTTGTTTTTCGGCGGCTTGTAGCTTCCGAGCGAGATGTCCTCTATCGCGCTGTAAACATTCGGCTCACTCGTATTGTTGTAAATGCGGATCGCCTCGCTGTAGCGCACGGCGGTATCGGAGGTGCGAGGGTCGCTGCCATCCGTGGTGTAATAAATCGCATTGCCGTTTGCATCGGAGAGCGTGAGCTGAAATTCTTCGTCATAGAAGCCGCCCGGCGCGGAAAATTCCGGCTCTGCCACAATCACCACGCGCTCTGCCGTATCGTTGCTCGCATTCGGTGTCGGGGTGAGGTCGCCCCAAACCGCAGAGCCGTCCTCGCATCTGCCATAGGTCACATCCGTCTGCGCCGCCGGCATCGTGACAATATCCAGCGTCCCGTGCGTCGGATGGGTCAGATAAAGCGTTTCCCCGTCCGCACTGAGCTTGAACGGCGCGTGAAGCTCCGTGGCGTCCGTACTCGTCAAGCCGTCATCACAGCAGACCATCAGATAACCGCCCGCCGGAATGACCGCAGTTTCCGGAAATACATATTTGAACAGATTTTTCTTCCCGTCCGCAAGTCCGCAGCCGGCGAGATTGAGGGGCGTACTGCCGCCGTTATACAGTTCCACCCAGTCCGGTTCTCTGCCATCCGCGTCCGACCATGCCGCTTGGTTCGATGCACAGACCTCGTTGATGACGAGCTTTGTAAATTCATGCGGCATGCTGCCGCCAAGCACCATTGCCTTGAGCATGGAAAGGTCGCTGCTGTCGATTCGCCCATCCGCGCGCAGGTCTGCGTTGACGGAAACGGTGTCGTCCGTGCTTAACAGAAACCGCAGGAGCTTGACCACATCGGAAACACCGACGCTGCCATCCTCGTCCACATCACCGTGCAAGGTAGCGGCAGGCACTGCGGCATCCACCTCCGCAGTCAGAGCCGGGAATCCCGTGCAGAACAAAACGCCGGCGGTCATCGCTGCGCATAGCTTCTTGTTATTCATGACCCTACCTCCTTGATTATAATCCGATCGAGCCGTACAACCGTACAGCGATTACCTCATTATACCACATTTCAACAGAATTTGCAATATTATTTTGAAAATCTTTTAGATAGTACACAAATACGTGCAAATCAGCAATACAAGAGGGCATGGGTAAACAAAGCGCCAATGGGAATTGACAAATAGAATGATATATTGTATCATCAAAAACGGATGTGATGCCGCGATCCTCCATCCGAAAACCTGTGGGCGCAACAAAACAAGCAGCCGATCCGACACGCGCAAGTACAAAAAGTCGAGCGCGATTTTCAAAACAATGGTAAAATGGATTCAGCAGACGAAAGGCGGTTACAGTATTAACAATATCACACATACGTTCCCGGCAGGAACATAGGCGGTATTCCCATATTCGGGCGAATGTCCAAAGGCTTTGCAGGATGTCAATACGAAAATCTGGAGTGAATGGCTGCCAAACTGCAAGGAATATACGCTCGCCGGCAATTATAACATTGAATTCTATCAAAGCCCTGAATAGGGAGAAATCTGGGTTCCTGTCAAAGTGAAATGATTTCAGGCATATAGATAAAAATGAGCAGTGCTGCAACACGGCAATACTGCTCATTTTTGTACTATTTTGCTTTCATGTAAAACGGGGATGGAAACGGATGACTAGTCTCCACACCGCTAGAGAATTCCAATCAATCATCATCCCCTGCACCGTGACCACATCAGGTTTGGTGTCTTGGATTCAGTTTGCGATTGCGGTGCGCCTTGAAATCGCACGATTGTGGTATAATATAATCAGAAGAAAGAGGGATATGATGTATGTCTATTACTGCTACTGAATTGAAAATGAATCTTGGAAAGTACCTATTGCTTTCACAAACTGAAGACATCTATATCACCAAAAACCGGTAAGGTTGTGGCGAAGCTCTCAAATCCAAATCAGGACAGAGTGGATATCGCAAAATCCCTGTTCGGCATTCTTCCTGCGGATATTACGATAGAAGAAGCAGCCGAAGAAAGGCTGCGTGATAGATGAGAGCCCTGATTGACACCTGTGTAAACATTGATGCACTGCAAAGCCGTGCAGGATTTGCAGAAAATGCACAGCAGATTTTTCTGCTTGCTGCAAACCAAAATTTCATGGGGTATCTATCCGCAAAATCAGTAACGGACATTTATTATATCATGCACCGCTTTTTCCACGATGATAGCATTACCTGAAATGCGCTAAACAGATTGCTCATTATTTTTGGCATCATGGATACAAGCGGCGAGGATTGCAGACACGCGCTTCTTTCACGGATTTCCGATTTTGAAGATGCTGTTATGTTTGAAACCGCAAAGCGTTCCGATGCGGACTGTATTGTTACAAGAAACACAAAGGATTACGCAAATGCCGGTATGACGGTATATACGCCCGAAGAATTTATCCGCAAGGTGAAAGCGGAAACGGATGACTAGCCCTACACCGCAATATCATCATAAAAAGGGTATCGCCGCGATTGCTCCGGTGATACCCTTTTGATTCTGTTACACGCCGTTTGCGGCTGTTTTTTGACGGTATATGCGGAAAAATGCTGCAGCCGCAATGCACGACAGCACCACACTCAGCATCCCGAACCGAATCCGCAGCAGCACCATCGTCTGCTCATAGCCAGCGGCAAGCTGAATCTCCGGATTCACGATCCGCAAGCCAAGCCGTTCGAGCGCTGCCGCATCCGGCTCCGTCATCGTGACGCGCAGCTCCGTGGCATCCCGCAGCTCTGCCGCCCCGACCGTCAACACCGCAAACGCCTCGCGCTCCGGTATACGGTCCGTCTGCACCAGCTCCGTATCATACCGATTGCCATCCAAAGCACCGCGAATCTGCTGATATTGCGCTGCCGTATCACCGCAAAATGCTCCAAATGCGGCACGATTTGCATAGATCGCGCGCGACTGTTCAAGCCCATAGCAATCAAACACATATGCCGGTGACAGCAGCGTGACGCGCAGGGTTCGGTCTTCTTCGGTAAGCACTGCCGTTTTCTGCAAGCTGTAGCTCTGCACGGATTCCATCTGGTCAAGCTGCGGCAATATCGTCTCAAATCCACTCGCTGCGGTACAGAGATACGAGGTCGGCGTTTGCAATATCGTCATATACTGACCCGCCGCACGAATGCTGTAGCCGAGCATGAAAACCGCCAGCAGCATCAGCAAAACCACCGCCTTGATGCTGTCATACTGCCGCCAAAGCCGCAGCAGCTTCATGACTTCCCACGCTTTCTGTAGCGGACGAACAGATATACCGCCAGAATCAGAATACCGCCGAGGATGCCTGCCATAATATAGAGCCAGTAGCGCGGCGAGGTCTGCTCCGGCGCAATCGGGCGATCCGAAAACGGCGATTTCAGCAGCATCGAAATTTCCTGAATCTCCGTATATTCCTTGCCGGCTTCGTCCTCATAGGTAAAGAGAATCTGACCCGTGGTTTCGCCGTACAGCTCCGCGCCGCGCTTCGAGGACACCTGCACATTCAGCGCGCATTCTGCGGAGGTTTTGCCGCTGACAGTGCCGAAAAACGCCATTTTCTCCGGTAACAGACCGTCACATTGCAGCTCTGCGCGGACATTCTGCGCCTCGGCTAAGCCGAGATTGATTGCCTGAATCTGCACGGTCAGACGGTCGGACACAACCGCTTCGGTCGGCAAAAGCACCGGTGGAAACTGCATTTTCACAGGCTGTGTGACCGTCATGGCAGCATTGCCGCTTCCAGAGCCGCCCATGCCCTTACCATACGCATAATCAAATTGCAGTGGTAAAAAATACGTACCTGCTAGCGTATCATTCTGCGCCTGACAATCAAACACCACCTCGAATTCCGCGTCTGCCGCAATCTCCTCAAAATAGAGCGTATCCGCACTTTTCAGCAGAAACGGTTCCGAGGGCGACGCTTTTACGGTCAGATTTTTCAGCGACTCCGTGCGCGACGTATTTTTCAACGTCACCCGAAGTGCTGTAGCCGCGCCAGCCTGCACCGCGCCGCCCGATACGCTCTGCACCAGAATCTTCGGCATCAGGATAACCGGTTCCTCCGGCGGCGTGGTTTCCGGCGGCGGCGGTTCCTCCGCATTCGGGTCGATGCCGTCCGTGATATTGACATACACCGTATAGGTATCGAAATCCGCAACCTGAAGCTGCACCGGATAGCTGCCGTTGACGCGCTCCGGGTGCAGCGTTAGCCGAAATTCCGCAAGATAAACCAAATGCTCTGCGCCGTTCACATCAAAATGCGGCGCATACGGCACCGTCTGCTCATAATTCTTGACCAGAAACGGCGAGTTCGGTTCGAGCTTAACCGAAATCCGCAGCGCTTCGGGTCGGGTTTCCTGCGCACAGCTCAGCGGCAGCACGAGAATCGCTTCTCCGCCGTCAATCACCGGCTCATAGCCCTGCGCGTAGCTTTGCAGCATATTTTCGTAGATTGTCGCATTATCGAGCAGCAGCACCGGCGCTTCTGCCGATTCTGTGACAGCCGGCGGCTCTGTCTCCACCGGCAAATCCTCCGCGGACACGGTAAAACATAGAAAATACGTGCAAAATAATACACTCAAAATCGCAATCAGCTTCCGGTTCACGAGACAAGCACCTCCATTTCATGCACTTGGTCGCACAGCGTGCGGATGTCCTCGGCATTGTGGCTTGCGAGCAGAATCGTTTTCCCCTGCGCTTTCAAATCCAGCAGCAGCGCGCGCATCTCCGCAACCGCCTGCGCATCCAGCCCATTGAACGGCTCATCAAGAATCAGCACATCTGGATTTTCCATGATCGCCTGCGCGATTCCGAGCCGCTGCCGCATACCGAGCGAATATTTTGCCACGGATTTCCGTCTTGCGTCATAGAGTCCGACGCGCCGCAGCGTATCGAGAATCTCCTGCTTGCCAATCACGCCGCGCAAAGCCGCCAAGGTTCGCAGATTCCGATAGCCCGACATTGACGGCAGAAATCCCGGTGTTTCGATGATCAAACCGAGTCGCTCAGGAAAATCACAGTCCTTGCCGATTCGCTTTCCGCAGACCGTGATTTCACCGCGCTCCGGCCGCAGAAAACCGCAGACGCATTTCATCAAAACGGTTTTTCCGCTGCCGTTGTTCCCGACAAGCCCTGCGATTTCTCCGCGCTTGACCGTCAGTGAAACGTCCTTTAAGACGGTCTCCATGCCAAATGATTTATAGACATGGGATATCGAAATCCCCGTATTTTCGTTCATATTCAGTCCTCCGTTCCCGTGAAGCAAAAGGCATATCGTTTGGATTTCCAAAATGCAAGAAAAAATAGGAGCGCCGAAAGCCCTGCAAACATCAAATAGGAATGATGTAGCCGCGGTAAATTGTCATAGCCGAAATTGTGCATATAATAGGTGGCATGATTCAGCGGCGAGAGCCATCCGAACAAGATATTTGCCGTCCGCGACTGATACAGCGATAGCTGAAACCACTCCGAAATGATGTCCGGATTGAGAAACAGTCCAAAGCCGCTGAACAAAATCCCAAGCACCATGCCGAGCCGTCTGCGCAATAAATTCCCAAAAAACATCAAGCCCGACAGCGTCATCGAATAGCCGAGCATCAGCAGAAAAATATGCAGCGTACAGGCATAGGGATAGGTCAGCTCCAAGACCTTCACAAAGGTCGGCACCGCGATATGCTGTCCGATTGCGGAATAGCTGAGAATCGCCGCTGTTTCGCTCCACATATTCGCCGGAAAACCGTATTGCGAACAGAGTATGCAGCTTGCAAACAGCAGAAACAGTGTGAAAATCAGGGTTGCAAGCACCAGATAGAGAATCTGTGCTGCCATCCAGCGGCGGCGCGTTGTCCGAATCAGCATCAGCGGCACCTCTGCGCCGAGACTTGGCATATCGGCAAACAGCAGCAACAGACACAGCGAAATCAACAGGATGGATTTTGCATCACCGAACGTCCAGATGAACGGCTCAAATATCTGCATGACCGTCCCGTGCGACGCCGCAAATTCGACCGTTTTATTGGTCAGCAGAAAGCACGCAACAAAGCCAAGTCCGAATGCAAGCCAAATCTGCGGACTGCTGCGCCAGCGTCGGAAATTGATCGCTGTCAGCGTGAAAATCTGACGAATTCCGTTACCCACGTGCGATCCTCCTTTCCAAAATACAGGCGTAAAGCAGACCGGTCAGGAGCGTCATGCCGCCGAGCATCAGCGTAATGCTGTCCTGCCCGAACAGCCATGTCGTCTGCGGAAACAGCCACTCAAACGGGTCGAGATACTGACAGGCTTTCCAGTATCGCTCATGCAAAATCACCAGAAAATAACAGATGACAAATGCGCCGCCGTATGCGGAATATTTGCTCTTGGAGGCAGCCGCAAGCAGTGCCGCAAGCCCTGCCCAGAACGCCGCACAGAAGAAAATCAGCTGAAGATTTTCGGGCATCGCCATCCCCTGCCATTTGCAGAATAAGACCGCTGCCAGCACCTCGCATAAGCCGCCCGATACGGCACAGGCAGTGAATTTTCCCGTGATATACCAGAAAATGGAGCTGCGGTGCAGCACAAGCCTTGTAAAGCCGCTGCGGGATTCGTCCAGCCATGCACAGGTATACGGAAACGTACAGACCAGCGGTACGCTCATGCGGTACAGCTCGCTCTCAAAGCCGCCGTAGCGCAAAATCAAGACCTGCAATATGACCGCGCACAAAAACGGCAGCGACCAGATTGCACGATACAGATCGTCCAGCAGACTGTTCATGGCATTCCCTCCCATCCAAAACGTGTTATACTATTATAATATCAGATTCCGCTGCATCAAGTATTCAGCGGCGTGTAAACAAAATGCAATTTCACAGTCGTCCCCTCGCCCAAGGCACTTTCGATTTCCATATTCGCACCATGAAGCTGCACGATTTGTTTCACGATCGAAAGCCCCAGTCCTGCGCCGCCCGATTGCCGGCTGCGCGATTGATCGACCATATAAAACGGCTCGGTCAGATTTTTGATTTCATCCTGCGAGATGCCGCAGCCGAAATCCTGAACCGTCATGCAGCCATCCGCCGCACCGAGCAGAACCGTCTGACCGGCTTGACTGAATTTCATCGCATTTTCGGTGAGATTGCAGATTGCGTCATGCAGCAGATCAAAATCCCCCGAAACCGTTCCGCTGCACGACTCGATTTTGAGCCGGATATCGAGCCGCTTTGCAATCGGCTGACAGGACGCCGCCACCGCGTTCAGCAAATCCGCACAGGAAATCTCGGTCATTTGCAGGGATTCTGTCCGGTCAAGCTGCATCAGGCGCATCATTTTTTTCGCAAGCCGGTCAAGGCGCTTGCTCTCGGAGTAAATATAATCGAGCGCCTCTGCCCGGTCTTCGTCGGAGAGCTTCACCGTGCGGAGCGTCTGCGCATAGCCGGAAATCGCAGTCAGCGGCGTTTTAAGTTCATGCGAAAAATCTGCCATAAACATCGTTTTCCGCTGCTCGGAATCCGCAAGCGACGCAATTTTTTCCTCGACCGCCTCTGCCATTTTGTTGAAATCTGTCGCAAGCAGACCGATTTCATCGAGCCGACCGACCGTTGCACGCTCATGATACGCACCGGCTGCTATCTGCCTTGTACGCTCGGACAACTCACCGAGCGGCTTCATCATCCGGCGCAGCAGCAGATACAGCACCCCTGCCGCAATCACGCAGACAACAAGCAAAATCCCCAGCATTTGCAGGGCAAGCAGCCGCAGCCGCCGCATCACGCCGGATAGATCGTGCAGCACAATGATCGTGATGCCGCCCGGCTGCGTCATTTGATCGACCAACAGCTTGGTGCCGCCGGCTTCGAGTGTGCCGAGCAGCCGGTCGTCGTCACGTTCCCACTCAATTTGCTTTAAATCCGCAGCCGCAAGGATGGTCTGATTGTGGATTTCTTGCTCGCCGCGCAGGCAGATGATATAGTCGTTCGCCTTTTGTTTATAATAATATTGCAGTTGTAAATCGTTTGGGAGTTCCTCAATCCGATGGAAATACTCCTGATATTCATATCGCTCCGCACTCTCCAGCCGCAAGATTGTCTGCTTTGCTTCATTCATCAGCGTGTGCCGGAACATCATCCAGATGATGCCATCGCTCACGGCAACCGCAAAAAAAATCGAACACAATGCAATCACCGCAATCCGCACACGCAGCATGGGTCGGCATTCGCGCGCTCGGCTCATATGTCATCCTCCAGACGGTAGCCGATTTTCGGAACGGTGACGATCTGCCTGCGGAGGCCGAGCTTTTTGCGGAGCTGACCGATATGCACATCGACCGTCCGCGTTTCACCGAGATAGTTCACGCCCCAGACCATCGAAAGCAAATCCTCGCGCGAAATCGCCGTATTTTTGTGCTTTGCCAGCACGACAAGCAGCTCAAATTCCATCGGTTTCAGTGAGATTTCCGTGTCGCCGCGCAGCACACGATGCTCGTCCAAACGCACGGTCAGCCCACAGATATGCAGCGTATCCGTGGGCTTTTTGGTTCGATTGATGACTTTTTCCATGCGCACAAGCAGCTCCAGCATCTCAAACGGCTTTACGATATAATCCTCCGCGCCGGTTTGCAAGCCGGTGATTTTTGTTTCGAGATCATCCTTTGCCGTCAGAAAAATCACGGGGATGCCATAGGGCTGAATCTCACGAAATAACGCAAATCCGTCCATTTTCGGCATCATCACATCCAGAATCGCAAGGTCGTAGCGATGGTCGGAGGGCAGCGAAGCCGCCGCGTCCGCACCGTTTTCAAATATGACAGTCTCCATGCCTGCCGCCTTGAGATTCATGGCGATCAGGCGCGCAATCGCGGTATCATCCTCCGCAATCAGGATTCGGTTTGACATGGTAACACTCCTTTAGTAGCCGAGCGCGCTGTCGATCACAGAGCCGTCAATCGCGTTGATTGCCATTTGCACGCCGCGCCGTTTTTGCATATTCATGTTGCTTTTGTACTCCCCGATGAAGCCCCAGACCGGCACGATCAAGCCGCTGTCGAAGCGATCCTTTTCGCTGATGCGCGAATAACTGAGCGTGACGCGGTCGATCGTGATGTCGGTCTGTGTTTCGTTGGGGTCGGCGGCGGTCATGACGATCATCTTCTCAAAGGTATCGCGAACCGTCTCAAAGGGCTGTAACGCCGCGTGTTCCACCACCGTTTCCGTCACCGTAATCGGCGCATTCCACGTAAAGCTGACGATGCCGGCGTCACTGATATGCAGCTCGATCATCTCCTCCGGCCACATCTGCTTACGGTAGTCGCCGCCCTCCCAGTCCTCGGCAAATTTCATGCCGCTGCTCTGCTCCAGCAACACGCCGTCAATCTCTCTGCAATAGCGCAAAACCCAGCAGGTACGATAATAATGCTGTTCGTTCTGACTCTGCGTAATCTGTACGACCTCCGCATAGCGGTCGCCCTCGTAGCAGGTAAAGCGATCCGGGGTGATGGTTTGCAGAAACGCCTGTGCCTGTTCCTCAGCCTCCTCACGAGTTAGTTCACAGGAATCACCGGGAATCGGTTCGACTTTGACGCCGTACATATCACGATAATGCTCCAAAAACGGCAGCTCGATGCCGGGATGCTTTGTGGGATTCAGCGGATTGGTCATCGCAGTTACGCCGTCGTATTCCTCCGCGCCGACCGGCGAGGTGTTAAAGCAGATTTTATTGCCATAATTCGCATTATTTTGCAGATACAGCACCATCGTATTTTCCTTGTTCCGAAGCTCGATGGTCTCCTTGCAGCCAAGGTCATTCTGCCATTTCCAATACTTTTGATTCTGACCGTTCGCAAGCAGTGCAGCGGCATTTTGCAGCGTGCCATCGGACGGAACCAGCTGACGTTCCGCAGGCGCGTTCTCATACTCCTGCTGCAAGCGGTCAATCGTCATCTGCGTTTCATTTCGGATGACCTCACGGTTATTCTCGGTTTTCGCTTCTGCAAGCGCTTCCTCCATGTATGTCCGATGATTTGCAATCTGCTGTTCCACCTCGGCTTTTGTACTTGCCGACATCATCGCGCCGTCATACATCTGCACATCGCCAATCAGTGCATTCCGCACCGTATCGAACTCCGCCTGCGTAAAATCATGCTGCTCGACGCGGAAAATCGAGAGCTTTTCTGCCTGCGGAATATCGACATCCGCATCCGCATGAACCTTGACCATCAGCCCCGTATCCTCAAAATCCGCAGAATAGTGGTCATATTTCTGCAAATCTACGACCTCTGCCTTGCTTTCCTCGGTCTGCTGCGCCTCGTCAATCAGTTTTTCCATATCCTTATGGACGATGATATCGGAATCCGGATTTTCTGCGCAGCCCGTAAACAGCAGCAGTGCCAACAGAATTGCGCCCAGTTTCATATGCTTCATAATTGCCTCCTTAATAGCCGAGTGCCATGTCAATCACAGAGCCGTCAATCGCATTGATTGCCATTTGCACACCCGAAAAGCTCTGATGCTCGTCAAAATAATCCTCGCCGCTGACGGTCCGCGAACCGTGAAACGCCCACACCGGAACAATCAGCCCCTTATCAAAATCATTCTTCTCGCTCAATCGGGAATAGCTGAGCGTGACGCGGTCGATGCTGACCTTGGTTTGAAGTACCGCGATTTCTTGCGCTGCGGTCATCGGGAGCATTTTCTCAAACGCCGCCGCAATCTCCGGAAACGGCTTCATAGCAGCCTGATCCACAACTGTTTCGGTAATCTGCAAGGGTGCGTTCCACTGAAATTGTATGATACCGCTGTCGTTGATGCGGAATTCGATCACTTCCGCAGGCCATCGCTTCTCCGTATAGTCGCCGCCGTCCGATGATTCCATTTTTTTCGTACCGCTGGGCTGTTCAAGCGGTACGCCGCCAATCGCACGGCAGTATCGTAACACATGGCAGGGTCGGACATAGGTATGCGTTTCCTCCGCGCCGTTTGTCGCATTCAGCACCGTAATCGGAGATACAGCGGAAACCGTGGCGCGGTCAAAGCAGACAAAATCTTCCACGCCGATTTTCTGCAAAATCTGCTGTGCCTGTCCCTCGGCGGCTTTCTGCGTAAGCGTACAGGTTTCACCGTCGATCGTGTCAAGATTGCTGTCGGTGAAATTCAGCTCGGAAATCGGCGGCAGCTCGATGATATAGGTTCCGAGGTCACAAAATCCCACCGGCGAATGCGAATACCAGATCACATTGCTGTAATTTTCCGAATTCTGCACGTGCAGGAGTGATGTTTCGTCCTCGGAGCAGACCCAGAGGGTATCGCCATCCGGCATATCGCGGCAATAGCTGTGCCAAAAACCGTTTTCATCGGCTTCCGCAGCAATTCGGTCGGCATTGTGTTCGAGTGTACCGTTGCTTGGATATGCGCTGTAGTCGATGTTCAGCGGCGCAGCAAGATACTCCGATTCCAGTTCATCAATTTTCGCTTGCTGCTGTTCGAGATAGGCTTCGAGACTGTCCGCAGCGCCGGTGGCGCGCAAATCCGCTTGTAGCTGCTTTGCATAATCGGGGTCTTGGAGCTGCACCTTTTTTTCATCGAGGGCTTGCCGCATGGACGAAAGCCCTTCCTCAAGCCGTGCGCGCGGTATGATATGCTTTGTTTTTGTCAGGTCAAAGAGCGGCGTGTCGCCCATCAGCGCAAGCCGCACCCGGTCGCAATCTTCCTGCGTAAACGGCCGCTGCTCCACGCGCAGAAGCGAAAGCCGATCGGTTTTCGGGATATCGACCGCGGCATCCGCGTGAATGCTGACGCGCAGGCTTTCATTCTGAAGCGCTGTGGTATAGCTGTCGTACTTGTGGAGCTGCCCGACATCCTCTTTGCTGTCATGCTCCTGCGCCTCGTCAATGACCTTTTCCATGTCCTTATGCACAATGATGTCGGAATCCGGATTTTCTGCGCAGCCCATGAGAAGCACCGCCGCAAGCATTCCGGCAAGTATTCTGTTCCATTTCATTGAGGCTCTCCTTTCCTACACTATAGCATATTTTTATATAAATTTCAATGTTTCTTTCAGGATATTTGATTTCGCGCTTTGCGCGACAAGGGGCTCTGCCCCTTGACCCCGAAGTGCTGCATGAGCGTTCTTTCGCTTGTGGCGAGCCAAATCGAAAGTTTTGATCAAAACTTTTATATTGTGGTTCCCTGTTACTAAATATGGGGTCTGGGGACTAGTCCCCAGCGAGGGGTTTGGGGTGAGCTTGGTATGCAAACTTATAGCGCAGCGTGCGTGATAGCCCCCATTTATAATCCATCGGAGATACATCTATTATAATGAAAACCAATTCATCAAGTATTCATCATGAGGTAAACAAAATGTAAAAAACAGCCGGCACACACTGTACCGACTGTTTTTTCATATTACCGCATTATGAAACGGGAAGCGCATATTTCGCAGTATAAGTTTCGAGCATCTTGCTGTACTGCGCATTACCGTGGCGCGTGTCACGAAGCGACTGGTGAACATTGAGATTGTGCTGCGACATATCAATCACACAGCCGGCAATATTGGAGCAATGGTCGCTGACGCGCTCCAGATTGGTCAGAATATCCGACCACACAAAGCCGACCTGTACGCTGCATTTGCCGTCCTGCATACGCAAAATATGATTGGTACGAAGCTGCTCCTTGAGCTGGTCGATGACCTGCTCCAGCGGCTCAACATATGCCGCACACTCCACATCGCTATTCTCAAACGCCTTCAAGGACAGCTCCAGAACCTCCTTGACCGCCGCCGAAATCACATCGTATTCCTTGAGCGCGTGCTCGGTCAGGGTCAGCTTCTTGTCGCGCAGCTCCTCTGCGGATTCCAGAATATTTACCGCATGGTCGGAGATACGCTCCAAGTCTCCGATGGATTTCAGAAGCGCAGTCGCCTCCTCGCTCTCCTTTTCACCAAGCTGCTCCGCGCTGAGCTTGACAAGATAGGTTCCGAGAATATCCTCCAGCTCGTCGCAGGCGTCCTCCTCGTCGCGGACAGACTGTGCAAGCTCCGGCGAATATACCGTGAATAAGCCGATGGAGTTGATCAGTGCCGTGATCGCGCGCTGTGCCATTTCGACAGCAACCGTGCGTGCCTGACCCAGTGCAAGCGGCGGTGTTGCCAGCAGACGCTCATCCAGTCTGACCGTCTTTTCAACCGTATTGTCAGAAGGCAGAATCTTGACAGCCAGCTTTTCCAGTATGGAGGAAATCGGCAGCAGCATCACCGTAGACAATACCTTGAACGCCGTATTGACAACCGCAATTCCAACAATCGAAGCGGATTCGTTCAGTATATCCGGCTGGAAAACCGCGCGGACGATCGCATAGATAATCAGCAAAACTGCCGAACCGAGAATATTGAATGCAAGGTGGATGAACGCTGCGCGCTTTGCTTCTCTTTTCGTGCCGATTGCGGAGAGCATTGCCGTGACGCAGGTACCGATCGCAGTACCCATAACGATCGGAATCGCCGCACCAAAGGAAACCTGACCGGTCATCGAAAGTGCCTGCAAAATACCGACCGCCGCAGAGCTGGACTGAATGATTGCAGTCAGACCTGCACCTGCCAGCAGACCGAGCAGCGGATTCTGGAACATGATGAACAGCTCACGGAACTGCGGTACCTCGGAAAGTCCCGATACCGCGTCGGTCATGCTCTCCATGCCGTACATCAACGTTGCAAAGCCCAGAAGAATCATGCCGACATCCTTTTTGGAATGCTTCTTCTGGAACATATAAAATACGATACCGATGGCTGCAAGAATCGGTGTAAAGGAGCTTGGCTTCATCAGTCTGACCCACATCGCATCGCCGTCGATGCCGCCGAGCGACAGAATCCAGCCCGTAATCGTCGTACCGACGTTCGCGCCGATGATGACATTCGTTGCCTGCTTCAGCGTCATCAGACCGGAGTTGACAAAGCCGACTACCATGACCGTTGCGGCAGAGGAACTCTGAATAATTGCAGTTACGCCGCAGCCCGTCAGAAATCCGGCGAGCTTATTGGATGTCATTTTGGAGAGGATCGCCTGCATCTTTCCGCCGGCACAGCGCTCCAACGCCTGACCCATCAGGTTCATGCCGAATAAAAACAGACAAAGTCCGCCTAACATCGACAATACATTAAAAATATCCACAGTGAACGCTCCTTCAAACTTGATTATTTACAGCCGCAGCCGTAGGGGTTTCATTCATTGCGTTCGGAAAGACAATCGTGATTGTCGTTCCGATTCCGACGCTGCTATCGAGTGTCATGGTTCCGGCGTGCAGCAAGACGGAGTGCTTGACGATGGAAAGTCCCAAGCCCGTTCCGCCGGCAGATTTCGACCGACTCTTGTCTACGCGGTAAAATCGTTCAAAGACGCGGCTCTGCTCATCCTCCGGAATGCCGATGCCGTCATCGCTGACCGTCAGCACTACGGTTTCATCCTTTGCCGCAACGTCTATACGCACTTTACCGCCCTCGCTGTTGTATTTGACCGCGTTGTCACAGAGATTGTAGAGAATACCGGAGAGCAGCTGCGGTATGCCGTAGAGCATTGCCGGTTCGCCTGTCAGCGTACACCGGATGCCTGCCTGCTTTGCAACCGGTTCGAGATTCCGAACCGTCAGCTCTGCAAGCGCGTACAAATCCACGATCTGCCGCTTCATATCCTCCGCGCCCTCGTCCAGATGCGACAGCTTGATGATATCCTCAACAAGCGCAATCATCCGCAGTGCCTCTGTATGGATATTGGACGCAAATTGTATCACATCTGCGCGATTTTCGACCATCCCGTTTGCCAGCAGCTCCGCAGAACCCGATATCACCTGTAACGGCGTTTTCAGCTCATGCGATACATTGGCGGTAAATTCGCGGCGTACCTCCTCCGCTTTTTCCTTTTCGGTGATATCGAAAATGATCAGCGCAATGCCCGAAACGGTCGCATCGGAAACGATCGCACTGGCATTGAACTGGTAATTCCGGCCGTTCAGCGGCATCACGCGTTCTGCGTGCAAGCCCTGCCCGGCAAGCCGAATCAATTCCTG
This sequence comes from Oscillospiraceae bacterium, assembly GCA_045591925.1. Classification (GTDB taxonomy): domain Bacteria; phylum Bacillota; class Clostridia; order Oscillospirales; family Ruminococcaceae; genus Firm-04. The sequence continues at coordinate 34,396 of JAZNTW010000085.1, forward strand.
CAATTCCATGCTGCTATTGAATAGCAGCAAATCCTTTCCGATACAATAGGTACTGATGCCGAGCAGCTTTGACGCCGCGCGGTTGATGCTCAGCACGGAGCCGTTTTTTGTCAGAAGAATGATGCCCTCGTTCATGCTGTCTGTCGCGGTGTAAAATTCCTCCTGTTTGACCTTGAGCTGTTCCTTTTGCAAATCAAGCTGTGTTTGCTGACTCGCAATCCGTCCGACCAGCGGTTTTAATTCCTCATAAATCTGTGCGGAATCGAGATGGTGCAGGTCAAGCGTATTCAGTGGTTGGACAATGCGATTTGCAAGCCGATACGCAAGAAACGCAGCCACAATCGCCGCAAGTGCCATCGTCAGCAGCACCGGCAGCAGCATCGGTCTGACCAAGTCCCATCGTGATTTCGGCAGAATCGAGAGCAGAATCACCGAACCATCCGCCAGTCTTTTTGCAGCAGAAAGCTCCTTGAAATTTGGAAAATCCGATTGCCGCAAACGCGTTCCCTCGCCGTATGCAAGCGCAGCTTCAAGCGATACAGGCTCCCATTGGTCATCGGTCGTTCCGGTTTTTTGAAGATTATCAAAGAGAATCGTCCCGTCCTCTGAAAGCCATCGGATTCGCGTATCGGTTTTCGGCAGATTTTGAAGAAAAACCGCGCCGCCCGATGCGGTACCGGAGGCGTAATAGGCAGTCTCCCTGCGCAGCAGTTCCATCCGCTGTGTTGCGTCTTGGTCGGCAAATGCTGCGGAAATCAGCAGCAGCGCCACCGGACAAATCACCAGAATCAAAAGCAAAAACGAACGAAATATCTTTTTCGTCATGCTTTCTTCACCATTTTATAGCCGATGCCGCGCAAGGTCACGATGTACTCGCCTGCCGCGCCGAGCTTTGTCCGGAGCGTTCCGACATGGACATCGACGGTTCTGGTCTCCCCGAAATAATCCTGTCCCCAGACCTTTTCAAGGAGCTGCTCCCGCGTAAATACGTGATTATAATGCTCCATGAAAAACCGCAGCAGGTCATATTCCTTTCGGGTCAGCGAAATCGGATTGCCGCTGACTGTTACGGTATGCCGTTGGGGATTCAGCTCGATCATGCCGATTCTGATGACGGTGGTTTCCTTTGGCGCAACACGCCGCCGCACCGATTTGATGCGCGAAATCATCTCCATCATGCCAAAGGGCTTTGCAAGATAGTCGTCGGCGCCGAGGTCAAGCCCCAACACCTTGTCGTACTCCGTTCCCTTGGCGCTTGCCATGATGACGGGAATCTCGGCTGTTGCGGAATCCGATTTCAGCTTTTTCAGAATCGAAATGCCGTCCTCGCCCGGCAGCATAATATCTAAGATAATCAGCTCCGGTTTTTTCTCCTGCATGGCAAGCCAAAATTCGGTTGCCTCCGAAAAGCCGACCGCTTCAAAGCCGGAAGCTCTGATTGTATACAGCATCATATTTCGGATGCCGCTGTCGTCCTCTATACAATAAATCATTTGATTCACCAGCTTTCCCAACCCATTATAATATATGAACGTAAGATTAACAGCATAGTTTTGTAAAATCTTTGTAAGGTCTTTCAGGCAGCACCATGCCGGATTCCGTTACACCAATCATTCATGCCGTTTTCACAGAGTTCTAATCAAGTTTATGGATAATGCCCATAGACAAGAGATATAATAAATGTTATAATACTGTTGTTCTGAGGAACAGTAAAATAACGAAGTTCTTGATTTTGGAGGTACAATATGAAAAAAGCAATTATCGTCATGCTCGCAGGTCTGATGGCAATGAGCATGATCTCATGCGGCGCGGACAGCAGCTCGACTGCGGATTCTTCTTCATCCGAGGCAACAACCACCGCCCCTGTTGAAACAGAAGCACAGCCCGATGAAACCGAAATCGCACCCGAAGAAACCGAAGCACCGCCCGTGGAAACCGAAATCGCACCGGAGGAATCCTCCTCTGCGGACAGCACCGCTGCCGAGGGTACGCCGCTTGCGACCCTGAATACCATCTGGGCATCCTATCAGGAGGGCGAAAAATTCGCTGTCATCGGCGGTGATTTCTCTGAGGCGAATAACAATCCGGAGGGTCCCGGCAAATATGACCTTGCAGACGCAGAAGCAGTTGACGGAGCACTCGGTATGCCGCAGGCTTCCGTTGCAAAGCTCGATGACGCTGCATCCATGGTGCATATGATGAACGCAAATACCTTTACCGGCGGCGCGTTTCTCGTAAAAGACGGCGAGGACGTCAACGCGATCGTGCAGGAAATGAACACCAATATCATGAACCGTCAGTGGATGTGCGGCTTCCCGGATAAGCTCGTGATCTACACCATCGACAACCAGATCATTTCGGCATTCGGCGCTCTGGATCTGATTGATACCTTTAAGGCAAAGGTCACCGCTGCATATCCCGACGCTGTTCTCGCAGTTGACGCTGCCATCACCGGCTGATTTTTCCGCGCAGTTTCGGCAAAAGGAGCAGCAATATGTTGTTTTCAAGCATGACGTTCTTGTATTTCTTCCTACCGGCTGTGATACTGCTGTATTACATTGCGCCGAAAGCCCTGAAAAACACGGTACTGCTTTGCGCAAGTCTGTTGTTCTACGGATGGGGAGAGCCAAGGTATCTGCTCATCATGACCGCTTCGATTTTGCAGGGCTATGTCTTTGGTCTGCTGATCGAACGCTTTCGTGCAAGGCAAAAAAACTGCGCGGCAAGGCTCTGTCTGACCGCAACCTCAATATTGAGTCTCGGCATACTTGGTTACTTTAAGTATGCCGACTTCCTTTTAGAGAACTGGAACGCCGTAACGGGGATGTCGATTCCGCTGCTGCGGATCGCGCTGCCCATCGGCGTGAGCTTCTATACATTCCAGATTCTCAGCTACTCGATCGACATTTACAGAGGGAAGGCTGCCGCGCAGAAAAATCCAATCAATTTTGCAGCCTATATCGCACTCTTTCCACAGCTCATTGCAGGCCCGATCGTGCGGTATTCCGATATTGCAGCGGAACTCACCACGCGAAAGCACAGCGTCCCGATGGCGTCCGAGGGTGCAAGACGATTCATCATCGGTCTATCGAAAAAGGTGCTGCTTGCAAATCTGCTCGGTGAGCTGGTCAACACCTATAAGGAGTCGCAGGCGCATTCACTGCTCTTTGTGTGGCTCTATATCATCGCCTATGCGCTCCATATCTACTTCGATTTCTCCGGCTACAGCGATATGGCAATCGGTCTCGGCAGAATCTTCGGCTTCCGCTTCTGCGAAAACTTCAATTACCCCTATATTTCGTCGAGTGCAACCGAATTCTGGCGCAGATGGCATATGTCGCTCGGCACATGGTTCCGCGATTATGTGTATATTCCGCTGGGCGGCAACAGAGTCCCGAAATGGCGGTGGCTCCTGAATATTATCATCGTCTGGATGGCAACCGGCTTCTGGCACGGCGCAGCGTGGAATTTCATGATCTGGGGACTGTTTTTCGGGATGCTGCTCTGTCTGGAAAAGCTGTTTTTGCTCCGTCATCTCGAACGCCGAAAGTGGCTCGGTCATATTTATACCGCAGTCATGGTGCTGATGAGCTTTGTGATTTTTGATTCTGCGAATTTACCGGAGGCGTTCCGCGTTTTGCGGGATATGTTCGGATTCGGCGGCTTACCGCTTTGCAATCCTGAAAGCCTCTATTTATTGCGCAGCTACGCCGTTTTGCTCTGTGCTGCCGCAGTCGCCGCAACGCCGTTGCCGAAAAATCTCCTGCAAGCCCTTGCAAAGCGCAAACGCGGCAATCTCGTTTTACAGCTTGCGGAAACGCCGGTGCTGGCAGGCTTGCTGCTCATCGTCACGGCATTTCTGGTAGACGGCTCGTTCAATCCCTTCCTCTATTTCCGATTCTGACGGCGAAAGGAGCAGTATGATGCCAAAAAACAGCAAGGATTTTGCATTACTCGGAATCTGCGGCACGATTCTGCTTGGATTTTCGCTCAGTGGAATGGTTCTGCCTGACCGTGAAACATCGCAGAATGAACGCCGTCCGCTTGCACAGATGCCCGAATGCTCGATGCAGACGATTCTCGACGGCAGCTTTATGTCAAAATTTGAAAGCTATGCGCTCGACCAGTTTCCGATGCGTGAGGCGTTTCGCTCGCTGAAAGCCGGCGTTTCCCTCCATGTCATGCAGAAAAAGGATAACAACGACATCTATCTTGCAGAGGATGCTATCTCAAAAATCGAATATCCCTTGCACGAGGATTCCATCCGCTATGCCGCAGACGTTTTTCGGAATGTCTATGACCGTTATCTTGCGGATGGTTCATGCAGCACGTATCTTTCCATCATCCCCGATAAAAATTATTTTCTCGCAGAACAGCACGGCTACCCTGCGATCGATTATGAAAAGCTGGTTTCGCTTCTTACGTCACAGATGCCCTATGCGCAGTATATCGACATCTTCCCGACGTTGTCTCTGGAAGACTATTACCGCACGGACACGCACTGGCGGCAGGAAGCCATCGAACCCATTGCCGCATTGCTGCTTGAACAGATGCACGCGCCCTATGCAAGCGACCATGATACGCTGCCGATCGAAACGCCCTTTTACGGGGTCTATTACGGGCAAGCTGCGCTCTCTGTTGATCCGGACAGCCTCTGTCGGATTGTCAAGCCGTCCCATGCGCGCTGCATTGTCACCGACCTTGAAACCAATTCCGCAATGGACATCTACAATCTGGATAAGCTCCATGAAGCCGACCCCTATGAGATGTATCTTTCCGGCTCAAAATCGCTGATTCATATTGAAAATCCGTCTGCGGAAAACGAGAAGCAGCTGATTTTGTTCCGCGACTCGTTCGGGAGCAGCATCGCACCCTATTTCACCGACAGCTACCAATCCATCTACCTTGTCGATATCCGCTATATTCACCCGAATATACTCGGAAATCTGCTTGATTTTTCGGATTCGGATGTGCTGTTTCTCTATAGCTCGCTGATTCTCAACAACAGCAATACGCTCAAAAAATAAAGGCAATACCGTACAAAACCGGTGGTACAGATTGAGAAGAATCACCTTGGAGAGTCCAAAAATGAAAATCCGAGTGATGAAATCGTAAAGAAAATCTTGCAGCGATCCGCAGAGCTGAGACAAAATAGCCTGATGCCATATTTAGAGAAAATGGGAAACTGTCAGCTCGTATGTCTCGGCGGAGACCATATGATTTATGAGCAAAAGCCCGTTGAATGCGGCAAGCTCATTCACGAATTTCTCGTTGGGCTGGACAAATGTTTTTGTTATATATCTTTATAATAATATTGATACTTGACAGGACATCCGTTTCATGGTATAATATATATGGTTTTCGGAAATATGCGGAAAATGCTGTGCAGAATGTTCTGTACGGCAGGAGCATAACCCTCCCGAAGCCGTGGCATTTTTTAAGCTTAGTACGCTGCATACGGTTCTGGCTGCTCCGAGGCAGCGCACTATCCGACATTGTACAGAAAGGATTACAAATCATGAAGGACAGAAATATTGATAACGTGGATTCCAAGCTCGAAAAGCTCTACGATGAGATCGAGGAACAGCGCCGTTCCGAAACACGCGCTTCCAAGAACTCTAAGAATATGGATGATATTCTGGAAGGACTGGAAAAGCCGTCCTCCTCGCGCAGAGAGGGCAATGAGCTGCTTCGCTTCTTAGGCGGCTTGCTGATGTTCGGTGCCGGAATGTATATGATTTTCCAGAATCTGATCATCTCCAGTTCTTGGGGTGTCGGTTCGATCTTCCGCATCGGCGGCTTTGATATCCCGAATGGTACGATTATGCTTCCGCTGCTGATCGGTATCGCGTTGCTCTTCCTTTGTGACCGCAAAATCTGGGGCTGGCTCTTTATCGCAGTCGGCTTTGTGATCATCATTGCGGCAGTTCTGATGAGTGTCAGCATTCGTTGGCGCACCTCCAACGGCTGGATGTTCGTTACGATGTTTGCACTGACCTTCGCAGGCGGTGCGATGATGCTGCGTGAGCTGTTCCGTTCCAAGTAAACAAAAACAAGGAGAGCTTCCGCTTCACGCGGTCGCTCTCCTTTTTATCCGGATGGATTTTCTTTTTTTGCATCGGCAACGCGGCGAATGACATTGCCCTCGCTGTCCACGATCACGGTCTGCTCCAGCGTGCCGACCAGACTGCGCCGGAATGCCTCGCGGTACTGATTCCGGAGCCGATCGCGCTCGGCAAGCTCCTCGTCAGTCAGCCCGACGGTTTTCGCTTTCCGCGCAAGCTCGTTGATGCGGTCAATCAGATTTTCTTCCATTCGGTTCACATCCTTTCCTCGATTTCATGATTATTATAACATATTGTCCGGTAAAATGCAATGGGAGTCGGGAAATACTCGTCTTTGTTTCGCTGCTTGAGCGCAAAAGAAGTATCGCGTTTATTTCAAAGAATATTTGATTTCGCGCTTTGCGCGAGGGGGGGGCGCGGCCCCCTCGACCCCCAAAGGCTTTCGATTCAGGGCTTGCCATTTACGCAATTACGTTCAATATCATATAAACATGGGGTTTGGGGACTTCGAGACCCCAATATCAATCCGTCGGAGACACATCTTTAACCGCTTGGAGGAAACTATGATTGCACTGGTAACAGGCGCGTCGCGCGGCATTGGCGCGGCAACTGCAAAAATTCTCGCCGCAGACGGCTGCACCGTCATCGTTCACTATCACCGTGCGCGCGAACAGGCAGAACAAATCGCCGCGGAAATCGGTGGCATCGCAATCTCTGCCGACCTCGGAGACTTCGCGCAGATTGACAATATGATTCAGGAAATCATTCGTATCTACGGCAGAATTGATGTCCTCGTCAACAACGCCGGCATCGCCCTGACAGGTCTTTACCAAGATATTTCCGATACAGACGCGCTCCGACTCTTTGCCGTCAACCTCGGCGGCACCATGCACACCGCAAAGCGCGTCCTCCCCCATATGCTCCGGCAGCATCACGGCTGTATCGTCAATATCGCGTCCGTCTGGGGCGAATGCGGCGCGGCGTGTGAGGTGCATTATTCCGCTTCCAAATCCGCAGTCATTGGCTTTACCAAGGCGCTCGCAAAAGAGGTCGCCCCATCCGGTATCCGCGTAAACTGCGTTTCACCGGGCGTCATCGACACCGACATGAATCGGATGCACGATGCCGATACCATGCAAGCCCTTGCCGATGAAACACCGCTTGGCTGTATCGGAAAACCGGACGATATTGCGGAGGCAGTCTCGTTCTTGGTTTCCGACCGCGCAAAATTTATCACCGGTCAGATTTTGCCCGTCAACGGAGGCTTCAACATATGAATGAACAGGAAATTCAGCGTTTTAAAAAGCAAATCGAATTCCTTGTCGAGCTCGACAAGATGAAAACAATCCGACGGCAGACGCGTGTGCTGCATGAGGATCGTGCGGAAAATGATGCCGAACACGCTTGGCATCTCGGAATGCTCGCGCTCGTGCTATCCGAATACGCAAAGGAACCCATCGACATCTACACCGTCCTTGCAACGGTGCTGATTCACGATATTGTCGAGATCGACGCCGGCGATACCTATGCCTACGACACCGCAGGCAACGCCACCAAGGCGGCGCGTGAGCAAAAAGCCGCTGACCGTCTGTTCCATATGCTGCCCGATGAGCAGGGCGCGTATATGCGTCGGCTTTGGGAGGAATTTGAGGCACAGTCCACCCCCGAAGCGCGCTTTGCAAATTCGCTCGACCGCATCCAGCCACTCCTGCTCAACTACTGCAAGCACGGGGAATCTTGGCTTGCACACGGCACCACGCGCAGTCAGGTGACACAGCGGATGCAGCCGGTTTACAATGGTTCGGATGTGCTCGGAGACTTGGCAATGGAGCTGATTCGCCGCGCCGCCGAGGAAAATCTGCTAAAATGATCGGGGCAAATCCCCCGAATTGAGGTGAACAAAATGAAACAACTGACCGTCGGCATTATGGCGCATGTGGACGCCGGAAAAACCACGCTCGCAGAAGCGATGCTGTTCAAGACCGGCGAAATCCGCAAGCGCGGCAGAGTCGATCACGGCGACTCGTGGCTCGATACCAATGACATCGAACGCAGCCGCGGCATTACCGTCTTTGCACATCAGGCGTCCCTGACGCTCGATGATACGGTGATCACGCTGCTCGATACGCCCGGTCACGTTGATTTTTCTGCGGAGACCGAGCGAACCATGCAGGTGCTCGATTACGCGATCCTCGTCATCAGCGGCACGGACGGCGTGCAGAGCCACACGCGGACGCTCTGGAAATTGCTCGAACAATACGGCGTTCCGGTCATCCTGTTCGTCAACAAGATGGACCTTGCCGACCGCACCGAAACTGCGCTGGTTCAGGAATTACAGGGCAGACTGTCGCCGAACTGCGTGCAGTTTGATACCGATTATGCTGATGTCTGCGAGCATTCCGCAGCAGCGACCGAGGAATTGATGACCGTCTATTTTGATACGGATACGCTGCCGCAGGAGATGCTTCGTGACGCGATTGCGGCGCGCCGGATTTTCCCGGTATGCTTTGGTGCTGCGCGACATACGAAGGGCATCGACACGCTCTTGCAGCTGCTCTCCGACTATTTGCAGGAGCCGCCCCGCACCCCGGAATTCGGTGCGCAGGTGTTCAAAATTTCCACGGATGCAAAGGGCAATCGCCTCACCTATCTCAAGCTGCGCGGCGGTACGCTGCACAATCGTGACGAAATCCGCTACCACGGCGCAGACCATACCGATTATACCGAAAAAATCACCGGCATTCGCTTTTATTCCGGTGCAAAATATATCTCCGCAGAGGAAGCCGAGGCAGGCGCAGTTTGTGCTGTCACGGGACTTTCTGCGGCATATGCAGGCTGCGGACTCGGCTGCTGTACCGATTCGGCAGAAGCGCTGATGTCGCCCGTTATGCGCTATCGCGTGCTGCTGCCCGAACAGATTTTGCCGCAAGAGGCAATGAACCATTTCCAGACGCTCGAAGCGGAGGACCCCCAGCTCCATGTCGAATGGGATGCGCGCAGCCGTACTATTTATGTGCATCTGATGGGCGTGGTGCAGCTTGAAGTGCTGACAAATCTGATTGCCGCACGCTTCGGCTATGACGTTCGCTTTGACAGCGGCGCGGTGACCTATCGGGAAACGATTGCGGAACCGGTTGAGGGCGTCGGACACTATGAGCCGCTTCGCCACTATGCCGAGGTGCATCTTTTGCTCGAACCGCTGCCACAGGGAAGCGGTCTGCAATTCGGCACACGCTGCTCCGAGGATGTGCTCGATCGAAATTGGCAGAGATTGATTGTCACGCATCTACAAGAAAAAACACATATCGGCGCGCTCACCGGCAGCCCGATCACCGATATGAAGCTCACGCTCGTCAGCGGCAGATCGCACCTCAAACACACCGAGGGCGGCGATTTCCGACAGGCAACCTACCGCGCCGTGCGGCAGGGTCTACGCTCGGCAGACAGCGTGCTGCTCGAACCCTATTACGATTTTACGCTCGAACTGCCGTCGGAATGCGTCGGGCGTGCGATGACCGATGTGCAGCAGCGTGCCGGACAGTTCGACCCGCCCGAAATCCTCGGTGAAACCGCCGTTCTGACCGGCAGCGCACCGGTTGCGACCTTCAACGACTACGCTGCGGAGGTGCTCAGCTACACCAAGGGCAGAGGCACGCTCTCCCTCACGTTTTCCGGCTACCGGGTTTGCCATAATCCCGAAGAAGTCATCGGGCAGATCGGCTACGATGCGGACAGCGACCTCGAAAACAGCGCAGATTCGGTCTTTTGTTCACATGGCGCAGGCTTTCTGGTCGGATGGCAGGAGGTGCCGATGTATATGCACCTGCCGGCTGTCCTCCCCCATCGCTACGATTTTGCGGAGGAGATCCCCGTTGCGCCGCAGCCGAAAATCAGCACATATCCCACTGCCGGCGACGATGAGCTGATGGAAATTTATGAGCGCACATATGGCAAAATCAACCGAGATAAGCCAAAAACCATGCGCCGCAACAAAACCGCAGAGCTGATTGAGGGCAGTGTGAAAATCCCGCCGCCGCCCGAAAAGGAATATCTGCTCGTGGATGGCTACAATATCATTTTTGCGTGGGATTCACTGAAAGCGCTTGCAAAGGACCGTCTGGAATTTGCGCGTGACCGACTCCTGAATCTGCTGCAAAATTTTCAGGGATATCGAAAATGCGAGGTGATACTCGTATTCGACGCATACAGAATCAAGGGTCACGGCACCGAAATCGAACAGCACGGCGGCGTCAGCGTTGTCTATACAAAGGAAGCGGAAACCGCCGATACCTATATCGAACGCGTTTCCAAGCAGCTTCTCAAAAATAACCGCGTTCGCGTTGCGACCTCGGATGCGCTCGAACAGCTCATCATTCTCGGAAACGGTGCAATGCGAATCTCAGCAAGAGAACTTGAAGCGGAAATTCGTGCCGCAGAGCAGGAAATCCGCGAATTGATCGGAGGGTAACCGGATGGCTGAATTACCGGAGGGTATGGAATTACAGCGCGTATATTATCACACCGAGGAAACACAGTGCATGACCTATTTCCGGATCGCCGGCAATTTTGATCCGGATGATATCACAAAATATCTGCGGCTTGTTCCGGAGAGCGTGCAGCGCATCGGTGATGTTCGCCCGAACGGCGTTCCGTATGATTACGCGACATGGCGGTACGGCACGGTCAAAAGCCGTCGGCTCGATACCGCTAATCAGATGATGCAGACCATTGATGACCTGCTGACCAAAGCCGATCTGCTTCGCAAAATCAAGCTCACCTATGACGCATCGCTCACCTTGGAGGTGGTTCCGCTGGTGCGCTATGACGAGCCGACCCCGATGCTTGCACCGTCGCCGGCGGTGATGCGCTTCTGCATGGAGACCGGCACCGAGATCGACATCGACCTCTATGTTGCCTGTCCGGACGAAATGACCGGTACAAATTCACAGAAAACCTGATTCGATAAGGAGAATCAACGTGTTAGATATTGCATTGCTCGGCACGGGCGGTACCATGCCGATGAAACACCGATGGCTCACAAGCTGTCTCATCCGCAACGAGGGTCGCGGCGTTCTGATCGACTGCGGCGAGGGAACGCAGATCGCGCTGAAATGCGCCGGCCGTTCCGTACAAAAGCTCGATCTGCTGCTGTTTACCCATTATCACGCCGACCATATCAGCGGCTTGCCGGGACTGCTGCTCTCGATGGGCTTGGAGGGTCGCACCGAGCCGTTGATGCTCTGCGGACCGCGCGGCTTACAGCGGACGGTCGAGGGCTTGCGCGTGATTGCGCCGGAGCTGCCCTTTGAGCTCCAATACACCGAGCTGACAGAGCCTGTGCAAACGCTCCAATTCGCAGGACTCGAAATCACGGCGTTTGCCGTTTCGCACACGCTCCCCTGCTACGGCTTCCGGCTCTATCTGCCGCGCGTCGGAAAATTTGACCCCGAACGCGCAAGGGCTGCCGGTATCCCGATGCAGGCTTGGGGACTCCTCCAAAAACAGGAGACCGTCGAAATGAACGGCGTGACCTACTCGCAGTCGCAGGTGCTTGGTGCGCCGCGGCGCGGTCTGAGCGTGACCTACTGCACCGACACGCGCCCTGTTCCGAATATCCTGAAATATGCCGATGACACAGACCTGCTGATTCTGGAGGGGATGTACGGTGAGCCGGATAAGCTCGATAAGGCGCTCGAAACCAAGCATATGATGTTCACCGAGGCGGCTGAAATCGCAAGAGATGCCGGTGCGCGGCGGCTCTGGCTGACCCATTATTCCCCCTCCCTGCCAAATCCGGCAGAGTTTCTGCCGCTTGCGCAGGAGATTTTCCCGGAGACAATCTGCCCCTCGGACGGGCATTCTGTTGACCTGCAATTTTCCGATGATAAGAGGTGTTGACATGAAGTTTCATATCAGACATCAAAGCCCGATTTTCTTTTTCATGATGGTGTTTCCGGCGATTGTAATGACAATGATATTGCTATTCTATGTCACATTCGGCATTGCCATCACCGATAGTCTGGGGGCTGTCTATTTTTTCATGGGTGCATTCATTTTCTGCGCAGCAGTTGAGATCATCTCAATTATTCTGTATTTGATTGATTTTTTCTATGGTGCAAATATCATCGTCGGGAGCGATTTTGTTGATATCCGGCTCTTTTTGCGCCGCAAGAAAGTCCATTTTACAGAGATAATGGATGTCTCCTATTCTCATGACGAATACGACTACAGCAAGCATAATCGTCATCACGCAAATCCCCTCGGACAGTATTTTTATGCGAAACGATGGCGGCGGCATAAGCTGATGGCACAGCTTGATTTTCATTTGACCTCCGGCAAGCGCATCACGTTGACCGAAGCCGCAAGAGGCTATGCGGAGGGACGTAAACGCGCGATGGTTGACCCGACTGTGAATCCCGATGAAAATGTGCGGCTGTATCAGGCATATCAGTGCTACTGCTCCGCGGTTGACCAGTATTCGATTCAGCACGGGCTTCAGATTACGCGGTAACCCAAAGAGAAAGGAACCAAATTGGCAAATTTACATATTACACCGCCTGCACCGGTGCAAACCGCGCTCGACACGCTTTGTCATGCAGGCTTTGAGGCATTTATTGTGGGAGGTTGTGTGCGCGACGCCCTGCGCGGTGCAGAGCCGCACGACTGGGATTGCACCACCAATGCAAAGCCAGACCAGATTTGCACGTGTTTTCGTAATTTTCATGTGATTGAAACCGGCTTGCAGCACGGCACGGTCACGGTTGTCATTGACCATATGCCAATCGAAATCACGACCTATCGCATTGACGGCGACTATGCCGACCACCGCCGCCCGGAGTCCGTTACGTTCACCGATTCGTTGAACGCTGACCTTGCACGCCGCGATTTCACCGTCAACGCCATGGCGTATCACCCCGAACGCGGTCTGATTGACCCCTATCAGGGCGCTGCGGATCTACAGGCGAACATCATCCGCTGTGTCGGCAGTCCGCATGACCGTTTCAACGAGGATGGTCTGCGGATTCTGCGCGCGATGCGGTTTGCCTCGGTGCTCGATTTTGTAATCGACGAAGATACTGCAAACGCCGTCCACGCACAGCAAACGCTGCTCCATCATATTTCTGCCGAGCGCATTGATGTCGAGCTGACAAAGCTGCTTTGCGGCGTTGGTGCGGAGCGTGTGCTGACGGAGTTTGCGGATGTGCTGTTCACGGTGCTGCCGGAGCTTGCGCCGATGCACGGCTTTGATCAGCAGAATCCGCACCATGATTATGATGTTTATGTGCACACGCTGAAAGCGGTTTCGGCTTGTCCGGCTGAACCGATTCTGCGCTGGGCGGCACTGCTTCACGACACCGGCAAGCCCCATACCTTTACAAAGGACGAGCGCGGCGGTCATTTTTACGGTCATGCTGCGATCTCCAAGGAAATTGCAAGGCGCGCGCTTCATGCGATGAAATGCGACCGGAAACGGCTTGATCGTGTGCTGCTGCTTGTGGAAAAGCACGACCTTGTGATGAACGGAACCGAAAAGCAGCTCAAGCGCATTGTGCGGCAGATTGGCGAGGACGCGGCAAGGGAGCTGCTGCTGCTGCATCGGGCGGATGTTTCGGCGCAGGCTGCCTGTCACCGTGCCGAACGGGTCGAGGAAGCAGACCGGCTGCTGAAAATGCTGGAGGATTTGTGCGCAGCGGATACGTGTATGAGTCTCAAACAGCTTGCTGTGAGCGGTGGGGATTTGCTTGCGGCAGGGATTCCGCAGGGAAAGGCGATCGGGGATACGCTGAATCGGCTGCTGGAGGCTGTGATTGACGGCAGTCTGCCCAATGACCACGATGCCCTCCTCCACGCGATAGATGCGTCTCCGACGGATTTATAATGGGGCTGCGAGCCCTAAACCCTCGCTGAGGACGAGTCCCCAGACCCCATGTTTATATGATATTGAACGTAATTGCGTAAATGGCAAGCCCTGTATCTAAAGTCTTTTGGGGGTCGAGGGGGCTGCGCCCCCTCGTCGCGCAAAGCGCGAAATCAAAAAAAAGCCGCATCAGCCTGCATGATAACAGGTCTGATGCGGCTTTGTTGCTGCAATTTATTCTTATTCCACAGTACGAATCTGCTCGACCAGCTCTTCCTTTTGCATGAAGTGCAGCGGCAGCATCGAGGATACCAGTGCGCAAAGAAACGCAAATCCACTTGAAATCCAAATCTTTGCGATCATGCCGAGAATCAGCTTGAAATATTCTTTTTCGCCCGAAAACCCCGTGTCATCAGCCATCGAAAGTCCCATCGTTTGAATCATGCCGGATGTGCCAATTCCAAGCAAAATGCAAAGCACCGTCGCGGCAACTGCCGCCCAGAGCGTGAACTGCAAGCACTCGATCACCGTCAAATGATACATCTGTCCGCGCGTCATGCCGACACACTGCATCGAGGCAAGCTCTCGCTTGCGGTTGATGATGCCCGTTGAGATGATATTCGCCATATTGACCAGCGCAATCAACGCCAGCAGCACCACCAAGAACATGATTCCGATATGTATTGCCGAGAAAATCGTGCGCGCTTTCTGCGATTCCCCAAACATATCAATCGTGCCTTCATAGGGGGCATCCGTCAGCCCGTAATTGAAAATCTCCTTATGCTCGGTCAAAAACTTCTTTGCATCCTCATAATGCTCCTCCGAGACCAGTTCGCAGTTGATCCGTACGTCATTGTACCATTGGTTTGCGATTGTGCCGAATTTCTCCCAGTCACCATTGCGCCATGTATCATCCGTCAGAAGCAGAATCATCGGTGCAATGCCGGTTTCGTTTATCTGATGCGTACCGGCAATCTGAAATTCGGCGGTTTCTTCAACTTCCTCATAGACAACCGCGCCATCTAGGTTCTCCAACGCATACGACTCACCGTTCTCCGGACGAATGCTGAATGCGTTGCTCTGATATTCAATCGCCAAGCTGGGGCTGTCCGTGGGAATCCGGAAATCCGGTTCATCCTTGAGTTTTTGCTTTTCGCCTGCCCGATAACGCTTCAAATATTCTTCCTTGCTGATTTCCTGTGTGCGTTCGATATTGAGCGTGAGCTTCTCGATATCCGGAGAAAAGCCCCCACTCTCTGCATTGAGCAGAATCGCGCCGCCAAGTGCTGTCAATTCGTCATAGCTGACTTCCGGCTTCTGCTTGAAAATTTTGTCATAGCTAAAACGTGTCACATAGTAGATATGAACGTGCCTATTGCGTTTGTCCTTTTCATTCTCGCCGGGGAGAAAACCGTTGCGCATCACCGTATGATCAAAATTCTTAAAATGACCCGAATCCTCCAGCATCTTGATACATTCATAATACGCTGTCGGTTTCTGCACAAGCGTATCCGACTCTAAAGTCGTCATCATCATGAAATCCGCCATTATGACATTTCCGAATTCATCAATACTCAATGTGATGTCTTGAATCACTGATTCCACCAGAACGAGCGAGGAGGAAGCCGTTGCAAACAGCGTCAGGGAGAGCGTCAGGGACAGCACCGTAATCACAAAGCGCTTGCGGTTGCGGCGTACATTTCGCGATGCGACCTTGCCCTTCCAGCCAAAGAGCAGCGACATGATGGTAAATCTCGGAACCCTTTTGACTGTATTGACGCGCGCGGTGATCGCCTGAATCGGTGACATTTTGATGATGCGCATACCGGTTCCGTAGGCAGAGAAGAACACCCACGCAACGCCTACCACTGCCGCAAGCAGCGTGAACAGCGGATGAATATGCAGATGCACAAGCTGCTCGACCTTCGCCACAGGCAGTATCGCTTCCGCAACGCCTGTTGCAAGGATGGCTTTGTAAATTGCAAAGGTCAGCAGCAAGCCAAGCCCAACGCCTAGCGGTACGCCAACGCCCGAAAGGATCATGCCCTCCATGGTCAGGATGCGGACAATTTGCTTGCTGGTCGCGCCGATGGACTGCAATACGCCGAACTGCCGTTCGCGCTCCTTGGACGAAATCTCAAACGCCGTATCAATGACAAGGCGCAGTGCGAGCGCAAGGAAAATGACCCAGATAAATAAAACCGCAAAGCTCACAGCAGTCTCATATCTGCCCGTGAGATTGACCTGATCCAGCATCATAAGATGATGATTGAATTCAAAGCCGATCGGGGCTAAGTTCGGAGAAAACGAGGCGTTTTTGAGACGCAGATTATCAATCATTTTCTGCACAAACGCTGTTTCATCGTCAATATAGGTGTCGAATACAAGCTGAACCTGTACGGAATTGCCGCCGCCGGGATTTTCCTTGATGACCGCGCTGCCGACCTGATTCATATGGCGCATCTGGGCAGCCTGCTCCCTTGTGACATCGTAAAACATCACATGATACGGTGCTTGATCGTAGACGACATCGCGCACGATGCCGAATATGGTCGTGAACATCGAGAAGATGATAACAATGACCGCAATCGCAATCGTAATGCTGCTGATGGTCAGGAGCGTATGCCGTTTCTGCGAGAGGATATACCGCCGCGCCAGCAGACTTTCAAACTTCATGTGATCACCGCCTTACTGTCCGGTCATCACGTCACGCGCGATTTTGCCATCCGCAAGCGTAATCACGCGGTCACATTGCAGCGCAATATTTTCATCGTGCGTAATGATGATCATGGTCTGCTTGAAGTCGCGGTTAGACTTCCGGAGCAGTGCGATAATTTCGGCAGAATTTTTGCTGTCGAGGTTACCGGTCGGCTCATCTGCAAGAATCACGGATGGCTCTGTGAACATTGCTCTGCCGATGGAGACGCGCTGCTGCTGACCACCCGAAAGCTGTGAGGGCAGATGCGCTCTGCGTTCCTTGAGCTGCAAAAGCTCCAACATCTCATCAAGGCGATTTTTATCGGGCTTTCTGCCGTCCATGATCTGCGGCAGCGTGATGTTTTCCTCTGCCGAAAGCACCGGAATCAGATTGTAAAACTGATAAATCAAGCCGACCTGCCGCCGACGGAAAATTGCAAGATTCTTGCTATTCTGCTGATAGACGTCCTGACCGTCGAGGTAGACCTTGCCGGATGTGGGCTTGTCTACGCCGCCGAGGATGTGCAGAAGCGTGGATTTTCCGGAACCCGATGGCCCGATAACTGCTGTCATCTGTCCTTTCGGAACCGTAAAGCTCACATCGTCCAGTGCATTGACCTGTGTTTCACCCTTGCCGTATACTTTGCTGAGATGTTCAATCGTTAAAAATTCCATGGGAGTACCTCCTGTTTGTTTCTGTCTCTATTATAACATAGAAATCTCTCTTTTGCGTGACTTTTAAATTACAATTTTGTCACTTGCGGGAAATGCGGTTTCTCCGACCGGGCAGTGCCCGGCTCCATTTTGACTCACAAGCAGCGAAATGAGGGAATATTTTCAATTCTCCCAACCGATTTCGTGTTATACTTGCGTAAAAGGGAAAGCAAACCAAAAGCATCAAAACTTTTATTTTTATGCTGAATTCGCGCAATTACGCCCCCTCTATCATAAACATGGGGTCTGGGGATAATATCCCCAGCGCAGGGTTTGGGGTGAGTTTGCTGTACAAACTCACTGCGGCGCGTGCGCAGTACCCCCATTATCAATCATCGCGAAGCGATACTTCTATACAAAAACCGGAGCGCGAAGGCTCCGGTTGTGGGGGATCAATAGAAAGTAGCGACAGGCTGTTCTGGGGGTTCGGCATCTGTCAGCTTTGTGATATGCAGCATCGGGACAAACACGCCCTCCATCTGGTTAAAGCGCACCTCGATTGCACCGGTAACATTGACCCAGTGCTCCTTATGCGGTTCAAATTTTCTGCCATACTGCGCGGCAATCCAGCTATACTGAATATCATCAATGCAGCAGGTCATGATATGTCTGCCGATTGCGAAAATATTCTGTGGGAACGACGAATTTTTCACGGCAAGACCCTTGAATTTGACCGTTTTCTTCTCGTATTTCTTCGCATCCTCCATCAAATCACGGTAAAAGAGTGCGAAATCCCGATCCTCAATGACGATGGTTTTTGCATTGACGTCAAAGGGCAGCGGGTCCTCGATATCGTCAAAGACCGTCTCGCCGTCCGGATATTCATAATAAATATCGGCGCGCCGTGTGACACCGCGTACAATCTGGTGGTAGCCCTGCGGATCGAGGTCTTTCGTGAAGCGATTGAAATAGACCAGCTCGCACATATTCAGCTTATCAACCACAAGGCTGCGCATATTCGCATTATACTGCATAAAGGTCGTTGCGTCTGCGATCAGCACCGCCTGATAAATCGCCCAGTCATCGGGCATATTGTCAAAGAGCGCCTGAATCTGCCACATTCCGTTATATTCGAGCATGACGCGCTGCGCGCCGCATTCCTTTGCCATCCGTTCGAGGTTTTCGGCGGTCAGCTCGCTGATATCCTCGATGGTTCGCATGGTGATTTGCAGCTCCTCGAATCTGGAGGTGTCATATTCCTCCATGCCCTCCTCGCAGACAAGCAGCAGGGTGCGCTCATCGTTGATGAAATGGTCGTCCTCCAGCGCTTCCTGAATGAACAGCGTTTTGCCGGATTCCAGAAATCCCAGAAACAGATATACGGGAATAAATTCCTCCTGATTGTTCGGCATTTTGTCCTCCTTACTCTGCACAGAACAGCTTTGCGATATTATTTTCATTGAGCTTTGCGCCGATCACGCAAAGTCTACCGGTGGTTTCCGCGCTGCCGGTACGGACATCCGGTGTGCCGGGAACATAATCAAAGTGAATCCACTGACCGTTTTCACCCTCAACAATGCCCTTTGCACGCAGAACCATACCGAATTGTTCCTCATCGGAAAGCGCTTCCAGTGCTGCGGTGATCGCGCTGATCGTGTAGGTTTTCGGTGTCTCGATGCCCCAGCTTGTGAATACCTCGTCGGCGTGGTGGTGATGGTGGTGATGGTCGTGGTCATGACAGCCGCAGTCGCAGTCGTCATCGTGGTGATGGTGATGCGCGTGGTCATGGCAGCCGCAGTCGCAGTCGTCATCGTGGTGATGGTGATGCGCGTGGTCGTGACAGCCGCAGTCGTCATCGTGGTGATGGTGATGCGCGTGGTCATGGCAGCCGCAGTCGCAATCGTCATCGTGGTGATGGTGATGCGTGTGGTCGTGACAGCCACAGTCGCAGTCGTCATCGTGGTGATGGTGATGCGCATGGTCATGGCAGCCACAGTCGCAGTCGTCATCGTGGTGATGGTGATGCGCAGAAGTCTCGTCCAGAAGTGTTTTCAGCTCATTATCCAGCGTATGCTTCTGCGTCATGGCGGAAATCAACTGCGCACCGGTGAGCATATCCCAATCGGTCGTGACAATCGGCGCTGTTTTGTTGAATTCGCGCAGGCGCGCAACCACATCCTGAAGCTGCGATTCGGACATTCCTGCGGAGTGGCTGAGAATCAGGCAGCTAGCGTAGGTGATCTGGTTGTTGAAAAATTCACCGAAGTTCTTTTGATACATCTTGCATTTTTTCGCATCCACAACCGTGGTGAAGCCGTCCAGCACGACATCTTCCATATGCAGATTCTGCACGGCACTGATGACGTCACTGAGCTTGCCGACACCGGATGGTTCGATCAAGATGCGATCCGGCTGATAAGTTTCAAGCACCTGCATCAGCGCATTGCCGAAATCGCCAACCAAGGAACAGCAAATGCAGCCGGAGTTCATCTCGTTGATCTGGATGCCTGCTTCCTTGAGAAAGCCGCCGTCAATGCCGATCTGACCGAATTCGTTTTCAATCAGCACGAGCTTTTCGCCCTTGAAGCCGTCCTGAATGAGTTTTTTAATGAGCGTTGTTTTACCGGCTCCCAGAAAGCCGGAGAAAATGGTAATCTTGGTCATGCAAATACACTTCTTTCTAAGAATTTGACCGCGCTGTACGATCCTAAACAATCTATTATACCATACTATTGCGCGAAAAGTCAAGACACGAGTGATAGATGTACACGGCAACAGCATTTACTTTTTAGGAAAGAAAAGGATATCGAGGAGGACAGAAGGGTCAAGGGCAGCTTTAAACATGAGTTTTTTCTTGCTGATACGCCCGTACTGAGCCTGAGTAACGAGAGAAAGAGATGTTTTGC
>JAZNTW010000086.1:0-3040 GCA_045591925.1 Oscillospiraceae bacterium
AAATCCGTTCTTCTAGTGTAAAATGAGTATATGGCTTCATCTTTCTTCCTCCGTGTTAATGTTTTGGTGGTACATTCATTTTACACCTTGGAAGAGATGAAGTCAATCTTTTTTTGTTGCACTTGATATTATAGCATGCCCAGCCCCTTCGTCGCGCGAAGCGCGAAATCAAATATTCTTATAAAAAACCTGCAAGACTGCCCGCGCACCCCATCCATGAAAAAAATATAAAAAAACACTTGACAAATGAAATCTGATGTGATATAATAATAAAGCTTGAATGAACAGTGAATCCCGTATTCCATAGACAGTTGGCAGCACAGCAATGTGCGGAAGTCCAGCCGAGGAGTGCCGGTCGTTCCCGTATTACGTGAACTCCGCCTCTCCGATGCTTCGGGAGAGGCTTTTTTATGCCTCCGATCGCTTTTTATTCAGCCGATTACAAAGTCGGAGGTGAAACATATGCCAAGTGAAAAGGTTTTGCAGGCAAAGCAGGACAAAGTCAGCGCACTGACCGAGCAGCTCAAGAATGCAGCAGCTTGTGTACTCGTCGACTACAAGGGTATCACCGTTGAGGAGGATACCAAGCTCCGTAAAGAGCTTCGTGAGGCAGGCGTCAGCTACGCAGTTCAGAAGAACACTCTGATCCGCCTTGCTATGCACAACATCGGCTACGAGCAGTTTGACAGCGTTCTCGAAGGTACAACCGCAATCGCGATCTGCGAAAACGATCAGACTGCAGCAGCTCGAATCCTCGGCGAATTCGCTGAGAAGTCCAACGGAAAGTTCAGCCTGAAGGCTGGTTTCGTTGATGGTGAGTTCTATGACGCAGAAAACGTTAAGAAGCTCTCCAAGATCCCGTCCAGAGATGTATTGCTCGCACAGCTCGTCGGTTCCCTGCAGGGTCCGATGCAGAAGCTCGCTGCAACATTGCAGGCTCTTGTGGACAAGAAGAACGAAGAGGCAGCCTGATTGTAAGGCAGCCTGAAACCCAAATTATTTTAATTTTTGAAAAGGAGAATTATCATGGCTTCCGAAAAGACAATGAAGTTTATCGAAGATATCAAGGCACTCTCCGTTCTCGAGCTGGCTGAGCTGGTCGAGGCAATCCAGGAAGAGTTTGGCGTTACCGCTGTTGTTGCAGCAGCAGGTCCGGCAGCAGGCGCAGGCGCATCTGCTGAGGCAGAAAAGACCGAGTTCGACATCGTTCTCAAGTCCTTTGGCGACAACAAGATGAACGTTATCAAGGCTGTTAAGGACGTTCTGGGTCTTGGCCTGAAAGAGGCAAAGGCTGCTGTTGAGGGTCTGGGCACTCTGAAAGAGGCTGTTGCTAAGGCAGAGGCTGAGGATCTGAAGAAGAAGCTCGAAGACGCTGGCGCAACCATCGAGTTGAAGTAATTTCAATTCATAATAAGAGGCTGCATATTCGCTTTGAATATGCAGCCTTTTTGTATATTTGTATATTCAGAGATTGACCGGAACTGTCTGCATGGGGGCTTTGCCGGCAGAGCAGTAGAAGCGCTGGTAGCTGGAGGGCGTGCAGTGCTTGATCTCCTTGAAAATGCGGTTGAAGGTAGAGAGACTGGTGAAGCCTGCCTGCATCGCAACCTCGGTGATGGGGATGGTCGGGTCAAGCAGGAGGGTTTCGGCAGCACGCGTCCGGCGCAGGTTGATGTACTGCAAATAGGACATGGAGTTGAATTGCTTGAAGATACGTGAAAAATGGAATTTGCTGTAGCCGGCGATCTCCGCAAGGGTATCGAGCGAGATGTCGTACATATAATTTTGGTCAATAAATTTGAGCACCTGCTGGAATTTCTCGTTGTACTGCACCATCTTGTCCTTGGCACAGGCGAGACTTTCACGCGCCTGATTGAGCTGAAATTCGCGGATTGCCACGAGCATATTGACGAGATTCAGATAGATTTTGACATCCGTGATTTCGGAATCCTCGTAGTAATCGGAGTAGATATCGAGCATGGCTTTTTTCGCACGCAGATAGAGATCGCGGTCGGTATCGGGCGTGAGATGCAGCGGTGCATTGAACACGGTCATGATGGGCATAAGCGCGAGATTATTTTGCAGGACATCCTGATTGCACTGAAAAATGATGCGTCTGCCGGGCTGGGCTGGGAGCGTATGCAGCTCACCGGCAGGAATGATGAGGATTTCTCGCTCATTCAGGCAGAATTCTTTGCCGCCGGTCTCGACAGTAAAGCTGTTTTCGATTGGCATGATGATTTCGATGGCATGATGCCAATGCGTTGGATAAAATTCCGTTTCGACATTGTCGTAGAGCATGACAAATCGTTTATCGGCGTATTCCACGGTTTCATAGTTATCATTCAGATGCTTAATCATATCCGTTCCCTCCTTTTCACAGACTTGCAAGATCAGTGGTCATACAGCA
Source organism: Oscillospiraceae bacterium (assembly GCA_045591925.1). Taxonomy (GTDB): domain Bacteria; phylum Bacillota; class Clostridia; order Oscillospirales; family Ruminococcaceae; genus Firm-04. The sequence continues at coordinate 2,411 of JAZNTW010000086.1, forward strand.
ATATTTGATGATATATTATTATTATATCGCAAAATATGAAAAAAGTAAAGCGTTTTTACCGTTTTTTTATCAAATTCTCAAAAAAGTCATGGTTACGCTGCTGCGCGCGGGTCATATTAGTACGTGAAAATGACGTATATACGTGGAATTTGAGCTTTGTGCATTTTGGACGATTCATCATGTATTTGTAATAGATTTGTCATTTTTCACATAAATACGAACAAAATCTCAGCAGGATTTTTTTATGCACAGGAAAAAAGGGGACAGTTTCTCTTGCTGCAAGGTGGCAATATAGCCCTTGGGGAATTTTTTTCAGGATATTTGATTTCGCGCTTCGCGCGACGAAGGGGCTGCGCCCCCCCGCCCCCCAGATGTGCTGCACTCGCATTCCCACTTTCCCTAAAGAAAATTCAAGTCAGCAGAGGGAAGACCGGAGCGCGACGATTCCCCACGTTCTTTGGTTTTCCCTTTCGCATTCATGCTCTTCGGAGATGCGCAGTGCGAGGGGAGACCGGAGCCTGCTGCTTGCAAGCTCCGGCTTTGCGGTTTACTGGGTTTACTGAGTTTACCGGGTTTACCGGGTTTACTGGGTTTACTAGATTTACTATAAATCTAAGGCAATACCGCGCA
>JAZNTW010000087.1:0-5754 GCA_045591925.1 Oscillospiraceae bacterium
GAATGCAGCGAGTTTCCCCCTTTCCTCTTGGGGTTCTCCCCTCGTACTGCGCGGAGTACGAATGCGAGAGGGACAACCCAAGAAAGAGGGGAGTCGTCGCTGCGCTCCGGTCTCCCCTCTCTCTTAGGTTTTCCCTCTCGCGCTCTCTCTTTCCTGACTCTCTCCCCTCTGCTTAGTTGAATTTACTTTTACTGTGCAGCGGAAAGCAGTTTATTTCGCGGCTTTGCAATTAAGGGGGAAAGGGAATCAGGAAAGGGGGAATGCGAGATCAGCGAGTTTTCTCCTTTCTTCTTTGGGTTCTCCCCTCGCCCTGCACATCTGCGCGGGGCACGAATGCGAGAGGGACAACCCAAGAAAGAGGGGAATCGTCGCTGCGCTCCGGTCTCCCCTCTCTCTTAGGTTTTCCCTCTCGCGCGCTCTCTTTCCTAACTCTCTCCCCTCTGCTGAGTTGAATTTACTTTTACTGCGCAGCGGAGAGTAGTTTATTTCGCGAATTTGCATTTAGGGGAAATGCGAGATCAGCGAGTTTCCTCCTTGCCTCTTGGGGTCTCCCCTCGCCCTGCGCGGAGTACGAATGCGAGAGGGACAACCCAAGAAAGAGGGGAATCGTCGCTGCGCTCCGGTCTCCCCTCTCTCTTAGGTTTTCCCTCTCGCGCTCTCTCTTTCCTAACTCTCTCCCCTCTGCTGAGTTGAATTTACTTTTACTGCACAGCGGAGAGCAGTATATTTAGCGGCTTTGCAATTAAGGGGGAAAGGGAATCAGGAAAGGGGAGCACGAGGGGAAAACCTTAAGGGGAATGGGGGAATGCGAGTGCAGCGAGTTTCCCCCTTTCCTCTTGGGGTTCTCCCCTCGCACCGCGCCCTGCGCGGAGTACGAATGCGAAAGGGACAACCCAAGAGAGAGGGGAATCGTCGCGCGCTCCGGTCTCCCCTCTGCTGACTTATATTTTCTTTAGGGGAATGGTGGAATGCGAGTGCAGCACATCTGGGGGTCGAGGGGGCGCAGCCCCTTCGTCGCGCGAAGCGCGAAATCAAATATAAATACAAAAAACAGGGACACTGCACTTGCAATGCCCATATGGCAACACCGCACAAAGCCCGCCTTACGGCTTGGCAGACATTCCATGCACCTCTGCACCACCAACTCTGTGCGGTATTGCCTATAAATAAAAATTGTCCTGTATAATGATCATATGAATTGGAATGGGGGGATATTATGACGCAAGCGGAGATCAGCCTTGCACGCGCCGCAGAGCTTATTCAGCAGATGACAACAGAAGAAAAGCTCGGTCTGCTGACAACGCATCAGGCAGCCGTTGAACGCTTCGGGCTGCGTGAATTTTTTATCGGCACAGAGGTCGCAAGAGGCTATGTCGGACGAAAGCCGGAGGCGTACTCCACCGTATTTCCGCAGCCGATCGGACTTGCCGCAGCCTTTGACCGTGATTTGATGCGGCAGCTCGGTGACATTGCCGGAACCGAATGCCGTGCATATTATAATGATAATCCTCAGAATCAAAATGCCGCGCTCTGCGTCTGGGGCCCGACGGTCGATATGGTGCGTGACCCGCGCTGGGGCAGAACCGAGGAGGCGTATGGCGAAGACCCGTTCCTGACCGGCGAGCTGTCTGCGGCACTGACTGCCGGTATGGCAGGCGAGCATCCGGTCTATCTCAAGGTCTTGCCGACGCTCAAGCATTTTTGTGCGAATAATTGCGAGGAACAGCGCGTCAACGGCAATTCGTATCTGCCGCCGCGCCTGAAATATGAATATTATTATGCTGCATTTATGCCGGCGATTCGCTATGGCGGCGCAAGGAGCGTCATGACGGCGTATAATGAGATCAATGGCGTTCCGGCACTCTGCAATCCGGATTTGAACCGCATTCTCAAAGAGCAATGGGGACTGTGGTTTGCGGTGACGGACGGTGCGGATTTCGGTCAGACCTTGCTGTACCACCACTACGGCGCATCGCATTCCGATGTTTATGCAGAATCGGTGCGCGCCGGCTGTGATATTATGACGGACGACGAGGGCTTGGTGCGGCTTGCAGCAGAGCAGGCGCTGCGGTCGGGGCTGCTGACGGAGGATGAGCTTGACAAGTCGCTGACGCGGATGCTCTATGCACGGATGCGGCTCGGTCAGCTCAGCAGCGACTGCCCCTACGACAGCATCACGTCCGACCGGATCGACACTGCCGCGTCAAGAGCCGTCAATCTGCGTGCCGCCGAGGAACAGCTTGTTCTGCTCAAAAATAATGGGATGCTGCCGCTGCAAAGTCCCAAGCGCATTGCTGTCTGCGGGCCGCTTGCGGATGAAAATTTGATGGATTGGTACACAGGCTATGCGCGCGACGCGGTTTCCGTGCTGGACGGCATTCGTGCAGAATTTCCGACGGCTGAAATTGCGTTCGACAGCCTTTGGGATATCGTTGCGATACAGGCTGCAAACGGCAAATATCTCTCTGTGCATCCCGATGGAAGCTGTGCCTTTGACGCGGATTCTGTGACCGAAACAGCGCAGTTTTTGTTACAGGATTGGGGCGAAAACTGGCAGAATCTCTATTCGGTTCCGCATCAGAAATATCTGCGCGCCTCGGAGGACGGCAGGCTTTGTCTGCACGGGCGAAGCGTATATGGCTGGTTTACGCATGAGACATTCCGGCTGCATGATACGGAGGATGGCACGATTCTGGAAGCGTTGTTTCATCGGAAACGGATGGAGGCAGACGATGCAGGGGCGATTCGGTTTACGGAGCAGACAGCCGTGCTGCCATCGCGCACATTCCGCATTCAGAGAATCAGCCGCGGCACGGAGCGTGCAGAGCAGCTTGCTGCCCATGCGGATACTGTGATCTACTGCACCGGCAATCATCCGGTTCAGGCTGCAAAGGAGTGCTTTGACCGCAAAACGCTTGCGCTGAATATTCAGCCTGATATGGCAGAACGGCTGCACCGCTGCAATCCGCAGACGATGCTGATGCTGATTTCAAGCTATCCTTATGCGATCAACCGTCAGCAGAAAATTCTGCCGGCGATTCTCTGGAGCTCTCACGGCGGCGCACAGCTCGGTACGGCTGTTGCACACGCATTATCCGGTGCGTATAATCCTGCCGGACGGCTGCCGCTGACATGGTATCGCTCGGCGCATGACTTGCCCGATATCGCAAACTATGACATCCGGACTACCGGTATGACCTATCTGTATTTTCAGGGCAAGCCGCTGTATCCCTTTGGCTACGGGCTGTCCTATTCGGCATTCCGCTATGAGAAAATGGAAATTCTCCATGCGGAACAGGGCGGTCTGACTGCCGAAATTACCCTGCAAAACATCTCCGAAATTGACGGTGACGAGGTGGTTCAGGTATATGTTTCGATGCCGGATTCCGCGGTTTGCCGTCCGATTCGAAAGCTCTGCGGCTTTGCGCGCGTACACCTTGCGGCAGGGGAGCGCCGGACGGTTTCCGTTGCGATTCCTGCGTATAATCTGCAAATTTATGATCCGCACAGTCAGAAGATGCTCACTGAGCGCGGACGGTATCGCTTCGATGCCGGCGGTTCCTCGGATGCGCTGCCGCTTTGTGCGGAGACCGTGCTTGACGGGGCGCAGATTCCGCTTCGGAACAGCCGGTTTGACGCAGAGCAGTTTGACAGTGCGCATGGTGTGACCATCGGCTACTGCCGTACTTTGCGGCGGCATATGCTCCGCGTGGACGGATGGTTCGGCACTGCGGTGTATACGGGCGTGCCGTTTGCCGGAAAGCACTGCCTGAAGCTGCGTGCGGCGGCATTGCTCCGCCATGGCTGTATCGCGGTGCAGATTGGCAAGCATAATCTGGAATTACAGGTTTCCGTCAGCGATCATGCTGCTGATTTTTCCGAATATACGGTGGAATTGCCGTCCGGTCTGCCGGATTCCGGTATGCTGGTCATCAATTTGCAGGAGAATATGCTGCTGCTCGATATTGCATTGGAATGATAATAAAAAAGACGCTTTTGACATCACATCAAAGGCGTCTTTTGTGTATATGATTATTCGGCAGCGGTATCCGGTTCGGCTGCTTCATCGGTGACAGTATCATCGGCAATCGCTTCCTCGGTGTCCGGCTCTGCGCCATCGGGGTTCTCGGTATCCTCTGTATCCTCCGGCGCGGCGCTGTCGTCTGCACTGCTGTCCGACTCGGATTTCGGGGTATAATCCGGTGCAGGCAGACAAATCAACGGGTCGCCCTCTTTCGAGAAATCCTTGAAGCAGAGATTGAGGTCCACTTCACCGCTGATGCCGGCAACCGTACCCGTGCAGCTATATTGCCACATATCATAATCGTAGATATAGGTCGGGCCATCGCCGTATTCCGCAAGCCAGAACGGGATGCCGTTCAGCCGCGGCAGATCGAGCTTAAAGAGCGAGGTGCGCTTATTCTGGTAAACCATGGTGCGGTAGCCGAAGGACTCCAGATTCTGACAATAGGCAAGCACACAGTCCGTCAGCACGTCGACCGGCACATTGTCGGTACGCGCGCCGGAGTTGTCGTGGAAAATCAGCTCCCAGTCAAAGGCAACCGGAAAATCCAGCTCACAGCCCTCAAGCTGCTGTGCGGTGAGGATAGCTTCCTCGATCGCTTCATCAATGGTGATTGCCTGTGAGAAGAAATATGCGCCGACAAGCAAGCCGGCTTCCTTTGCGGCACGGTAATATGCACGGAACTGCGTATCTTTTTTCAGCGTACCGGTTTCGATGCCGTAGCCGCGGTAGCCGACGCGCAGCATCACAAAATCAATGCCGTCCGCTTTCAGCGCAGCCCAGTCGGTGACCGTGTTATGCGAGGAAATGTCGATACCGGTCAGTGCATTGAGGTTGCCGTCCGCGTCAAACGAAAGCACTCTGCCGTTATCCGTTTCGACCATGTTTTCAACAGGATGCGTGGAGAGCGGGACATCCGAAAGCACCGGCAGCCAGATTTGACCAAAGGTGCTGTCGCTGAGCAGGATTTTCTGTCCGGCGCGGTCGTAGAACCGATCGACTTCAACCGGCTCATAGACTCTCGGTGGGAGGTCTATCTTGTCCGGGTCCTCGCCCTGACGTTCCATTGCACTGCGCAGAGAGCGGATGGTATTGCGCTGCTTATATGCGACGATACCGAGCACCGCGGAGATGCAGAACATCCCCAGACAGATGACGATTCCGATGGATACTGCTATGATCAACCGATTTTTTGCCATGATATCACTCCGTTTCTGTTCGACAAAATTCGACTCTGTTTGTCATTATATCATATTTCCTGCGAAATTGCAATGGGAATGGGCACTGCCAATTCTTAAACTTGCTTCATATTTACAAAATCGAAGCAACTGGAAGCTATCAGGCACAATATTCCTATTTTGTTTATTTTGCGAATTTGCAATTAGGGGGAAATGGGGACTCGTCCCCAGCGCAGGTATGGGATGCGAAGCCCCAAAATAAAAGTTTTGATAAAGTTTTTTTTAAACTTGCTAGGTCGAGGGACGGAGTCCATCGTCGCGCGCTCTCTTTCTTAACTCTCTCCCCTCTGCTTAGTTGAATTTACTTTTACTGTGCAGCGGCGAGCAGTTTATTTTGCGGCTTTGCAATTAAGGGGGAAAGGGAATCAGGAAAGGGGAGCGCGAGGGGAAAACCTTAAGGGGAAAGGGGGAATGCGAGTGAAGCGAGTTTCCCCCTTTCCTCTTGGGGTTCTCCCCTCGCACTGCGTGGAGTACGAATGCGAAAGGGACAAC
>JAZNTW010000088.1:0-8585 GCA_045591925.1 Oscillospiraceae bacterium
TATCTGGCGGTGATGTGGTGAGCCGCCGAAATGAGCCAAATCCTCGTCGCTCCGCTCCTCACATTTGGCTCATTTCGTTTATTCTACTTTTACATCTATTTTTTTGAGGTTGAGTGTAACATATCATTGACAACTCTACAGTATTGCCTTGAATTGTTTGTCATGATACTTGACAAAATAATCAAAACATGATATACTTGAATGTATAAATGAGTCTTCATATTACGAATAGGAATTATAGTATTTTATTGTAAAAAAGGGAAGGAGTATTTGCATATGGGTGAATGGAATCGTTACACTGCTCAGACAAAAATCGAGGAGCTTTCCGAGATGTGTCGAGCAAATTATCGTATTGATCCGGAGCTGTACTCCAAACATGATGTCAAGCGTGGTCTGCGCGATATCAACGGTAAGGGCGTCTGCGCCGGCTTGACCAATATCAGCGAAATTATCCCCGGAACAGAGGAAAACGGCGAAACAAAGCTCGGTGAGGGTCAGCTGTTGTTCCGCGGATACCATATTGAAGACCTCGTAAACGGCTTTATCGCGGATAACCGTTTCGGCTATGAGGAAACGGTCTATCTGCTGCTGTTCGGAAAGCTGCCGAATCATCAGGAGCTTGCGGATTTCAGCGCATTGATGCGGAGTCTCAGAACGCTTCCGCCCTCCTTTACCCGTGACGTTATCATGAAGTCGCCGAGCGAGGATATGATGAATACGCTTGCAAAAAGCGTGCTTGCGCTCTATTCCTATGACCATAACCCGAATGATACCGCGATTTCGAATGTGCTGCGCCAGTGCATTCAGCTGATCGCACAGTTCCCGTCTATCGCGGTATACGGCTATCAGGCGTATCGGTATTATAAGAATGATCAGAGCCTGTTTTTGCATCAGCCGGACCCGAATCTTTCGGCGGCGGAAAATCTGCTGAGTATGCTCCGCAGCGATCAGAAATATACGCAGCTTGAAGCGAAGATTCTTGATCTTGCGATGGTGCTTCATGCCGAACACGGCGGCGGCAACAATTCGAGCTTTACCGTTCACGTTGTATCCTCGTCCGGTACGGATACCTATTCGACGATGGCAGCGGCACTCGGCTCCTTGAAAGGTCCGAAGCACGGCGGCGCGAATATCAAGGTCGTCCAGATGTTTGACGATATGAAGGAGCGCGTGAATGATTGGAAGGATGAGGAAGAGGTCGCAAGATATCTTCGTCGTCTGTTGCATAAGGATGCGTTTGACCATGCCGGTTTGATTTACGGTATGGGTCATGCGGTCTATTCCAAGAGCGATCCGCGTGCCAATGTTCTGCGCGGCTTTGTTGAACAGCTTGCTGATGAAAAGCAGTGTCATGAGGAATATGCGCTGTATGCGATGGTGGAGCGTCTTGCACCGCAGATTATTGCAGAGGAACGCAAGATTTACAAGGGCGTTTGTGCGAATGTCGATTTCTATTCCGGTCTTGTTTACCGGATGCTGAATCTGCCAAACGAGCTGTTTACGCCGATTTTTGCGGTATCCAGAATTGCAGGCTGGTCTGCGCACCGTATGGAGGAGCTGCTTGGCGCAAGCAAAATTATTCGTCCGGCATATCGTGCCGTTAAGGAATGGGAAACCTATCAGCCGATTTCGGCGCGTGAATAAACTTAGGCGATTGGGCTGCTGTACTGCGAGGTATGGCAGCCTTTACTTGTACCCATGGAGCAAAACAAGGTGATTCGTTCACTTCTCCCATTGCAATTTTATTGATAGTATGGTATAATTAAGGCAATACCGCACAGAGTTGGTGGTGCAGCTACGCAGTCAGATTGTATAGAAATGACGCCGCTGGGTTGACGCCCAGCAAGGAATTTTCACACGCTGGATTTTGGCAGTACACCATCTGAGCGTTGGGCGTTTTTTGTTATGATAAGGCGATGCAGATGTTTTTCAATTCCGTTACATTTGAAAAGCTCATGGATATCGAAAAAGGTTTGTATCGCGAAAGCTCTGCATATGTCTACAGCCTGTTCTGTGATGAAATGACAGAGAAAGGCTTCAGACAAAAAGAAATATGATTGATCATCGCACCTAGAATATGCGTTGAAAATTGCTTGCAGTATAAACAGACTGCTGTTTTGGAGGTGTGGACATGGGTACCAAAGAGCAGCGTGAACTGGAGCGAAAACATCTTCGAGAAAAGCGCACGTTGATGCAGAAAGCACTCTGGAAGAAGCTGCTGCTGTTGCTGTTGGCGGCTGCTGCAATGCTTGGTGTATGGTTTCTGACAAAGTCGCGTGCTGTGTCCCTGCCGGCAGCTACGCTGCGTGTATACTTTCTTGATGTCGGGCAGGGTGACGCTGCACTGCTTCAAACCGATTCGCACAGTATTCTGATAGACGGCGGCGAGTCGGAATCCGGAATGGATATCGTGCAGATGCTGCGGTCACTCGATATCAGGAGGCTGGATGGTATCATCAATTCGCATCCGCATTCTGACCATATCGGCGGCATTGTGGATGTTTTGGAGCAGGTGCCTGTTGACGCGCTCTACCTGCCGCAGACAACAGACGCACAAGATTCCAATGCTTGGGCGTATGAAAATGTGTTGGAGATTGCCACAGAAAAACAAATACCGGTTTATACGCCTGCGTGTTGTGAGAAGGTATCGCTCGGCGCGTCAGAGCTGGAATTTCTTTTGGTGAATGCAGCGGAATCTGAGGACCTGAACGATTCCTCGCTGGTATGCAGAGTGACCTGCGGAGAACGGCGTTTTTTGTTTACGGGCGATCTCGGCGCGTCAGGGGAAGAAGCGCTGCTGAATGCAGGATATGCGCTTTCGGCAGATGTGCTCAAGGTCGGGCATCATGGCAGCGGCGCATCCACAACACCGGATTTTCTTGCGGCAGTATTGCCGGATTATGCTGTGATTTCCTGCGGTGCGAGAAATGATTACGGGCATCCTGCACAGCGTGTGCTGGATGTTCTGCGAGAGATAAATTGTGCCATTTACCGTACCGATATTGACCATACGGTGCTGTTTGAGACAGATGGCGAACGAATATCGGTGATGCCGGATTATCATTTTGAATCTGGATTATTATTTCAATGAAAGAGCCGCAGAATCAGAGCTTTTCTGATTCTGTGGCTTGATTTTTCATGTGGATTCTGCCATATTTTCGCGTGCGATGGAGAGCATGAGCTTGATACGGTTCTGCTGATTGACGCGTGTTGCGCCGGGATCGTAGTCAATCGCACAGATATTTGCATCCTTATACTGCTCATTCATTGCGCGGATCATGCCCTTGCCGACAATATGATTCGGCAGACATCCGAACGGCTGTACACAGACGATATTGCTGTAGCCTTTTTCGATCAATTCCGCCATTTCGGCAGTGAGCAGCCAGCCTTCGCCCATGCAAACGCCGGTGCTGATTGTCCGTTCACCGAGCTTTTTGAGTGCAGGAAACGGGATCGGCTTTTCAAACTGCGGATATTCCGCGAGCACCTTTAGCATGATTTTTTCGAGCATTTCAACATATCGAACGGCAGCACGGCTGAATGTTACACCTTTACGGTCGCCGTAGAGCCGGAAATTTTCCCTGCCGATATTGAGACTGTAGAGCGCAAAGCCCAGTATGCCCGGCACCATGACCTCAGCACCCTGCTCCACCAGAAAATCCGGCAGATGGTCGTTGCCGAAATCCGCGTATTTGACATATAATTCTCCGACAATGCCGACCTTGGGCTTCGGCGTTTTCCGGATGGGAACAGCGGCAAAATCCGCAGCGATTTCGCGGAAATTCCGCTTGATTTCGTGAAAGGTCAGACCCTTGTTTTTGCGGATCTGATCGGTTAAGACCGTGCGCCACTTTTCCATCAGCGCACTTGCGTCACCGGACTGTGTTTCATAGGGTAACACCTGATTGCGCAGTAGCATGACAAAATCGCCGTAAAGCCATGTGATCAGACCTTTGAGGAACATCAGCGGCGAGATGTCAAAGCCACTGTTTTTCTCAATGCCGCCGAAATTGACCGATACCACCGGTACAAACGAAAGACCAGCCTTTTTGAGCGCCTTGCGCAGCATATGCACATAATTGGAAGCGCGGCAGCCGCCTCCCGTCTGATAGAGCATCAAGGCGGTTTTATGGGGGTCATAGTCGCCGGATTCCAGCGCATAAATGAGCTGTCCGATGACCACGATCGCCGGATAGCAGGCGTCGTTGTGAACATATTTCAAGCCGGTGTCAATCACCTTTTGTCCGGAGTAATCCAGAAAATCAATCTTGTAGCCTGCGTCACGGAATACCGACCCCATCAGGCTGAAATGTACCGGCAGCGCATTCGGAATCAAAATTGTATGCGTTTTTTTCATTTCCGGCGTAAATTCGGGATAGAGTTCATTGGTTGCCAAAGCTTCACTTCCTTGTAGATTCATGCAGTCCTGCAGCGGCAAACAGACTGCGCAGACGAATTTTTGCAGCGCCTGTGTTAGTGACCTCGTCAATTTTGAGCTGCGTATAAATTTTTCCTGCTGATTCGAGAATTGCACGCACTTCGTCCGTCGTAACGGCGTCCACGCCGCAGCCGAATGAAACAAATTGCACCAGATGAATCTGTTCCTCCGGCAGTGCCTCCGCGACGTATTTTGCGGCAAGATAGAGTCTTGCATGATAGGTCCATTGATTGAGGACGGTTGTGCGGAACGGTTCCATCAGACTGCTCACGCCGTCCTCAGTCACGATGACCGCGCCGAGATCACAGATGAGCTGATCAAGTGCGTGATTGACCTCCGGATCAATATGATACGGTCTGCCGGCAAGTACGATGACCGGCATATGCTTCATACGGGCAATTTCGAGAAACTCGGTTGCCTTGCTGCGAATGGCAGCCATGAAGCCCTCGTATTCGGAATATGCGGCGTCTGCGGCGGCCTTGACCTGCTTTTGCGTGAGCGAGGTGAAGCCGTGCTGCGCCATGATTTCGCGGAATTTTGCCGGAAATGCCTTGCGGTTATGGATTCCGACAAATTCATGGATATATGTGGTATTGCGGAGCGCCTTGATATTGATATTTGCGACCTCCGGATAATATGCAACAACCGGACAATTATAGTGATTGTCGCCGGCATTTTCATTGACATTATAGCTCATGCAGGGATAGAAAATCGCGTCAACATTTTGCGCGAGCAGCGCCTCGATATGACCGTGCAGCAGCTTTGCCGGAAAACAGATGGTATCCGAGGGAATCGTATGTTGACCGGAGAGATACAGCTTACGCGTAGAGTCCGGTGACACAATGACATTGAAGCCGAGCGATGTCAGCAGCGTATGCCAGAACGGAAGCAGCTCATAGAGATTCAGTGCAAGCGGGATACCGATGGTTGGACGATTTTCGAGAATTTCGTTGCTGCGGTATTTCTGCAAAAGCTGCCGTTTGATTTCGTAGAGATTATACGATGTTTTGGGCGTATTGCTGCCGAGTGCCTTTTCGCAGCGGTTTCCGGCGATATAGGTATGCGCGCCGCCGAACGAATTCACCGTCAGCTGACAATGATTCGCGCAGCCCTTGCAGGTGACGGTTTTGACCGTATGGATGAAGCTACGGAGCGCGTCTGCGGAGAGAATGCGGCTTTGCCCGTTTGTATGCTGCATCGCATAGAGTGCGGCACCGTAAGCGCCCATGACGCCTGAAATCTCCGGACGGATGACCTCCTGCTGCAATTCCATTTCAAATGCGCGCAGCACAGCGTCATTGAGAAATGTTCCACCCTGTACGACAATATGCTTGCCGAGCTCTGCGGCGTTTGCACATCGGATCACCTTATACAGTGCGTTTTTGACGACGCTGATGGAGAGTCCTGCGGAGATATTCTCAACGGATGCGCCATCCTTCTGCGCCTGCTTGACAGAGCTGTTCATGAACACCGTACACCGTGAGCCGAGATCGACCGGATGCGCAGCAAAGAGTCCGAGCTTTGCAAAATCTGCAATATTATAGTGCATGGCTTCGGCAAAGGTTTGCAGAAACGAGCCGCAGCCCGATGAACACGCTTCGTTCAGGAAGATATTGTCAATGGCATGATTGTGGATACGGAAGCATTTGATGTCCTGACCGCCGATGTCGATGATAAAATCAACGTCCTCACGGAATTTCTGCGCTGCGGTATAGTGTGCGATCGTCTCCACGATGCCGCAGTCAATGCCAAAAGCCTCCTTGATAATATCCTCGCCATAGCCCGTGACCGCAGAGCCTGCAAAATGAATCTCCGGATATTTCTCATAGATTTCCATGAGATAATCGCGTACCACCGGAACGGGGTTGCCGTGATTCGACTGGTACATGGTATGCAGAATATTGCCGTCCGCATCGGCAATCACCGCCTTGATGGTGGTAGAGCCGGCGTCAATACCGAGATACATATCGCCCTGCGGTGCAGTGATATACTGAATATGCGCGGAATTCTCGTGATGCCGCTTGCAGAATGCGTCATACTCCTCCTGTGAGGAAAACAGCGGCGGCGTCGTGATATAGCTGCCCTTGGCAGAATATTGCTCCGCAAGCTCTGCAAGCTCCGTCAGCGAAAAGACATCCGTACCGCATTGCAGTGCCGCACCGTATGCAACGTAATAGAGCGCGTTTTCAGGGCAATTTCCGGTCAGGTGCAGCGCTTCGTCGAAGCTCTTGCGCAGATTGTCAAGGTAAGTGAGAGGACCGCCGAGATAGAGAATATTGCCGGCGATCTCTCTGCCCTGTGCAAGTCCGCCGACCGTCTGATTGACAACGGCTTTCAGGATGCTTGCGGAGAGATTCGGGAAGCCTGCGCCCTGATTGAGTAGCGGCTGGATATCGGATTTTGCAAAAACGCCGCAGCGCGACGCAATAGTATAGATTTTGTCGGCGTGACCGGCAAGACGATTCAGCTCGTCCGGAGAAACGCCGATGAGCGTCGCCATCTGGTCAATGAACGCGCCCGTGCCGCCGGCACAGCTACCGTTCATACGCGCCTCAAAGCCGCCGGTGAGAAAGAGAATTTTCGCATCCTCGCCGCCCAGCTCAATTACGACATCGGTATCGGGATTGAGACGGCTGACGGCAGCGCGCGTGGAATAGACCTCCTGCGCAAAGGGAACGCCGAGTGCTTCGGCAAGTCCCATACCGGCAGAACCGGAGATTGTGATTTGCATATCGGTTTCACCGGTCTGTTCAGCGATGCGCCGAAAATAGGAGGCTGTCATCTCGACAATGCGCGAGAGATGCCGTTCATAGGAAGAAAACAAAATCTCATCCTGTTCGCCCAGTACGACGCATTTGATGGTGGTAGAGCCGATATCAAGTCCGAGTTTTTTCATAAACCAAAAGCTCGCCTTTCTTTTTTCATAATGTGACATCTATTTATTATACCATATAACAGTATGCAAATGCAAGCGTTTCTTTCGGAAAATTCAGAAAATGACGTTTTCTGCGGCGGTGCTCGGCATTTATGGAACATATTTTTCATATTATGTCTAACGTAAAGCGATGATAGTTTTGAGATTTTTATTTTTATCCTGATGTGGTAGGGCAACACCGCGCAAAGTCCGCCTTACGGCTTGGCGACACATCTACCTGCCTCTTGCGGTTCTCCCCTCGCCCTGCGCATTGCGCGGAGCACGAATGCGAGAGAGACAACCCAAGAAAGAGGGGAATCGTCGCTGCGCTCCGGTTTCCCCTCTCTCTTAGGTTTTCCCTCTCGCGCTCTCTCTTTCCTGACTCTCTCCCCTCTGCTTAGTAGAATTTTCTTTAACTGCGCAGCGGAGAGTAATTTCGCGAATTTGCAATTAGGGGGAAAGGGAATCAGGAAAGGGGAGCGCGAGGGGAAAACCTTAAGGGGAAAGGGGGAATGCGAGTGTAACGAGTTTCCCCCTTGCCCCCTTAGGTTCCCCCCCTCCCCCTGCGTATCTACGCGGAGTACGAATGCGAGAGGGACAACCCAAGAAAGAGAGGAATCGTCACGCTTCGGTCTCCCCTCTGCTAACTTAAATTTTCTTTTACTGCGCAGCGGAGAGTAGTTTATTTTGCGAATTTGCAATTAGGGGGAAATGGGGAATGCGAGATCAGCGAGTTTGCCCTTGCCTCTTGGAGTTCTCCGCTCGCCTTGCGCACTGCGCGGAGCATGAATGCGAAAGGGATAACCCAAGAACGAGGGGGATCGTCGCTGCGCTTCGGTCTCTGCTCACTCTTAGGTTTTCCCTCTCGCGCTCTCTCTTTCCTAACTCTCTCCCCTCTGCTTAGTTGAATTTTCTTTTACTGCGCAACGGCGAGCAGTTTATTTCGCGGCTTTGCAATTAGGGGGAAATGGGGATTCGTCCCCAGACCCCATTTTTGAAAATGCAGCCCCAAAATAAAAGTTTTGATCAAACTTTTTCAAAAGTTTGTGGGGTCGAGGGGCAAAGCCCCCGGCGCTCACCGCAGTGAGCGAAACACTCTTAGCCTTGATAAGAGTTCGCGGGCTTGGGTGCCTACGATAGAGGCACCCATTCTGAATCGCATCGCGGCAGCGATGCTACTTTATAATAATGGCAACACCGCGCGGGGCACGAATGCGAGAGGGACAACCCAAG
>JAZNTW010000089.1:0-3893 GCA_045591925.1 Oscillospiraceae bacterium
AGATACGCAGGGCGAGGGGAGAACCCCAAGAGGCAAGGGGGAAAACTCGCTGCACTCGCACTCTCCTTTCCTGATTCCCTTCCCCCCTAATTGCAAATTCGCGAAATAAACTGCTCTCCGTTGCGCAGTAAAAGTAAATTCTACTAAGCAGAGGGGAGAGAGTTAGGAAAGAGAGAGCGCGAGAGGGAAAACCTAAGAGAGAGGGGAGACCGGAGCACAGCGACGATTGCCTTAAAATTGCATCACAAAGCGCTGACACACTATAAAACAAACGAACCGGAGCCTGTTGCAGACTCCGGTTTTTTGTGGTTTACCGGGTTTACTGGGTTTACTGGGTTTACTGAGTTTACTGAGTTTACCGAGTTTACCGAGTTTACTCAGTTTACCGTTTTTCATTGACAAATCGCTTGCGAATATGATAAAATAAATGCAGAGGAATCATTCCAAAAGGAGCCATCCAACATGAAAACACTATGCTTTGTAAACCAAAAAGGCGGCGTCGGAAAAACGACCTCCTGCCTGAATATCGGTGCAGCGCTGCAGCGATCCGGCAAGCGCGTTCTGCTGATTGATCTGGACGCACAGGGCAGCCTGACAAAAAGCGCCGGATTCCGTTCCCTCGCACCTGATGCACCCACCGTCAGCGACGTTCTGACCGGTAAAATCACGGCAGCCGATGCGCTGCTGCATCGGGACGAGCTGCCAGACCTCCTGCCCGGCGACATCCGGCTTTCGGGTACGGAAATCGAACTGCTCTCCGCTGCCGGCCGCGATTTTATTCTCAAGGAAGCCCTTGAACCGATTGCGGAGCAGTATGACTATGTGCTGATCGACTGCTCGCCGAGCCTCTCCATCCTCACGCTGATGGCGTTGACCGCCTCAAACGGCGTAATTATCCCGGTTTCGGCGCAGTATATGCCCCTTGACGGCATCATGCAGCTCATGCAGACCGTCGAAATCGTTCGCCGCCGCATGAATCCCGGCCTGAAAATCAGCGGCGTGATCGTCACGCTTTACGATGCGCGGCGCGGTCTGGACAAATCCATTCTGGAAGCCATCCGCGAAAAGTTTCCGGATGAAATCTTTGCGGACGTTGTGCGGTATAATTCCAAAATCGCAGAAGCGCCCACCTTTGGGAAAGATATTTTTTCGTATGCGTCCGGCTCGATCGGCGCAGTCGCATACCGAAACATTGCCGCCGAGATCCGGCGCAGAGAGGAGCATTGAATTATGGCATTTCATCTTGACCGGAATCCGCTGGAGCAAAATCCATTATTTTCCGCAGCACCCCCTGAGAGCGCGGAGAATGCGCTGCAAGGGTGTTCTGACGCTAAGGTGGAACAGAACACTAGTAAACCTGTATCGCCTCGCAAATCGCAATCTGGAGGCTCTGAGGACTATCAGAGGGCGACGTTTATCGTTCGGCGTGATTTGCTGACCCGTTTAAAGGATTATGCGTATACGGAGCGCCGCGAACTGAAAGAAATCATCAACGAGATCTTAGAAGCCGCACTGGACGACATTGCAGAAGAATATCGAAAGGACGGTCGGACGTTTGCAACGCGCAAATAACCGTTCTGTCCGGCATTCTGCTGCAGAAAGGGGAAGCTGCATTTGAACTTGAATTTTTCATTTGAAGAACTGATGCGTATGATCAACAGCGAGGCGTCTCCCAAAAAAGACCTGCCGACCGCAGAGGAACAAGCGGCAATGCAGACGCGCGCGCGTGAACTTGCAGAACAATTCGAGCTGGATTTGTTTATGGTCGAGTTTGCCGGATTCATCGCTTATTTCCGCATATCGCCGGAGACCACCATTGAGAGCAGCGTATATTCCATAAATTGCTTATCCACCTTGGGTGATATCATGCCCTATGCAAATTATATCAATCTGTTCCGAGCGGCAGAGCAGCGTGCAGAGTTTATGAAAACGGTTCCGATGCAGGAACTGCAAATGCTGCGCGATCCGGAATTGGTGGACGACAACGGATTTGAAGCACTGTTACAGAATCCGACGCCCACGCTGTATGAATTTCTGTCGGCGTTTCATCCCATGAAGCTGCTGTCATATTACTTCATGTGCTTTGATTCCATCAACGCTTCCATATACCGGACAAAGGCACAGGCAGAGGACGCCATCCATGAAATCCCGTCCGCACTTGCCGTTCCCACGATGCAGAATTATCAGTATGTCATGAGCTTAAAGCCGTTCGGAAACGCGTATATGCAGCCGCTTGCGTCCACGGACGGCTTGAAATTCTCCGATGGCAGAA
Source organism: Oscillospiraceae bacterium (assembly GCA_045591925.1). Classification (GTDB taxonomy): domain Bacteria; phylum Bacillota; class Clostridia; order Oscillospirales; family Ruminococcaceae; genus Firm-04. Next base: position 2,273 of record JAZNTW010000089.1, read on the forward strand.
TGTATTTCATCGGAAACGATATTCAGCCGGTATCGGAGGTGCAGCTGCAAAACATGGTCACGAACGAGGGCATTGATTCCATTGACCTTGGTATGCTCCGGATCTTCTATTCGATCATCCTGACGGAATTTGAAAAAACGAACTGCACGGAAATCCATGACGTCATCACGCTGTATATACCGGACCTTGCGGAGAGCATGGGCTTGCAGCGCAACATCAACAAGGCAAGCATCCAGCGTCTGATTGACACTGTGCAGAGCTTTCACAACATTGTCGGCGTGATGCACGGCACGCGCAACAATAAGCCGTCGCAGTCCCTGTATCCGGTTCTGAACTTTGAAGGCTACGACGACAAGAAGAACACGATCTCTTTCAGCTCGCCGTACATGAACATGGTCATCAAGACGGTTTACAAGCTGGCGATCCGAAAGGACAAGGACGGCGAACCGAAGCTCTCAAAGCACGGTGAACCGCTTCGCATTGCGACGCACTCCTTTCTGACAAAGGCTTCGATCGTCAAGGAGCGCAATAAGACGGCGATCGAAAACGTTCTCATCATCGTGCAGCTGATTGAGCAATGCGGCAATCAGGAGCCGCACATTTCTGCCCTGACGATGATCGAACGGAATCCGCTTCTTGAAAAGCGTTTGCAGGAGACGAAGAACAAGACCACGCTGCTCAAGCGCATCTTTGAAACGACATGGCGCATCCTGCGTGAGCAAACATATTTAACAGAAAGATATCAGGATATTGTACTGCCGGATCCGAACGATCTCAGCATGATTCCGTCCATCAAAAATCTGGATTCGATTGTATTCACCTTTCCGCACAAGGGAAAAAAATAGCGCGTGAAATTTCCGGTAAAAAAAATCGGGCGATTCTTTTTTCCTGACCGCTTGATTCTGCTGCAACGCAGCAGCAGAATCAAGCTGCGCGGTTACTAAAATACTAAAGTATTAAAGTATTAGGAAAAAAAATCGCTATGAAATCAACGTAGCTACGTCGATATAAAAAACACGAATTAGCACTTAAACGCATTTTTTTAACACTTAAACGCATTTTTACATTTTTGAAAAATGCGTTTAAGTGTTAATTTTGGCTCCAATTTTTAACACTTAAACGCATTTTACCATTTCGTACAAAATGCGTTTAAGTGTTAATTTTGCCCCTTCGAAAGGAGAACGGAGAACTGGAATTTCATATCGACCCGGAGACAAATTTTTTTGAAAACAGTGCTGTCGCAGAGCGCGCAAAGCAGCCTGTCGGCGCCGTATTTGTTTTATTATTTTACTTGATTTATCAGAGAAACAATGGTGCTAGCGGGCGCGTCAAAATAAAAGTTTGAGCAAAACTTTTATATTTTCCCTCTCGCGCTCTCTTTCCTAACTTTCTCCCCTCTGCTGAGTTACATTTTCTTTTATTGCACAGCGGAGAGCAGTTTATTTCGCGGCTTTGCAATTAAGGGGGAAAGGGAATCGGGAACGGGGAGCGCGAGGGAAAAGAGGGAATGCGAGTGCAGCGAGTTTCCTCCTTGCCTCTTGCGGTTCTCCCCCCGCCCTGCACATCTGCGCGGAGTACGAATGCGAAAGGGACAACCCAAGAACGAGGGGAATCGTCGCGC
>JAZNTW010000090.1:0-4022 GCA_045591925.1 Oscillospiraceae bacterium
GCGCTCCCCTTTCCTGATTCCCTTTCCCCCTTAATTGCAGAGCCACGAAATAAACTGCTCTCCGCTGTGCAGTAAAAGAAAATTCACCTAAGCAGAGGGGAGAGAGTTAGGAAAGAGAGAGCGCGAGAGGGAAAACCTAAGAGAGAGGGGAGACCGGAGCGCAGCGACGATTCCCCTCTTTCTTGGGTTGTCCCTCTCGCATTCGTACTCCGCGCAGATGCGCAGGGCGAAGGGAGAACCCCAAGAGGCAAGAGGGAAACTCGCTGTACTCGCATTCCCTTTCCCCCTAATTGCAAATTCTCTAAATACACTACTTTCCGCTGCGCAATCTGCGCCCAAGTCCCCTACTCTTATAATACGCAGCAGCATTGCGAAAATGCGGTGTCAAAGCAAAAGTTTGCATGGTTTCTATCGTATCACTTTGCAAGCACCCTCCCCCATCACGATGGATTTGTTTCAAAGCCTCCCTTTTTGTGGTTTACTGAGTAAACTGGGTTTACCGGGTTTACCGGGTTTACCGGGTTTACCGGGTTTACTGGGTTTACCGGGTTTACTAGGTTTACTGGGTTTACCGAGTTTACTGGGTTTACTGGGTTTACCGACATTGAACGATATATCGCTGCATATAAACAACGAAACGGGGGCAAATGCCCCCATTTCCATTGCAGCGATCATCAAAGCGATCCGCTTACATAATTGTTGTTGATCGGAACGATAACGCTTCTGTTCTGCTCACGGCACATTCTCTTGATCTGAACCAAATTCTGATCCATTACCATGAACAATGCACGCGATGAAGCATAGGTATTGGCATCACAAGCACAGATGCAGGCGGAAACCGTCAGCTGCATGAGCTCGTTTTGAACCTGTGTGGGCTGCGAGAGCGTGCGCAGAATCTTCTGTGCAACCTCATTCGCCTTGCTTTGCGACATTTCCTTATCAAAAATCACACAGAATTCATCAATTTCCGTACTGTAAATTTCAGCCTGCTTGCCGTAGGTTTCAACGAGCTTTTGTGCGATATTCGCAACATATTCATCTGCAACGCTGCGTCCGTACTGCTCGTGGATGCTTCTGAAACGATTGAAGTTATACATCGCAATGACGATATCCTCATCCTTCAGAATCTCATCAAGATGCTCCTCCAGCGCATAACGGTTTTTCAGGTTGGTTACAACATTGGTATACGCGATTTCGACGGCCTTCTGGCGAATATTCTCCTGCTTCTTCTTGCTGGAGATCAGCTTCACAGCAGCTTCATAGTCGCGCTTCTTTGCCTTGGAAATCATGACAAGACCGGCAACCATCGTGATAATCAAAAACAGCGGAACAAGCAGGAATCTCTGTGCAACGCGAACAAAGAAGGCATAGGTTGCTTCATCCTGCTTTACAAACATGGAGTCAATGGCTTCCGTTGCTTCTCTTTGCAGACGATCGACCTCCGGATTCCGGAAGACGTTCGGATTTGCGGTACCGTTTTTGACCTCGTTCAGACCCTCTGAAATCGTTCCGTAATATTCTTCGATTTTTGAAATGGTTGTTTCAAAGGAATCGCCCAAGGTTTTGTCAACGTCCTTCAGATCAATTTTACGAAATTCATCTGCATTATATGCCATTGTCTGATGCGATTCGAAGATATCGTCAATATATTCCATGACAAGCTGCGAATCATCGGCTTCCATCTCGACCATGAGGAGGCTGCGGTTGATGTCGCCGAAGCTGCTGTCGATTTTGGCAATACAGCTCAGCGCGTCCTCTGCGTGCCAGAGACCGAAGCCGGTCTTTGCGAACGAGAAAATAACAACTGCGATATTCAGAACCGTCAAAATGATAAACATGACGGAAAGATTGCTGTAAACATAGGGATTATAGCCTTCCATGACATTGGATTGTTTCTGGTTTTTATTCTTATCTTTCATTGTAACTTCTCCTTATTAACCTTCATTTGTGCACTGAATAAAAAAATGAGCCTGCTGTGTGATATGTCGGATAACGAAAACGGTGTCTGTTGTACTGTAACATAAAATCACGTCGAAATGCTGAGATTGTTTTTCGTACCTATAGCGCCGTGCGACGGAGAACCCGTCCGGCTGCGAATACCATAACGCATCACCTCTAGTAGAATTACATTATTTTTATAAAGTGTTGAACACTATTGGTTATAATACCCAATGGTATTATAACACTTTCAAATTGAAATGTCAATATCTGCGGCAATTTTCCTATAAATTTTTCTTACTTTTTCCAAGATGTATCTCTGATGGAATGAAAATGGGGGCTTCTCGCCCCCAAACTCCTCGCTGGGGACTAGTCCCCAGACCCTATATTTGCATTCCCACTTTCCCCCCTAAATGCAAATTCGCGAAATAAACTGCTCTCCGCTGCACAGTAAAAGTAAATTCAAGTCAGCAGAGGGGAGAGAGTTAGGAAAGAGAGAGCGCGAGAGAGAAAACCTAAGAGAGAGGGGAGACCGGAGCGCAGCTACGATTCCCCTCTTTCTTGGGTTGTCCCTCTCGTATTCGTACTCCGCGCAGATGCGCAGATGCGAGGGGAGAACCCCAAGAGGCAAGGGGGAAACTCGTTGCACTCGCATTCCCCCTTTCCTGATTTCCTTTCCCCCTAATTGCAAATTCGCAAAATAAACTGCTCGCCGCTGTGCAGTAAAAGAAAATTCAAGGCAGCAGAGGGGAGACCGGAGCGCAGCGACGACTCCCCTCGTTCTTGGGTTGTCCCTCTCGCATTCGTGCCCCGCGCGGTGTTGCCATTATTATAAAGTAGCATCGCTGCCGCGATGCGATTCAGAATGGGTGCCTCTATCGTAGGCACCCAAGCCCGCGAACTCTTATCAAGGCTAAAAGTGTTTCGCACTCTGCGGAGTGCGCCGGGGGCTTTGCCCCTCGACCCCACAAACTTTTGAAAAAGTTTGATCAAAACTTTTATTTTTGGGCTTCGCACCCCATACCCGCGCTGGGGACGAGTCCCCCTTTCCCCTAATTGCAAAGCCGCGAAATAAACTACTCTCCGCTGCGCAGCGCCCGGCTCCATCACATACAAAATAAAGCCTACGGATGGCAGCGTGCCGACACCGTAGGCTTTATTTTTATGCTGTTGCTTAGAAAACCACAGATTTTCGTATTAGATCAAGGGCTGCTCGTTGATGATCAGCTTGAATTGCAGACCGAGCTTTTCGGCAGCCTTGCGGCACAAAATCATGCGCTGCATGAAGATTTCAAAGTAATCCATGACAGAGCCGTAACGGGTGTCGATGGAGAGCTTGAGCTTGATGATGGTTTTCGCCTCGTTGATTTTCAGCTCAGCCTTGGTGACGGAATAGTTCACGCGGTCGTGGATATCGAAGGTCGCGGTATCCTGATTCCGCACGCGATTCCGGCGCACATCGCTCTTATCTGCGAGAATCAGAGCGGCGGCGAGTGCGCTGACCGGTACGCCCGTACCCTCGTCATGATTGCCGATTGCGGATGCGATCATGCCGATTTCGGTGGGTGGAAAGTGCAGATGGTCGAGGATGCGGAATGCCATGATCGCGCCGGATTGGCTGTGCTCGACGCGGTTGACCATGTTGCCGATGTCGTGCAGATAACCGGCGATTTTCACAAGCTCAACGGTTCGTTCGGGGTAGCCGAGCGTTTCGAGAATGTAGCCTGCTTTTTCGGCAACCAGCGTGACATGGGCAAAGCTGTGTTCGGTGTAGCCGAGCGCGCAGAGGGACTCGTCAGCCTGTGCGATATAGACATTGATTTCCTCTATTTTTTTTACTTCTTCATAGTTCATAGTGACACCTCAATTCCTCGTGTAAATACTGGCATATATGAATAGTATATCGCATTTTTGCGGCGGTGTCAAGACGCATCCGGAAAAACATCACGGCAACAGCATTTACTTTTTTGAAAAAGAGTGGTAAAATAGAAATATGGAGATAACAAAATTAAAAGAAGAGATAAAAACCGTAAGAGATCCGAGGAGGAGTTACGGAAATCTCATGCACAAATTAGAGGACATAA
>JAZNTW010000091.1:0-4415 GCA_045591925.1 Oscillospiraceae bacterium
GCAACACCAAGACATAATGGTAAGGTTGAGCGACAGCATAGGCTTGATGAAGCGAGATTTTATAGTAAAATGCGGATGTACAGCCTTGAAGACGGCAGAAAGCAGCTTGCAAGGTACAATAAGGTATCTAATAATATATCCAAAAGCTGCCTTAAATATCGCAGTCCTAATGCAGTTCTGGCAGATTATCTGGCGGTGATGTGGTGAGCCTCCGAAATGAGCCAAATCCTCGGCGCTCCGCTCCTCACATTTTGCTCATTTCGTTTATTCTACTTTTACATCTATTTTTTTGAGGTTGAGTGTAACATATCATTGACAACTCTACACTGTTGCCGTGGGAGACACATCTAACGCTCTTGCATTTTGCGGAAGAATGTGTTATAATATAATGTGGAAGCTCTGCACAGCAGACGATCCGGAAAATTAAAATTGGAGGCTGTCAACAATGGGAATGTTTGACAAGCTGCTTGCCAACCTCAAAGCAAGCAGAAAAACGATTGTATTTACCGAGGGCACGGATGCCCGAATTCTTTCTGCGGCGGCACGTCTGATGCAGGAGGATCTGATGAACGTGATTCTCTGCGGAAACGCGGACGCAGTACAGGCTGCGGCTGCTGACGGCGGCTTTGACATTTCTGCGGCAACGATTCTCGATCCGGAAACCTATTCGGAAATGGATGCAATGGTTGCGGAAATGGTCGCACTGCGCAAGGGCAAGATGAGCGAGGAGGAAGTCCGCGCTGCCCTGAAAAAATCGAACTATTTCGGAACCATGCTCGTGAAGATGGGCAAGGCAGACGCTCTGCTCGGCGGCGCAACCTATTCGACCGCTGATACCGTCCGTCCGGCACTCCAGATCATCAAGACGAAGAAGGGTGCAAATCTCGTCAGCTCCAGCTTCATCCTGTTCCGCGAAAAGGACGGCGTTGAGGAAAAAATTGCAATGGGCGACTGCGCGATCAATATCGGTTATCAGGATCGACTTGATAAGGATGGCAATGTTGTCCTGTCTGCGGCACAGCAGCTCGGTGAGGTCGCAGTCGAAACCGCACATACCGCTGCATATTTCGGCATTGACCCGAAGGTTGCAGTTCTGAGCTTCTCGACCTACGGTTCCGGCAAGGGCGCAACCGTTCAGCTCAGCCACGATGCAGTCATCGAGGCACGCAAGATTGATCCGGAGCTTGTCATTGACGGCGAATTCCAGTTTGACGCAGCTGTATCCGAGGAAGTTGCAAAAACAAAGTGCCCGGATTCCAAGGTTGCAGGTCAGGCAAATACCTTTATCTTCCCGCTGATCGAGGCAGGTAATATCGGTTATAAGATTGCACAGCGCCTTGGCGGCTATGCTGCATACGGCCCGATTCTTCAAGGCTTGAATGCACCGATCAACGATCTCTCTCGCGGCTGTAACGCAGAAGAGGTCTATGTCATGGCGATCATCACGGCAGGCATGGCATAATTTTGACGATATTGCTCCGCCCTGTAATCTGCATTCCGGATTGCAGGGCGAAGCTCTATTCCGATGTATTTCCGCTTAGGGAGAATCATGTATGTACGAGAATGAACAGCAAGCTGCCGGAACAAAGGTAATTCTGGTTGGAATTGATACGGGAGAATATGACGCAGAGGTTTCGATCGCGGAGCTTGCAGAGCTTGCGGATACGGCAGGCTGCGAAGTTGTACGGTCAGTGCTGCAAGCGCGTCAGGCACCGGAAACTGCAACCTGTATCGGCAGCGGAAAATTAGAGGAAATCACCGCGCTGATCGAAGCCTTGGAGATTGAGATGCTGATTTTTGATACCGAGCTGACCGGTATGCAGCTGCGCAATATTTCCGATATCACGGATTGCAAGGTCATAGATCGCACCATGCTGATTCTGGATATTTTTGCAGGCAGAGCGCGGACGGCAGAGGGTAAGGTGCAGGTTTCTCTTGCGCAATATCGTTATAGATTAACACGACTGGTCGGCGTTGGCGCGGCGCTTTCACGACTTGGCGGCGGCATCGGCACACGCGGTCCCGGCGAAACCAAGCTCGAAACCGACCGCCGGCATATCCGCACCCGAATCACATCCCTGGAGCATACGCTCCGGGAAATGGAAAAGCATCGGAAATTTCTCGGAAGCAGACGAAAAAAGAATGGTTTTCTGTCGGCGGCGATTGTCGGATATACAAATGCCGGAAAATCCACGCTCTTTAATCTGCTGACGGATGCCGGTGTGCTGACCGAAAACCGTCTGTTTGCAACGCTCGATGTCACGGCACGCGCGCTCGAATTGCCAGATGGTAGGACAATCTTGCTATCCGATACGGTTGGCTTGATTCGCCGTCTGCCGCATCATCTGGTCGAAGCGTTTCGTTCGACGCTTGAGGAATCCGCGCAGGCAGATGTGATTCTTCATGTGATGGACGCATCCGAGCCGGACATTCGCGAACGGATGCAGATCACGCAGGAGCTGCTCAACGACCTAGGCTGCGCCGAAATTCCACAGATTCACGTGCTGAATAAGGCAGATTTGGTCGATACGCCGAAGCATAATGATACTGAAACCGTCTGGGTGAGCGCAAAAACAGGCGAGGGGATTGACGCGCTGCTGCAAGCAATTTCCACCGCACTGCCGCCAACTGCCAAGCGGATGAGACTGTGCATTCCGTATACGGAGGGCAGTTTTTTGCAGATATTGCGCAATGAGGGCAAGATTTTCCAAGAGGAATATACGGAAAACGGTACGCTGATTGAAGTGATGGTGGATGTACGCCGTCAGAAGCAAGCGGAAGCGTATCTGGCAGAAGCATAACAATAGCCCGAATCGGCGTGATGGCTGATTCGGGCTGAATTTTTATGATGATATTGTGGGATTACAGCTTGGAGTAACCGAAGCTGTTGATGAGCGCATCGACCTTGATACCCTGCTTGCAGAGCGGACAGTCGTTTGGTGCAAAATTGTCATATTTCGGCAAATCCTGATCGGTAAAGAGCGACTTGATTTCCATGCCATGAACCTCGTTGATTGCGGAGAAAATCGAGCCGATCCCGACAAGCTCACCGCTGTAATATTGCAGACACTCAACCGCACGGTTGATGGTCTTACCGGTCGAAGCGGAGCTGATGAGGAGCAGAACGCGCTTACCCCAAATCATTTTCTGCGTATTATCGCGGAAAATCATCTGATTGACAGCGTTCATTTCGGGTGTGATGACATTGATATCCTTATTCTGATTGATTCCGTTTTGCGAGAGGGTCTCAGCAAGGAAGGCGCCAAGGATTTCGGTACCCTCAAGGCAGATGACCGTATCAATATCGTGGTTGTTGAATTCGGTGGCAAGCACTTCTGCCGCAGCCTTTGCGGTTTTCATGCTGGTTTTCACCGAGGTCATATCGACATAAAAATTAACATGAGAGTGGTTTGTAGCATAATGTCCCGGAATGATTCCAATCGTAATCCGGCTGTTTTTCTGCGACTCAATAATTTGCATTCTATCTTCCATAGTTTACCTCCATTTATTGGACATATATTTGAAGCAGCTCAAAGATTCGAGCCGTTCCAACCCCAGTGTTCAGTACCCCAGAAGCTGACATAGATCCGATCGGACGGAATGGCGAGGGCATCGGAGAGGATGCCGGTGATGTGGGCAGTCAGCGTGTTGAGGGCGTTTTCGGAAGCGGAGCCGTAAATCTGCACAGTGACCATGGCGGCAGGCTGGTCCGTTCCCTTGAAATATAGTGGATAATCTCCCTCCAGTCCGACCATGAGCCAAGCCTCGGATTTTCCGGGAATCGCGGTGATTGCCGAACCGAGCTTTGTTTTGATGGCGTTAGCGGAATCTGCGGAGATAGTTTGGTTTGTTTTGACTTGGATAAATGGCATTGCAAAGCCTCCTGTTCTCTGGAATGTTCTTATTATAACACATTTGAAATAAAATTGCAAGATATATCACATATATTTCACAAAAACTATTCAAAATCACGAAATGTGTAACATATTATCGCAAGAAACCACAAAGAATCTGCCTCAAACGAGAAACAATCAAAAAACGGAGTCTACACGTACAGACTCCGTTTTATTATATATAGTATATTTGCATGGATTCAGGGCGTTCTTATTTAAGGCAACACCGCGAAAAGTCCGTCTTACGGCTTGGCGGAACATCTACTCTGTGCGGTATTGCCTTGAATTATCTTTTACTGCGCAGCGGAGAGCAGCTTATTTTGCGAATTTGTAATTAGGGGGAAAGGGGGACTCGTCCCCAAACCCCATTTTTGTAAATGTAGCCCCAAAATAAAAGTTTTGATCAAACTTTTTCAAAAGTTTGCGTGAGTCCTACGGTATTGCTTCGCAAACCGTGGCGGAGCCTCGGTCGCTCACCGCAGTGAGCGAAACACTCTTAGCCTTGATAAGAGTTCGCGGGCT
>JAZNTW010000092.1:0-36210 GCA_045591925.1 Oscillospiraceae bacterium
AGCAGAGGGGAGAGAGTGAGGAAAGAGAGAGCGCGAGAGGGAAAACCTAAGAGAGAGGGGAGACCGGAGCGCAGCGACGATTCCCCTCGTTCTTGGGTTGTCTCTCTCGCATTCGTGCCCCGCGCGGTGTTGCCTAAACAAGATGATTATATCAGATTCACCGCAATCGCAGAATGATTGTCCATGTCCGCACTTGCGTTTGTTTCGACATAATTTCGCATCTGCCGCAAAAAGACCTTCGGTTCACTCTGCTGTGCGGCATAAGAGCACATGATCGGCTCTGTGATATTCTCCCAGAAGCCGTCTGTACAAAGCAAAAACCGGTCGCCACGCTGCATCTGTAAAATTTGGGAGTCGATTTGCAGCTCATCCTGCATTCCGAGAGAGCGGACAAGCTGACTGCGCTTCGGATACTGCCGGATCTGTTCGGGCTGAATTTCTCCGACCAGCACTGCCATCTGCGCGACGCTGTGGTCAACAGACTGATAGACGATCCGATTGCCGCGGAACTGATAGGTTCTGGAGTCTCCGACATTTGCGGCAATGGCGGTCTGCTTTCCGATCCATAATACGGAAATGGTGGTTTTCATGGAACCGCCGTTGTTCTGTAACGCGCAAACGGCTTGATTGGCGTGTCGGATCGCCTGATGCAGTGCGGCTTCACTGATCGGCTGATTCTGTAATTCACTGTTGACGGTTGCAATCGCGGTTCTGGAAGCGATATCGCCGCCGCCGTGGCCGCCGAGACCGTCTGCGACAATCGCTATGACGGAATTTCCGAATTCCAGAATCGAAACGGAATCCTCATTGATTTCACGATTGCCCTGTGCGGAATAATAAGCAAGCTGAATTTTCATAGCTGCATTACCTCGTAAATGCGGAAAGGCGGCTTTTACCGCCTCCCCGCTGTGTATTTCGTCTTACCTATGTGTTAGTTGTAGATGATGCTGTCCCAAGTCGGGTTGATGCCTGCGACAGATTTTGTATAGTAATTCAGAATAAACTGTGCGTCCTCAATGGTAATGTCATTGTTGCAGTCAACGTCTGCGGCGCGCTTCTTCAAAGCATTGTTACCGAATGTGGACGGATTGCCGGCCATGGTTTCTGTATACTCAATCAGTGCAAGCTGTGCGTCAGCGGCATCGACCGTCTTGTCCAGGCTGATGTCACCGAGCATGAATTCTTCGGAGAACATGATTTTGCCATCCTTTTCGTAGACCAGAACAGAGAAGTCCTTCTTATTGGTGAACTTGTAGGACGCTTCATCGCTGGACTGGTCGCCGGAAGCGGAGATGGTAACCTGACCGCTGCCAGTGAGGATCCAGCCGCCCAGCTGCGGCACGCACTGCAAGCGGACGCTGTCGCAATCGGAGCCGGAAACAGAGAGCGTATGCCAGATCGTTGCATGGGAGCCCTCGTTCATGACGGTTTCGAGTGTATAGTCGCCGTCAGCGTCCGTGATGGAGATGCTGCCATCCGGATTGACGGAAACGGACGAGCAGTTTGCGGAAGCGGTGAGCAGGCAGTTTGCAAACTCGGTACGCATCCGGAATGCTTCCTTGAGCGGTTCCGTGATGGAGAGTGTATATCTCTGTGTGGGATCCATGAAGTAGCTGGAGCCGCCGTTGGAGCCTGTCATCATCGAAGCGGAGGTCGGCGCCTTACCGGCGGTGATCCACTTGAAGATCGGCTTGCCTGCCGTCTTGATGTTCAGCATGATCGTACCCAAATATGCCTTATCGGTATTGGGCTGATAATCGGCAGTGCCGAGGAACAAACCGCGGTCATTGAGCAATTCTGCATCGGAGCAAGCAAATACGAGCTGGCCGGACTGGTGATTGGTCAGCGGCATGATCGCATAGTTTGCGATGGATTCATCATCCCAGCTATCCTGCGGAATGGTCGGGATCATCCACATATACGAATCGGAATCAAACAGGAGATTGTGGCTGCGATCCTGATCATTCGGATATCTGCTGTCATAGAGCAGGATTTCGGTGTCAAAGACATGGGTTCTGTTGTTGACCGTAAAGGAGATGCAGTCCTGCGGGTCGAGCGTGCGGACAGCGTATGCAACAGCAGTATTCCGGAACCAGACATCCTCCGGCGTTGTGCCGTCGTTTCTGCCGTTGGAGTAGCTGTAGATCAGCAGAGAGGAGTTTCCGTCCTGGAGATCGGAGGTGATCTTCTTGATGATCGCTTCGGGCTTGGTGTTATACTGCTGATAGATCGCCTGCATGATGTTTGCATTTTCCTGCATCATGTCGTAATAGTTGATGAGGGAGCGAACCTGATTGCGCTGTTCGGTGGTCATGCTTGCATCCATCTTGATATCCGAGAGGGAATCCGCATTCGGATCCAGGTCGGACGGATTAAACAGACCATAGGTTTGCAGCAGTGCGGAAACAGCCATACCAAAGTTGCCGTTGCCGGCCTGTTCTGCCATTGCTTCCTCGATCTTTGCCATTTCGACATTGCTGAGGCTCATGCGCAGAATTGCAAGGTCCTTCTGTGCAAAATACGGACGATAACCATCGTTCATATTGCCGAGGGAGGTATAAGAGCCGCTGAAGCCCCACTGGTCCTTCGCAGCAAACTCGGATTTCGAGGTCGAAACGACCGGTCTGGAAATGGTGGTGGTGGTCGTTGTGACAACCGGTGTGCTGGTGGTCGTCGTGGTGGTCGTTGTTGTGGTCGTTGTTGTGGTTGTGGTAGTAGTTGTCGTTGTTGTTGTGGTCTTGGAAGTGGTTGTGTCGTCATCCGAGGTGATCGGTGCGGCCGTGGTCGTTGTTGTGGTTGTCGTTGTTGTAGTGGTGGTAGTGGTCGTTGTAGTAGTAGTAGTTGTTGTGGTTGTCGTTGTTGTAGTGGTTGTTGTGGTATCCGAAGTTGTTGTGGTGGTTGTAGTGGTCGTATCCGAGGATGTCGTTGTCGTCGTGGTCACGGTTGTGGTTGTGGTGGTGGTAGTCGTCGTCGTTGTTGTGGTTGTTTTGGAAGTAGAAGTCGTGGTGGACGTGGTCGTTGTGGTTGTCTTAGAGGTAGAAGTTGTGGTGGTCGTGGTTGTTGTGGTTGTCTTAGAGGTAGAAGTTGTGGTGGTCGTCGTGGTTGTGGTCGTCTTGGAGGTAGAAGTTGTAGTGGTCGTTGTTTTGGAAGTCGATGTGGTGGTTTCTGTGGTCGGATCGGTGGTAGGCTTTGAAGTGGTTGTGGTCGTCGTCGTTGTCGTGGTTGTTGTTACAGGCTTTGTGGTAACGACTTCCGGATAATTGCGGATGGTGATGACATTGCCGTTGACAGCAGTGCCCTGATTGATTTCCGTGATTTTACGGTTAATGACCATAAATTCAAAATCAGTGATACGCTGATAGCCTGCGGGCGTCTGGAGCTGGCTGATTTTATACATACCGTCCGGCAGATAGACAAATACGCTGTTTGCTTTGGTGCCGGATTTCCATACGAGGCTGTCGCCGGAGCCGTTGACGATCAGCTTGTCATCATCAATTTGCAAGGATGTATTCGGGAATTTGATGGTCTTGTTTTCAAGGTCCTTACCGGTCAGGGAAATGACAGCGCCGGAAAGCGGCTTGTCATCCTGATCAAATACACGGACACAGACCTGCGCACGCGGATCGGTCGTTGTTGTGGTTGTGATTGTTGTGGTGGTGGTCGTTGTCGTGATCGTGGTTGTAGTCGTTGTTGTGGTCGTGGTCGTCGTTGTTGTCGTTGTGGTGGTTGTTGAGGTCGAGGTTGTCGGGGTCGTTGGCTTTGTCGTTGGTTTGGAAGTCGATGTGGTGGTCGTGGTCGTTGTCGTGGTGGTCGTTGTTGTTGTGGTTGTCGTGGTGGTTGTGGTCGTCGTTGTTGTTGTGGTCGTGGTGGTTGTGGTTGTAGTCGTTGTTGTGGTTGTGGTGGTTGTGGTTGTGGTTGTTGTCGTCGTGGTAGACGTTGTTGTTGTGGTGGAAGTGGTTGTATCGTCATCCGAGGTGATCGGTGCGGTCGTGGTCGTGGTCGTTGTTGTGGTGGTCGGCTCGGATGTGGTGGTGGTGGTCGTTGTAGACGTTGTGGTTGTGGTAGTTGTAGTTGTAGTTGTGGTAGTTGTAGTTGTTGTGGTTGTAGTGGTGGTTGTGGTGGTATCGGTCTCCGTGGTTGTTGTCGTGGTCGGTTTTACCTCGATCCAGCCATCCTCGATGTCAACGTTCAATGCAGAGCCGTCCGCGGCGTAGCACTGGTCGCAGATAGCTTTGATTTCAAAGCGCGTTGCTTCCTCGACCTCCGGAACCTTGACGCGGAACTGAATCAGATCAACATCGCTGCTCTCGACAGAGTCGTCCATACTTGCAAAGGTGAAGCCGACCTTCTGCTGATCGGACGCCTTGCGGACGATCGGGAAGATTTCGACATCGCTTTCCTCGGTGAACGGAAGCGTGTAAACCGGAATGGATTTTATTTTTTCATCCATTTCGAGCGACAATGCCTCGTCAAAGACAAAGGAAAAGCCGCAGTTAGCAATGCCCTTTTCATTTTTTTCGAGACGGAAGCAATAGTCTACAGTTTCGCCGGAATCTGCAATAATCCGGTTTGCGGAGATCCGAACATCAGCGTTCGGATCCTCCGCAAAGGTTCTGACCGGTTCTGCAAAGCCACCAACGAGCGTTGCGCAGCTGCAAAACAGGGCGGTCAGTTTTTTCAATAAATTCATAGGGTGCAATGCTCCTTTACATCGTTATTCGGAAAAAATCATATCCCATGAGAGATTGGGTTCTTTTGCGAGCTGATACGCGTAATAAATCAGGATATACTGTGCGTCTGCAACATCGACAACGCCGTTCTGATCGACGTCTGCCGCGAGCTCTGCAAGAACCGGATGTGTATCATGATAGGGGATATTTTCGCCTGCCATGGTGCGCGAGTAGATGAGGAGCACCTGCTGTGCGTCACTGGAATCAATCTCTGTATCCAGCGTGATGTCGCCGCGCGGCGCGATCGTGACGGTCGTCTCCAGCGTCATCGAGGTATTTGAACCGAACATGGACTTTGCGTCGATGATGTCGGCAAGCGCAAGCTCCTCGTCGCCAGCTGTAATGGTCTTATCCTGGATGAACTCGATGAATTCATCTTTGTAGAGCGTAAAGGCAAGCTGATTTTCCACTTCATTGGTCTTAGCAAAGAGCGAAGCAGGGGAGAGATTGACATCCGAAAGATGCGCAATTTCAAACAGGCTCACCGTCGGCATCGGCTCATGCTTCAAAATATTGCCTTCTTCGTCAACGGTGTGACGGAAGATGAGCAGGATCGGGTCAAGCATCTGCTTCAAATCCGGATTCTTTGAGAACGGTGTTGTATCATCCGCAGTGAACGAATGTGTTTCTCTGTATGGCTGAATACCAACCTGATAGCTGATGCTTGTGACCGGTGCTGTCGTGGTGGTCGTGGTCGTGGTGGTTGTCGTGGTGGTTGTTGTGGTTGTCGTAGTGGTAGTTGTGGTCGTGGTGGTCGTGGTGGTAGTTGTGGTCGTAGTGGTTATGGTCGTTTCGTCTTCTATTACAATGATTTCGCCGTCAGAGACCTTGATATTATGAACATGGAGCGCTGTTCCATATGCGTTAAATGCAGAAAGATTCTCAATCTGAATTGGGTATGTACCCGGTGAGCAGTTTGACATAAGCTGGAATTCCAGAACGACAACATTGCTCAGATGTTCGCCTGCAGAGCCAACTTCCGTGTCATTTCCAAAGGAAATCCGGTCGTTTTCGGGATCGAACGTGAGTTCTGCCTGATAGGCTTCGGAGATGCTTGAAATGCTTTTGAGCTTCATGGCAGTGGAATCATATATGATATCGAAGCTCGCTTTGGCAACCGGAACCTGACGGCTGCCATCGGCGCCATCGTTATGAAGCACGATCGGGATTTTCACAGTCGTATCACGTTTGGATTCGGTTACAGTCGATATTTTCCATTGAACGACGCCCCAGTTTGTTGTCGTGGTGGTGGTTGTGGTGGTTGTGGTGGTTGTAGTTGTGGTCGTGCTGGTTGTAGTCGTGGTTGTAGTGGTTGTAGTTGTGCTCGTAGTGGTTGTAGTTGTGCTCGTAGTGGTTGTAGTTGTGGTCGTGCTGGTTGTAGTTGTGGTCGTGCTGGTTGTAGTTGTGGTCGTGCTGGTTGTGGTCGTGGTCGTGCTGGTTGTAGTTGTGGTCGTAGTGGTTGTAGTCGTGGTCGTGCTGGTTGTGGTAGTCGTCGTCGTTGTTGTGATATTATCAGCAATATAAGAGATCAATGTTATCGAATCAAGGATGGTGATCTCGCCGTCGCAGTCTGTATCGCCGAGGAAGAAGCTGAGGTCAGATTTCGGTTCAAATTCGTCTGTCACATTGTGACAGCTCCAGTTTTGGATCAGTAACGAGTCCGGGAGCGGGTCTTCATCGGTTTTTTGGCTGGTCAGCAAGTCATCCTCGTTTGCATCGCCAAGGAGACGGAATCCAAGGCCATTCTCCTCTGCATAGTCCTTCATATTGGATGTCGGCCATGCAACGATGGAAACAGTATCTTCAAAGATCGGTTCCTCGCTGAGTTCGGTTTCCATGCGAACGAACTTGACATATTCGAGCTGATCGCAGCCTGTAAATGCGCCTGCGCCG
This sequence comes from Oscillospiraceae bacterium, assembly GCA_045591925.1. GTDB lineage: Bacteria > Bacillota > Clostridia > Oscillospirales > Ruminococcaceae > Firm-04. The sequence goes on from JAZNTW010000092.1 coordinate 6,624, forward strand.
ATGGATTCAACGGTTTCCGGAATGGTGATGCGGGTGATATTGCTGCCTGCGAATGCGTTGTCGGGGATCGCAGTCAGACCATTCGGCAGTCTGATTTCGGTAACGAAGCCGGACTCGATATAGGGAGCGTAATCCGGATTGTCCATGATTTCGCCCTCACCGGTAATGGTCAGAACGCCGTCAGCGGTCAGCATCCAGTTCATAAGAATGGTCGGTTCGCCCTTGCCGCTTGCAGGTCTGCCGCAGCGGCCGGAGTTGAGCAGCGGATAATCCCATTCGCAGATATAGCCGTAAGAAATATTCTGGTCTGCGATCTGCTGCTCGCTGAGAGAACACCAGGAACCCTGAGAAGTTACGGTGTTTTCGGTTGCAAAGAACAGATATTCCGGATTTTCCTCGTCATAAAGCGGCTGGAATCTTGCCCAGTGGTTATATGTGAACGGTGATTCGTCGCACCACTTCCAGAGGTCTTCTTCTTCGGAATAGGTTGCGCCGAGGAGATATGCAGGCTTTGTGCCGTTATTGTAAGCAAGCTCCATAACAGCATTGTCTTCCTTGATGTCGGAGATGGTTGCGAGGTGACCGCCGAGGCTTTCACAGAGCTCCTGTGCGTTCTCATACGACACCGGGTTATTGAACACCTCGTAGCGGTGGCCATTGTAGATACGGAACTTTTCGCCGTATTTGGGGGAAGCTGCGCGCTCGCCGCTTGCGGTAATGGAATTGACGACCATCGACAGGTTGTTGGAGCTGGACATTGAAAACTCATAATAGCCGACATCGCCGGAGCTTTCGGGCTTATAGTTCAGCAGAACATTTGTTGTATCAATATGCAGAACGGTCGGAACATCCTTTTTCAGGGTGAGCAGATTGACCTGCTTCTGCGAAGATAAGGAGTCAACGAATTCCTTGCCGCCGGAATAGTTCGCCCAGCCGCTGCCTGTTTCAGTGGAGATACCGAAATCATAGTAAACGGTAACATCCTGGTCTGCGGTGATCGAAATTGCGATGTCACGGATCGGCTCAACTGCAAAATCTGCAACATTGCCGTTGAGGACAGCATTCAGATAATCCAGTGCAACGATTTCGCCGCCGATTTCTACGGTTGCAGCCATCGGTTTGCGCGGAGCGGTGACATTCAATGCAGCAATGAAGGTATTCCAGTATTTTGCAGGGGTATCGGAATCCGGCGTCAGGGTAACGTGATAGCTGCCGGCTTCCATGGCTGCATCCAGATTCAGCAGGAACGTGTATTCGATTGAGCCTGCGCCGAACGGAACATAAATGCGGTTATCTGTTTCATGGTAGGCGCAGCTTGGGCTGGTTGTGCCGCCGGTCGAAATTTTGGTGGAAACGGCATTGCCATTTTCATTCAGAACCGGTGTGACGCCCTCCGGAAGATAGACAAACAGAAAGCTGCCGGATTTGATCTTCGAGGGGTTCAGCACGCGGATGGTCAGCGGAACATTCTGTTCACCCGGAAGTGCATTGATCGCGCTTGCATAGACAGCAGGCGGATCGGAAATTGTGATGCTGCCGTCAATGATCTGTGTAGGAACCACGCGTTTCATGCTGCCATAGGTGCTGGACGAGATCGTGAGCGGATAGACGCCCGGCTTGATATCATCGGCAAGCTCGAAGAACAGCTCGATCTTTGAGGTATTACTGTTCGGAGAGAATTTGATTGCGTTCATGCCATAGAGCGTGAACGAGGTCTCGGTGCCTTCCTCTGCATTGTTTGTATAGATGATGCCGTAGGCTCTGGAGGGCTCCTCCTCGCTGACAACCGCCCGCAGTCCCTCCGGGAACGAAATCTGCGCGTCAGCAGCCTGGAATTCCTCTGCAGCGTCGAAATAGATCGTGAATTTTACTTTTTCATCGCCTGCGCGCGCGATGACCTGAGAGCCCTCAAAGGTCGTGATCGGTGCGGGGGCGGTGTATTCCGGAATCTCCGGCGGTGCGACATAGGTTTCAAAGCCTTCGATCGAAGAGTCGTTCAGGTATGCGCTGAACAGGGTGGTGTCCTCTGGCGTCCAACGTCCATCATCGTTGATGTCAGCATTGCGCTTGCCGTTATCGGTACAGTAGGGATAGCCCTCAGCGATCAGCTCCATGAGCAATTTCAGGTCGTTTTCATCCACAGAGAAATCCTCATTGAGATCGCCGCGCAGATTGATCGGCTTAAAGGTCAGCTGTGCAAAATCCTTGAAAGAGGCTTCTGCGGTGGTGTCGCCGTAGCCATAGAACTCGATGCCCGACAAATCGACGCCCTCGGAGGCGGTCAGGGTGCAGTTCGGGGACAGGATGCTGACCGAGAAGAAATCGGAGTCGATCGCATTTGCAGGCAGAGAATCGACTCTGCACGGAATCGTGAGGCTATAATCCTTCATGTTGGCGCAGTTATAGAATGCGTATTCGCCGATGTCGGTCAGGCTGTCCGGCAGAGAAATCGAGCTGAGATTCTTTGCATTCGCAAAGGCATAATCACAAATTTTGGTCGTGCCTTCCGGAACGGTCAGCGAGTAGTTCTGGCTTGCCGGTGCAAACAAAATCAAGGTGCTGAGATCTTTTGTCATCAGCGCATTATTGATGCTGCGATAATGCTTGTTTGCCTCGGAAACACGGATCAGCTCCAGTGCAGTGCAGGAACGGAATGCGTCCTCTGCAATGGTTTCCATGCTTGCCGGAATGCTGATTGCAGAGAGTCTGTCGCAATTTTCGAACGCGCCCTTTGCAATATAGGTCACGCCATCCGGAATCAGAACAGTGCCGGAAAGCGAAAGCTGATTCAGGAACAGACCGTTTGCGATGCCGCGCACGCCCTCCGGAATGACAGCAGGGGAATTTGCAAGCCCGTCGCCGTCAACCAGAATGCCATTGACAATGACAAAGGCACTCTTCTGCTTCTGAAGTGCAAGCCAAGGTGTATCGGTGAAAATATCCGTACCCTCGATGTATTGCTCAGCATTTTCTGCAAATTGGATGTCAATGAGATTTTTGGAATTTGCAAAGGCTCTGTCCTCGATGCGTGCAACGGAAGCCGGAACGATGACGGAACGCAGCGCGGGCAGATCGCTGAATGCGTTCTTGCGGATATCGGTGACGCCTTCCTCGATGACGACCTCTTTGATCTGGTTGACGTATTCGGTACGGGATTTCCAAGAGGGAACATTCGTTCTCCAATCACCCATGCCGCCCTCGCCGCTGATGCGGAGCACGCCGAGATCATTCAGCGTCCACTTGAGGTTTGTGAGGGTGTCTCCGAAGCTGCCGCTTGCGACGATCGAATCGGATTGTGCGTCATCCGCAGAGGGCGCTGTATCCTCCGCAGCCGGAACCGTGATTGCCGGTGCAGACTGTGCATTTGCGGCAGCAGAGGCCGATGCAGCACCGGTCACTGTACCGTTCAATGCGATCGCCAGCGCGGCAATGCAGGAAACGATTCGTTTCTTTTGATTCATAATGTTTGATACCTCTCCTTTTATTGAAACTGATGAAGGTTTATCATCACAGCAGGGGACGCCGTTTGCACGCGCAGCGTCCCTAGAAAACCACTGAATCAATCGCGCCTTGCGGCTTGGCACACGATCTGCCTGCGCGTCTTGCGCACCAGATTGATTCAGTGGTTCTCTTGCTGAGATTTCTGAATTTAGCCCGTTACAATGCTCAGGAAGTCATTCTGTGATGTCGGGCAAAACAGATCGAAGCTGTCGGAAAACGCATGGAGTGCGCTGATGCTGTCCCATTCCCACTGTGATCCCTCATAGTAGACAGAATAATTCGGATTTGCGTCATTGATGAAGCAATACGAACCGATATTCTGGACAGAATAGGATATATAGATATTGGAAAGATTTTTGCAATTACCGAATGCGTTTGCGCCGATGCGTTCGACATTATTGGAAATCAGAACCCATTCCAGCTCCTCGTTGCCATAAAACGCGTAGTTACCGATTTCGATGTACGGATACGCGTCCGATTCCGGGAAGGTGACAGAACGCAGACCCGGAATGTTCTCAAACGCGCCCTGACCGATCGCAACGACCGCTTTTCCGTTGACTTCCATCGGAATCACAAGGTCTTTCTGCGGCTCCTTCCAGCCGTCCAGAATGATGCCGTCGTTATAATCCGAATATTCAAATTCAGAATACGGCTCTGTGACAGGCGGTTCGGTTTTTCTGGTTGTCGGCTTTGTGGTTGGCTCCGGCGTAGATTTTGTGGTGGGTTTGGTCGTCGGCTCCGTTTTTTTGGTAGTTTTCTGCGTCACAGGCGGCTGTTCCGGCTCCGGGTCTGGCTGATAGCTCGGTTCATCCGGTTCGTCATATGGCGCATCCTGCGGATCATCCTCTACCAACTGCGGTTTTTTGGGCTTTCTGGTGGTTGTCTCGTCCTTGTCATCCTCATCATCCTTCGAGGTTTTAGCGGTCGAGCTGGTTTCGGAGACCTTTGGTTTTGTGCTGCGCTTTGTGGTCGTGACGGCAGCGGCGAGATGTTCTTTCTCGTCCTCTGCTTCTGCCTTTGTTGTGGTAGTCGTGGTGGTTGTGGTGGATGACTGCGTGGTGGTGGTTTCCTCCATGGTGACATCATCGCCGGTCGGCTTGTCCTTTGAGAGTGCCGCAACGCCGATTCCACCGACAAGCAGCACCAGGCAAGCAACCCCGATTATAGGCAGCAGCTTTTTTCTGTTCGGACGCTCGGCAGGAGGGTGCGGTGCAGACGGTTCGGGCGATTGATACATCGCCGGTTCCGGGGTCGGCATCGGCTTTGTCAGAACGCCGGATTCCATCGGCATATCTGCCGTCAGCTGACCGATTTCCACGCCCGTGATGATGGCTTCGGACGGACGCGCCATCAAAACCGTTTTTGGGTCATCCATGAGAACCGTGCGCGGATCGGGGTCTGCGGTCTGCGGCTGCATGGTGACAGGGGCGGGCTGTTCGGGGGTTGTCTGCGGCTGCATCGTCACAGCGGACGGCTGTACAAGCGCGGCGGCTTGCTGTACGGGAACTGCCGCTGCTGCCGGGAACTGTACGGGCGGTGCCGCAACCAGACCGCGCAGCTCTGCAATCAGATCCGGCATGGTCTGCGGACGGTCCTTGTAGCGATTTGCCATACCGTGCATCAAAGCGGCTTCGATATGCGGCGGAATGCTGATACCGAGCGCGGACGGCGGCTGTAATTTATCCTCGAACAGACGGCTGCTCGACTCCTGCGGCGTGATACCGGTGATACATTCATACATCGTTGCGCAGACAGCATAAATATCCGTCCACGGGCCCTGCTGGGTGCGGTCGGAGGTGTACTGCTCGCCGGGTGCATAGCCGGGCTTCAGCATGACGGACATACTCTTTGTCGCGCCGACATCTCGTGCAGCACCGAAGTCGATCAGGATCAGCTTGCCATTTTCGATGATGATATTATCCGGACTGATATCGCGGTGAATCAAGCCTTCTGCGTGAACCTTGCCGAGTACCTCCAGAATCGGCATGAACCAATTCACAAGGGACTGTGCTTCAATTTGCTTATGCTCGCGCAGATAATGGCCGAGAACCTGTCCCTCGACAAAGTCCATGATGATATATGCAGTATTGTTCAGCTCGAAATAATCGCGCGCATGAACGATATTGTCGGAACGGCTGAACTTTGCAAGCGCCTTTGCTTCGCTGAGGAAGCGCTGCTTGCCGTTTGCGTAATAGGTTTCATTCGGGCCGGTCAGCATGGTGACCTCATTGGTCGCAAGACAATCGCGGCTTGCGTGACCGTTCGGGAAATATTCCTTGATGGCAATTCGGATATCAAGGGTCGTGTCCCTGCCGGCATAGGTGATGCCGAAGCCGCCCTGTCCAAGCACATTGCCGACCATGTATTTTCCCTTGAGCATGGTACCCGGAAGCATATGATTCCGGTTTTCATTCTTGGCAAAGCTCTTGCCGCACCGCGAGCAGCGGCCGTTCTGCTCGGATGCTTCTTTCATGCAGAAATAGCAATACATATGCAGTCTCCTTATTCGCATAATGAAGATAACGCAGATAAATCAAATAAAAAAATATAGATCGCCGGTTTGCTTTTGGCGCGCGGCAAAGATATCTATTTTATAACAATGCCCGTTCTGATCGTTCTCAAAGGCTGATATACAAAGAGAGGAAGCCTAGAATAGCTTCCTCTCCGATCTTTATACTGCAAGCTGCCTGCTGTCTGTATAGCAGAATTCCTGCATAACACGGAGCGGCGCATTCAAATCAATCGTTTGCGTTGCTTTCCGTTCCGCAAGTATCGTGATCGCAGAGATGTTGTCAGATTCGCCCTGCTGCAAATTCAGGTCAATGAGCCTGCGGATTTGTTCCTGCATCGCGTCGCAGCTCCGCATTCTCTCCGGTGCAAAATATTGCAGCATTTCCGATTCTCCGATTTTATGCCGGAAGCCATCGCAGCAAAGCAGAAATACGCTTTCCGGCTGAACGGCTCCGGTATAATAATCCGGATGGACATCCGGTGTGATGCCGACGCATTCGGCAAGCACATGACCGCGCGGATCATGTTTTGCCTGCTCGGCAGTCAGCAAACCGGCTTGTACTTCACGCTCGACCAAGGTTTGATCGCGCGTCAGCTGTCGCACATCGCTGTCGATCAGATAAACGCGGCAGTCACCGACATTCAGAATCATGTATTGCGCCTGCGTTGCAAGTAAAAGCACGGCAGTTGTACCGATTCTGACGCCGTTCTGTTCTCCGAACAGCCGGATTTTCTGATTGCACAATTCGATCAGCCCCGTCCATTCTTCAAAGACGGTCTGCGGATTCGGTTCTTGTTCTGCAATTACGGGTAGTCTGCGCAGAAGCCAACGCTGGAACGCATCCACGACGGTCGCGCTTGCGACATCGCCGCTGGAATATCCGCCCATGCCGTCGCACATAATGGCGGCGGTCATCATGCCGTTTCGGCTGCTGAATACCTTCGCACCGAAGCTGTCCTGATTACAGGAGGCGGAGGGGCCGGCGTTTGTTCCTGCTGCTGCAAGATATTGGATCATGAAACGCTCCTTAATTCTCGCTCTGGAATTCAAATTCCTCGTCTGCGCACACGATGAGATCGCCATGCTGAAGCGGATACTGTTTCTCCGGCTCCAACTGCTGGTGATTCAGATAGGTATGATTGACGGACTGGTGGTCGGTGATGGAATATACACCGTTTGCCAGCAAAATACTTGCGTGCAAATGACCGATATGGTTATTGCCGCGCAGGTTGATTTCGATATCCGGACGATTTCTGCCGATTCGCACAAGCGGCTGCTCGATTTTATATACGGAGCCGTCGCGCTTTCTGATAAGGCTTGCCTTTTGCAGCAAAACGGTCTTGTCATCATCCGGGAACATCACGATTGTTTTCGGGTCGTCGTTCTGTTCGGGTGCTTCCGCAGCAGGAGCCGGAGCCTGTTCCGGTGTTTGTTCCGGTGCCGGCGCTGTCAGTCCGACAGACTGTAAACCGGACATACCGCCGCTCAATACGTCATTTGCATTCGGTGCCTGCGGAATGGCAAGGGCATTCGGTGCAGAAAACAGATTCTGCTGTGCCTGATCCATTCTTGCGCTCATTGCGGCAAGTCCCTCAGCGGAAAGCGGCTGGATCGCGCTGCCGGCAGGAATCAGAATGGTGTGATTCGGCGTGACGGAAGCGGAAGCCGGAACCTGAGTTGGCGCAGGCGGCGCAAATGGGAGAACCGGTGCAGGCATGGGTGCAGGCGTCGGCATGGGAGCCGGAATCGGTGCCGGCGTCGGAGCCGGTGCCGGTACGGGCGCAGCGGGCTGCTGCTTCTTGGCCTTTGCGAGCGAAGCAAGACCGCCGGTTTCTTCCTTTGCCGGTTTCTTATTATCGCCGGACTTCTTTTTCTTAAATTTATCAAGGAGGCTTTTCTTTTCCTTTTTCTCAGAACCCGGCATCGGAACCGGTGTGACAGGAGCCTCCGGCGCATTCTTTGTATTTTTTGCGATTTTCACGGCTTTTAAGCCCTTTGCAGGTTTCGTAGGGGACTCGTTCTCCTGGAATGTAACGCTCGGTTCAAATGCAACGTCTCCGGATACGCCGGCTGCCTGATTGGGTGCAGCGGCTTCCGGTGCGGCAGAACCTGCTGCCGGCGTCTGGGTCTGCTCCGGCTTCAGCAGCTTGCGGAGCGTATCGAGCGAGAAGGTCGCCGGATTTGCAGCGATGTTCGAGACAGTCTGCAAAATACCGGTATCGTTCGGACGCAGCATCGGGTTTGAGAAAGCGAGCGTGCAGATGGTGCGGAAGAATGTGCTGAGATCGGACATCGGCAGATCGTCTTTGTTCGTAAACGGCGGACAAATAAACGTAACCTGCTTCGTGATCGGATTGACAAATACAAAATCCGGATTGAGCAGTACGGAATCCGCGTCGATCATATATTCCGAAAGGCCGTCGATCGCAGAGACGATCGAGAGAATCAGATTGCAGCAGGATTCCGGAATCTGATTGCGCTGCAGATAATCGCTCAGCTTCACCATACCGGTGATTTCAAAGAGAATCCGCTGCTTCTCGCCGTTCAGCTCATCAAAGCTGATTTTTGCGAGCGCGCCGTTCTTCTTCTGATTGCTGTTGATCATCATGACGCTGATATCGTCGATTTCGCGGTTTGCGCCCTGTAGATCGTATACAAGATACTGTGCGCTTCCCTTTTTGATCACTGTAAACTGAATCATGTCACTTACCCCCAAAGGTTAGTTATACCGCGTGATAGACACGCTGCAAAGGCCGCCGTCATTCTCGCCGATCGCATAGCCCTCCGCATTGAACGGTGTCAGATGCTTAAACTGCGGATCGACAAGCATTTTGCCATCCAGACCGATAAAGCCCCAAAGCTCGCCCTGCTTGACCGGTGCATAATTGATTGAGAACGAATCTGCCGCCTCAAACTGCGGTTCCAGAAGCATGGTGCCGTTTCGTTCGATAAAGCCCCATTTTCCGTCCTTTTTAACGGCTGCTGCCTGGTAAGAAGCAAACTGTCGGACATCCTCAAAGCCGTCAGCGATTTTTGCGCCGGCGGTGTTATACATACCCCATGTGCCGTTGCTCTTGCCGAAGTATACGCCATAGGGTGCGCAGAAGCCGTATGCGTCGACGAGAATCTCCTCGAAGGTCGGGCCGACCTGCGCAAACTGTGTATTGATTGCAAACCATGCGCCATTCTGCTTGACCGGCGCAATGCCGTTTTCAAACGAGCCGGCGTATTCATATTCAAAATGGTAATCGTTCATTTTGGTATCCATATAACCGTATTTTCCGTCGATCTGAACCGGTGCGAATTTGTCACCGAATGCACCGATTGCGGTTGCAGGGGCATTGGTTACGATTTTGCGATGACCGGCACCATCTATATAGTATCGCTCGTTATCCCATGCAATCGGAATCACATTGCCATTCGGAAAGCCGATTTCAGGGAATGTGCAGCTGGCATAGGAACTCAGAGAACCATCTAAAATACCGTATTTATCCCCAAGACGAACTTTACAGTATGTCACACCGGTACCATTGTACTTATGGAAGCCGTAAAATTCATCATACGGGAACGAATGTACTCTAATTTGACTGAGAAGTGCTTTGAGCAGGTCCTCGACTTTCTGCTTTTGCGCGTCGGTGAATTGCTCCGACTCTGCAAGCGCGGTCTTTGTTTTCTGGAGAAAACGATAGAGCTTTCCGTTGAACTCCGTTTTTTCATAGATTGCAATGATCTGAAAATACGGCTCCGGATTGGTCGGTTCACAGTTGATCGCAGCTTCCAGCGATTTGATGTATCCTTTTTCGTCGTTCAGACTCTTATACAGTTCAGCAATATGCTGCGCAAGCGCATAATCCGGCTTGAGCTTGAGTGCGGATTCATATTTGGCAACTGCGTCGATATAGATTTTCTTTGATTCAAAAATCTCCGCTTGTTTCATAAAATCATTATACTTTTCCGTTTCCACGTTTTTTGCGTCGAACACGTTGCTCCATGCGATCATCAGCATCGCGCCCATCACCATCAGTATAACTAGCGGCAAAAGTCTTTTCATACCATTAACTCCAGATTCGTCAAAAGAATATAGTATACCGTCAGACCTGCAAGGATAAACGGTCCCATCGGAAGCGTAGATTTCATCTTCGCTTTCTTGGTGATCAGGAGTCCGATCGCCCCAAGCGCGGAGAAGAACAGTGCATACAGCATGATCTGCATGACGCCGAGCAGTCCGAAATACAGACCGAGGACGGCGAAGATTTTCATATCGCCGGCACCGATCCCGCCGCGGGACAGCAGCATACAAATCAGAATAAAGCCGCCGCCGAACAGCAAGCCGATCAGCGAGGAAAGCACAGTCTGCTTTAAGTCATCCTGCTTGACCAGTACGCCATAGCACATAAAGACAGCCCGGAGGATCAGCAGAAGCAGCGATACCTCATTCGGGATCTTTTTGACGCGGAAATCCGTAATGGCAAGACAGACGACGCCCTCCCAGAGCAATAGATCCTGTATCAAGAGGTCGGTATGCAGCTGTTTGCTGTCCTGCGTTGCGAGCAGAAAGCCCGTCATGCCGAGATAGAGCAGCGCAACAAGGATATACATTTTCTTGTGCGTTTTGAGCGCGTCCATCAGTTTCGGCTTGGCATTGTCAATATATGCCTTCTGATACCACACCGTCAGTCCCGCAAGAACGGGTGCTGCCAGAATCAGAACAGCCCATAGTACATATCTCATTCTTTTTCAGTTCCTTTTTTATGATTTGGGTATCCCTGTAGCATTCTGTCAAATCTTTTCTATTATAGCATATTTCAGAAATTATTTCAATATGTATTTTCGCAAGATCGTTCAGTGCTCAGTTTTCGGCGCTCCATTGCCAAAGATACTTTACGGCGTGCCGTAAAGCAATTCAAATGTATTGTAGTGGTCGTCTGTGTAGTAAATCAAACCGTCATTTGAAAAGACAATGCGCTTTGCGCCGCGGTCGCGGCCGATCGTATCAATGTCACATTCCCAATAAAGTCTGCCTTCTTTCTCCGGCAGCTTATTCTGGTAATTGCCGAAATAGGAACCGCCGATGCAGCCGTTTTTGACATAGCCTTCGAGTGAGCCGCCCTTCCAGCCTGTCTTTCTCGCTTCTGTTTTGGTAATATAATTCGGCGGCAGCTCGCCATATTCATATATATAGCGCGCAACGTCATCTTTGCTTGAATAGACAGCATCCTTCTTGAGCGTGGGTACGATCTTCGTTGTCGTGGTGGTCGTGGTGGTTTCGGTCGTCGTTGTTACGGTTGTAGTGGTCGTGGTAGTTGTAGTCGTTGTTGTGGTAGTAGTGGTGGTGGTGGTAGTCGTAGTAGTCGGTGTTGTTGTGGCTGTAGTGGTGGTGGTCGTTGTTGTCTCTTCCTCTTCGTCTTCGTCCTCAGAGTCTTCTTCGTCCTCGGCTTCTTCTTCCTCTTCTTCCGGTACATCCGTCACCTGATTTTCCAGGCTTTCTTTCATCTCTTCCTTTTCTTTTTCCGCTTGCAGCTTCGCCGCTTCCATCTCCGCTTGCAGTGCACGCAGTTCCTCTGCGTGTGCCGCAAGTTTCTCCGGATCGAACGACTCACTGATCGTCTGGAGCGTACTCAGGCTTCCGGTGCCATAATTGCGAAGCCATGCACAGGTCACCGCAACGTGCTGGAAATTCAGCTCTTTCTTATAAAATCCAAGCGTCAGCTTGCTGGCGTCGATTTTATAGTTTACGATCAGGGCAATCGTTTTGCCGTCATGCAGCATACGGGAGCCATCGAAATTGATGCTGTCCTCGATGATGCCGCAAGCCTCATAAAATGATGATATATCGCCATCCGTCAGATATTTCGGCATAAACGCGCCGCAGATCATAGGCGTTGCAACCTGCGCAAAGCCATTATTTATAAATGCTTTTGCGAATATCTGCAGCGTACCCTTCAGCATGTCTGCCTTGTTAGCCTTTTTCAGCTTATCCAGATCGACTTTCAGCTTGTCAAGGTCTGCTTGGAACACGGTTTTTGCTTCTTCCAAGGAGTTTTGGAGGCTCTGCAAACTTTCCTCTGTATTTTCTACAGCATCCGTCACCGTTTCCTCAGCATTTTCAAACGTCAGGTCTTCAAGCGACAGCACGCCTCCCTGAAAAGTCTCATACAGCTCCTGACCTTCTTGGGTGATGTTATTGGCGCTGTCCTTGGTATTGCCGGCGAACGAAATAACATCCTGAATGGTATCATTTGCAAGCTGCACCTGCGCCTGTGCCACAGCGGTCGCATCGCCGGAAAGGACTGTAGCAAGTCCCAGTTTATCAATTAAATAAAAGTAGCCGGAAACTTCCTTTGCGGTCTGATTCAGCGCATACTGCATCGCGGCTTGCGCGCGAAACATCATTGAGCCGAGCATCAGCGCAAGAATTGCCAGCATAAATATCGGCAATGTCAACGCTGCTTCGAGCGCAACCGCACCGCGTTCATGTTTCTTCATCCGGTTCATGTTTCTCACCTCTAGAGTACGCCGCCGGCTTGTTTGCCAAGGCGGCGATTCGCTTCGAGGGGTGCTGTAACATGACAGTACCCCTTTCCGCTTTGCTATTTCGTACATAGAATTTTTAATAGCCGTTTACGCCGCAATAGTTGATCGTCACCGAATTGCCGCCTAGCTTCGACCAATCCAGCTGAATGCCGCTGTTCGGATTTGCTTCGTCCATGACGTCCTTAACCGGCCACGGGAACAGCGTTCCCATATTGACGTTTGCATTCACAGAAAACAGTGTATGTGCTTCTGTCAGACTGAATTCCACTTTCTCTTGCGGTTTGGGATTCCGCATATTTGCGGTAATCAGAACACCTGCACGCTGAAGGACATTCTGCTGATTAGCGTATACCATGATCAGCATCAGGATTTTGCAGTATTCCTTATAATTCAGCGTCACTTTTGATGCCAAACCGGTATCCTGCTTCTTCGCATCCACTTTTATATCCTCTTTATTGGGCAAGTTGTCCTCGATGTCTCCTTTTACACCGATCGCCAAGCCTGTCAGCTGCTTTGTTCCGGCGTCAATCTGTTCGTGCATAAAGCTTTTCATTGACTTTGCAGCGTCTTCGGAGTGCGCTGTAATCTGCGCTTTGATATTTTCCTTAACGGAATCTATGCTAGCGTTGATTTTTCCAATGAGGCTCTCGGTTTTTTCAATATACCCATCAATTACGCCATTGATTATCTGTTCAAAATTCTGCACAGACTGACTTGCTGTATTGATCGGTCTCTGCAAATATTCTGTCAATTTCGAAGCAGCGCTGGCAGTGGGATCGCCAATTTTTTCCAGTTCGCTTTCAAGCAGCGCCATGATCTCGTCGATAATTTTGGTTCTATTTTCATCATTCAAAAGCTCCATGCAAACCGTATATACAATACTGCCCGGATTTATTTCGTTTTTAATGTTGTTCTGAATATCAACAAAGGCATACTCCAGCGAAGTTCTGATGACAGGTATGACATCCAGCTGTTCATACTTCGCGCTGATATCCACCAGGCTGCAAATCTGAATCAGCTGATTTTGAATCGGCGCAAAGAACTGCTTGCGAATAGCGGTTTTGATTGCTTCCATCTGGTCGATGCCAAATTCTTCGACAAAGCTATTTAACTGATCTGCACAATCTCCAATTTTCGCATCCGCAAAATCGCCTACCTTTGCAGCAGCCGCTTTTGTAGCCTCATCAATCGCGTCATCCAGCTTGTCTTCAACCGTTTCCGCAGCTTCATTGATCACGGTGCTGATGACATCATCCGTCACTTCGGTAATCAGCTCTTTCAGCGCATTGACCGGAGAGCAAACGAATGTCGATTGATCCTTATAAATCGGGACATCTCTGCCGTCATGCAGCAAATAGAGATCGTAGCCGCTTTCCGCAATCGCAATACCGATGGTCAGGACTGCCGCAACGATCGGGACGCCAATGACCGTCCAGCCTGCAATCGCAGTCGCAACGCTGTTGACAAACTGAATAATTTCCGGTGCAGTAAACGCATAAATTGCATTCAGCGCAAAGCGAATTGCAAAAATCGTACCGTCTGTAAAAGCAAGATTGGTATTCAAATCTGAATTGCCCCAGAGCAGATACTCAACCTCTTTGCCATACCATTCGGTATTTATATTCAGCTGTTTTGCGCTTTTGGATGCTTGATTACCATAGCCATTAAGCAAAATAACCGGCAAGGAATCCGCATCTTCTTTCTTTGTCAAATAATTCAAACGCTGATTATCCGTGCGGCAGGTAAACATTTCGGTGAAATATTCTTCCAGATAAACACCATTGACAAGCGTATCACCGAGATTTGCAAATTTCGCCATAATTCCCTGCGCCTTCTTCAGGCCGCCATTGCCTTTTGATTTACTCGGCTTTTTCTTATCAATCGTGCCTTGCTCAATGCCGGGATTGCCAGTCAAACCGCTCGAGTCCTCGTCCTCGTCCTCGTCCTCGTCCTCTATATCATGATAGGCCTGGATTTCGGACAGAATGGCTCCGAAATCCTCCGACGCAGGCGGTTCTTCGGATTCTTCTCCACTATCCGGATCCGCGTCCACTGACGTTGAATCGGCGATGTGCTGACCGGCAATTTCGGAAATATCATCCGCAGTCTCATTTCCGGCCTTTTCCTCCTCGCTGTCGATCGTTTCTGCGTCTTTCGCTGCCTTTGCCTCGGTATACAGCGTGATCATAAATGCTTCGTTGGGGTCAATCAATTCGCCGGTACCCGCTTCTTTCATCTGATACTTTGTCTTTGCACCTTTGAGTTTCGCATCTTCCTTATTGGTATCTGTTGTTGCACTGCCGAGCATCTCGCCATCAACCATATCCTTAATGCCATCCAGAACCGTATATCTTGTGAACGAATTAAAATCTGTACTGATGCAGAATTTTTTTGTATCATTTACAAATTTTTCTGCGATGGTTTTGAAAATATCATCATTCCAGTTTCCATTTGTGAAATCTTTGTCTTCCTTTAACAGATCATTGAGCTTCTGGGTGTCATTATCCTTGTCCGGATTCTGGTTGTCATTATACTTCGGAATCGAGAAAACCGGATTTTCAGCTTCTACCTTGCCAATGATTGATTGATAGGCATTATTTACAACGTCATCCGTATCGTCATCTGTACTAATGTTGCAATGGAAATGATCTTTCATGCTCGCCTTGACATTTTCATAGAATACGCTGTTGTCTGCATGAAGCAATCTTGTTCCGATTGTTTCATCAGTAGAACCGATCGTCACGAGCTTTTCGCCGAGATAGGTACAGTTGTCGATCGTTTTAATCCAGAGCTCAACCTGACCTTTCAGCTTTACGACCAGTGTTTTCATATTTTCGATTTCCTGTTTATCGATCTGATCAGCCATTGAGTTGTAATCGCTTGTCATGGCAGCTCTGGTGGAATCCGATTCAATACTCTCAATGGAGCTTTTCCAGCTTTTCTGCTGCGGCTCGATGACATTTGTCACCAGATCAAGAATTGAACTCAGATTGGTTTCCGCAGTCTCCAGACCCTTTTCCATCTCGCGGAGCGTCAGTGCAACGCCCATATATTCGCTCGAACCGAGTTTGACATGAATATCCTCAAATCTGCCGAAATAGTCCTGATTATGGTATTTCAGTCTATCAATATAGTCATTGATAATTTGCTGGTAGCTGCCATTACCGTCCTTTCCATTGACTAAAAAGTTCTGGATTTGTCCCATTGCAATACTGGTTTTTTCCAGCTTATTGATCTGATCCATATTGCCTACACCCAGACTCAATACATTTTCCCAGACCGCAATTTCCTCGTCCGTAGTTAAGTTCGCAGCCGAATCTAAGTAATCTTCACCCGGTTCCTCAAAGCTCGATAGGATATTTTTAATTCTGGCAAGTATAAAATTTTTAATTTCTGTTTCTATTTCGGCTTGTTTACCTTCTAATTCTCCCTTCTTTATTTCGTCTTCCCAACTACGGTTTTCATCCTCTTCAATTTTCTTCAGCTCTCCTTTTACTTCTTCCAGTTCAATGTTTTTTTCTTCATAACTCTTATATGTAAAAGCAAGTAATCCCGTTTCTCTTTCCGCTGCCTCTATGAGTTCTTCGACTCTTGCCTTATATGTTTCATATTGTTCATTTTCAAGTCTACTATATACCCACTTATACTTAGAATGCCAAGTTGGAAATTTATCCGACTTCCAGTCATATATTTCTACTTTTTCTCCTTCGTCATCCACTCCTTCTACCTTTTCAGTCAGCATTTCCCAATTCGCCATGTCCATGAGATCTGAGATCCACTTATTTCGTTTTGCTTCCAAGTCATCCTTTTTTTTCTTATACTTCTGGTTATAGTCCGAAACATATTTTTCCAGCAACTGGCTTTTCAGCTGACCCCAAATTTCCTGATATCTATCCTGAATCTCGCCGAACTTTGCCTGATGCGCTGCAACATACTGAATGCCGTTTTTCAGCGGGCCGACCAATTCCTGCTGCGCTTTCAGAGCCATCAAAGAATTTGCATACTGTGTTTCAAATTGATAAGCTACATCATTTTTTGTCAGCTCATCATTTTTGATTTGATGGTTATCCGTCTTTGCGGTATCAATAAACGATCTAATATTAAAATAGTAATTGTTCTTCTTATCCTTTCCGCTTAAAAGCATCCGCTTATAATTGGGATAATGATATGTTACATTGTTAATTGTTTGCTTCTCGATACCCTCGTCAACATCAAGATAATTTACCTTATAGAGATCGAATTCTCCCGCTTTTCTTTGTGCCGTAGCATTATTATCCTTATATCCAATATTCACTCCCACATTTCCGGAATGCATCACCAATCTTGAATCGTCATTATCATATCCGCAATCGCCGCCGGCAACATCAATCAGTGCGTTCAGTTTATCTATATTAGCCTGAATCCGCTTATTTAATTCGGATACCTGTTCTTCTTCCAAATGCTTATATTCGTCTTTGAATATATATTTTTCCTTTCTGTCGTCCAAGTCCAGCTTGGGGTCATAAGATTCACATTCTACGCTGATTTTGTTGCCATTGCTATCGACCAGATGTTGAGAGTTATCTACAGTATAGTTCTCCTTTTCTTCTTCAAGATAGCTTTGATAATTATGATGCTCATGATCCCCGCTCTTGGCTGTGCAGGTTTGATAAACTGTATTACCAATACTGATGCTCTGATCGATATCGTCTTCATTACGCGCAAACGGAGACTGTGCATTCATCAGCGCGAACGCCGTTGCATACTGATACTCCGTTTTTGCGTCCTGAAACAGCGCGCCAACAGGATTTTTAGTAGGGACAAGCAACTGATTGGCCTTTGTTTCAGGCTTTGCATCTCCGACTTTTTTTCCGACCAAGCCCTCACCCAGAATTTCGTTCAGCAGCAGTGCGCCGTTATTATACTGATCGGTAATTGCATCATAGGTTGTCATGCAGGGATCATGCAGATCAGAGAGCGTCTGTGCATATTCCACCTTTTGGTCACAGGCATTCACCTGCGCGCTGGAGTCCGCAAGAAAATCCAGTTTTCCAAGGATCGTGGTGCCCAGCGAAACCGGGCCGCGATACTTCATATACTCGACGATCTGACGCTTCATCGTATTCGGATTTGCAAGTGCAGAGCCGACGACCGGATCTACAGAGAAATCCTGAAGCTGCAGTGCCAGAAAATCCGTGATATCCTCACGCGTATACATATCCGGATTCATTGCCCGATACAAGGTCTTATCAATGGTATCCTGAATTGCGCCGTTCTTAGTTTCCATCTGCGGCAGGAATTTACCCTCGATCGTCTGCTGAAAATACGCACGCAACGCGTCATACAATTCCTCCTCGGACGTTGTATTCGCAAATAAGCCGTACATTTCTTCCAGCATGATATTATATTCCGACATCATTGCATTCAGCGTCAGGTCGCCTGCGCCTGCAATATTATTGCGGACAAGCTGCAGACGAGACGCGTCAATGATCATCATTGCATATGTCGCCATCGGTAGCAATATCATCGTAAGCAATACCGAAATAGAGCCTCTTACTCGTTTACTCATTTGCATAGTTCTGTTCCTTTCATCAATCCAAGCCTAATAGTTCTTTTACTTCATTTACCTTGTCTCGGACCGCTTTTACATCAATGCCGACCTTCTTCGCAAGCATTTCTACCGTATCGCATATAAAATCCGTATTCCGGATAAACTCATCCGTATCGCTCACCGTTGCCGTTGCCTTTACGTGAATGATCGGATCCTCATAGCCCAGTGCCTTCATCAGCTGATTGTTCATGAGGTCTTGTTTCACCTCGACTGTCACATACTGCGTAATGATCATATTTTGGCATTTGATTTCGACATCCGCAGCCTGTTTGCCAAGCATAATCGAATTATTGTCGATCATACTGTGCATGATTTCTGTCAGAACCGTTTTCTTCTCGCTCTTTTCCGTTAATCCCAGCGGGTCCGGGCTCCAATAGCGATATGCACGGAATCCGTTATCCAGCGCATTCATGGACATTTCAATATTGATCACAGTTCCGTTCTGTGCATTTTCTACGCTGGAAGCAGGCTGCGAATAATCCTCAAGCTCCACTTCAACGGCAGCGCTTCCCAGCTTTTCCTGAGAAATCAAGCCGACATATCCGGGATATGCGACCTCTCTTGCGGCGATCAGCGCCATCTTCTGCGCATACGCACTGACGGTCGTATACTGCAAAATAAACAGCCCAAAATAAATAAGGCCGCCGATTATCAGCAGCACCAATGGATATATAAGAGCTGCTTCAATCAATTCAGCGCCGCTTTCGCAGCGTAGGAAGCGAATTTGTTTTTTCATGGAGTGGCTCCTTTGCACAAGATTTGTATTAAAATCAAAATTACTGGCTTTTCTAACAGCAAATTTTTTCGTTTACTGCTAGAAAAGCCAGTCATCCGCTAACCATGCCGCGGATGACTGGCATTTTGGGTGTATGGACATTGTCAGTCTATCTTATCATATTTTGTCAAATGATTTGTCGGATACTGCGTCGATTTGTGTTGTCAATCGTTTGTGTCAATCCAAATGTCTCCATACAATGTCATGCCGCATTGTCGAGTTCAGATTGTCATGATACGATGTCCATACACGGTGTCAACTGATGATTTATCATTTCGAGCTATTCATATCAACTACTACACTGGAACTGCCGTCGAAGATAGCACCGATTGACTTACCGATCTTCTCGAACATATAACCGACAATGCCCTGTTCATTGGTGCTATCGCCGAACTTACCCTTGGTCAGGAAGTTGATGATGAAGCCAGCAACGACGACTGCGATTGCAATGATGATGATGGTCTCAAGGGTCTCCATACCCTCTTCGCCGGAAGTCAGCTTCTTCAGCTTCTCCTTTGCCTTATAACCGGTCTTAATGCACGAAACAGCAAACTTATCAAACATTTTAATTTCCTCCTAATGTCGTGGGATGTTCTCCCGATTCATGATTTAGATTTATCTGCCAATATATTCACGGCTTTGCAAAGCAACGCATGCTTTTGCTTTGTCTGCCGCAGGCATTCTTAAAAATTGAATAATGATGAGGCTATCTTAGCCAGCTCTCGCAGTTCTTCAAGCAGCTCATTGAGTTTTTGCTTGATCACTTCCATCAGATATGTGAGCCAGCCGCCATCACAGTACGGGGAAACCTTTCCCCTCGTCAGAACCTCGGATAATGCGATACCAATTACAATCGCGAGCAGAAAGCTCATCACGAGCCAGAATCTGTTCTGCGGTATGTATTCGGCGCTCTGCCGAAGCTCTCTATTGTGCATTTTCTGTAAACTAGGCATTGAATGTTCCCAACATATTTGCGACCATGGGTACCACGACAACCATCATGATGCCAAGGAACATGATCATATTCGGTACGAGGAGCTTTGAAGCGGCAAGCTCTCCCTTTTGCTTGGAAAGCTGCTTTTTCTGCTCCCACGCTTCGTCTGCCATGATTTTCATAGAGTCGATGGACTCACTGGCGCCGCGCTTGATTGCCTGCACATAGATGGACGCGAATTTCCGGATTTCCTTGACGCCGCAGCGCGCTGCAAACGCGTCCATCGCGGCTTCGACTGTCATACCCTCCAGAATATCCTGTGAGGCAGCTCTCATTTCGGCATAGAGCTCATCGTCCCGATTGGATTCCGCAACCTCGTCCCATGCACGCCGCAGCAGCATTCCTGCATTGACCAGCAGTGTGAGCTTGGAAACCATCTTCGGAAACTCCGTTAAAATCGAGTCCTTTTTCGCTGCGATCGCAGTGTTGATACTCGATTGTACGCCGTAGGGGAACACGATGACGAGCAGCGCGCCAACCAGGAAGCCGAGCGCCGACTGCATCATGCAGCCCATCATCAAGCCGATCGGTAAAAAGGTCATGACCAGAGAGAGCTTTGCGGCAACCGTTACATAATAGTAAAGCTCGCCGTTGTCTCTGCCGAATACCTCCGCGAGCTTTTTGATTTGCAAAGCCGCTTTGTCGGAGGCTGTGATCTTTTTACGCGTCAGATCCTCTGACATATCAATCAAGCCGAGTCCGATGAAGTATAAATCCTTCATCGTAAATATTTTGCCGTCCAGATCCTCGATGATCTTACCATATTTTTTACTGTATCGAAGATACAGGAACAACCAGAGTACAACGAGTACGCTTGCGGCGATCGCGGAGCACAGCATTGCAGTATACATCTTTCATTGCTCCTTTCTCAAACCTTAACGTCCACAATTCTTGTGCCGAGCCAGTAGGCGAATACAAACATCACAAGCGCTATGAGCTTTACAACAATAACAAGTGTTGTCGGTGGACCATCTGAGAAGGATTTTGTCAAGACTGCCATGACAAGCGGTACAAGCGCCAGAATGTTCAGCTGACTCTTTTGACCGGTAACCATCGTTTGAATCTCAAGTTCAATTTCGATCTTATCACCGATCATGTCGCGCGTTTCGCGAATAACCTTTGCGACATCGCCGCCGAGGTCGGTTGCAACGTCGTAAACGCTGGAAAAAGATTGCACATCGTCCAAACCGCTTCGTTTACCGAAATCCACAACCATATCCCGGATGTCAACACCCTGACCGTCGTGCATTGCACAAATCAGCTGCAGCTCCTTTGTGATGAGCGCTTCCTTTCCGTGCTCTGCGATCATGTCCTGATATGCGTTATGAAATGCGCGGCTTGCGGTCATACCGACCGTATAAGAGTTACTCAGCGATTCGAGCATATCGCGGAATTGCAGCCGCAGATTTTTCTTTCGCTCGGTCTGGAGCTTGTTTGCGTAGATGTCAGTTGCCTTCCACGCTGCAATCAAGCCGATTACAATACCAAGCGGAATATTGCCCAAATAGATGTACGCTGCTGCGAAGCCGACCGCAAAGCCGACAATCACTGCCATGATCTTCTGCACAGGCGACAGGATATACACCGTATAATCCGTACCCGCGCCGCTGATTCCTTTGTTGAGAACAACCTTCTTCTTTTTCGCCATTGCCTTCCCTCACTTACAAATCATCCGGAATACCTGCCTGCCGCAGTTTGTCTGTATTCCGCATTGGATTCTCGGTACGGTTCAGACCGCCGGAAACCTTCTCCAGTGTAGAATTTTCGTCTTCCTCAAAAACATACAGCGGATTCATGATGATTTCGCCGTGATCGTAGCCGAGCACCTCCGAGATCTCAACGACCTTTCGGGAGTGATCACGCATACGGGAAAGGTGAACGATGATGTCAAGCGCAGAACCGATCTGGCGTCTGACAGCGTCCAGCGGCAAGCCGGAAGCGCCTTGCAGAACCATGGTTTCGATTCGCGTCAGCATATCCTTGGCGGAGTTCGCATGGCCTGTTGAAAGCGAGCCATCATGACCCGTATTCATTGCCTGCAGCATATCGAGTGCTTCTTCACCACGAACCTCGCCGACAACGATTCGTTCCGGGCGCATTCGCAGCGACGATTTAATCAGATCCTTGATTGAAATGCCGCCCTTGCCCTCGGCGTTTGCCTGCTTGGTTTCGAGACTTACGAGGTTATCGACGCCGGTGATTTGCAGCTCTGCGGAATCCTCGATCGTGATAACACGCTCATCACGCGGAATGAAGTTGGAAAGCGCATTCAGGAATGTTGTCTTTCCGGAACCGGTACCGCCGCTGATGAAGATATTATATTTCGCGCTGACAAGCAATTTCAGTTTGTCTGCGATCTCCTGCGTAATGGATTTATATTCGATCAGTTTTTCTACGCTCATCGGCTTCTTAGAAAACTTTCGAATCGTAACAGTGTCGCCGCCGAGTGCGATCGGATAGAGCACGATGTTGACACGAGAACCGTCCTTCAGGCGAGCATCGACGATCGGGTTTGCGTCGCTGATGTCTCTGCCGCAGATATCGACGATTCTGCGAACGATTTTGCGGAGCTGTCGTTCTCCGCGTTCGCGCCGTTCCTCCTCGGTGCAGTCCGTATCGTTGCAGATACGTTCCTCCAGCTCGACGATCCTGCCGCGCTTTTCAACGAAGATATGATCCGGACCGTTGATCATCAACTCCGTGATATCCTCGTTCATGAGCAGCGTGTCGAGCAATCCAAGACCACGGTACATTCCGAAAACGCGTTCCTGAATCATTGCGCGGTCTGCCGGATTGATGTAGTAGGGAGCGCCGTCCGAGGCTTGATAGTCGCCGTTGTCGAGCAGCATCCCATTGAGCATATCTATGATATAGAGGCGAAATTCATCGTCCGAAGCGTCGCGGTATTTCTGGAGAACCTCCGAGCGGCTTTTTGCAAGCTCAAAGTTTTCCTTGCCGGCGGTATTTGCGGTATCGGATTGGCCGCCGTCGATCATATCGCAGATGCGTTTGACGATTTCCTCGATCACATCTGTTTTTTTCATGCGTTACACCCCGTTACACGAGCGCATCGAATGTGCCCGGTAAATTGACGATCTGTGCGACCACGCCGGCTGCGGAGAGCAGCGAGCGGTCATCGGAGCGATATCTACCGATTTTACCGATGATCTTCATGTCGCGGGCGACCGCCTCCTCATTCTGCATTCCGTAATACTGGTTAAAGAGCAGGTATTTTTTCGGCATTGCGCTATCTTCTTCTCTTTCGATGATTTCAAGATAGCGGTGGATTCCCTCGGTTTTCCGGTTTGCGGAATCGGTGCCTGTCGAAACAAATACGAGCTTGTCGGAAAGCACGATCATTCTGCGGAGCAAATCGCTGATAATGAAATCAGCATCTATAATAATATATCTGTACTGGAACTGCTTGCGCAGGATCGTCAGCAGCGTTTCAAGAAGCTGCGGCGTCAGGCTTGTGCAGTCGAAGATATTGAGATAGCCTTTGATAAAATCTAGGTTTCCGCCGCCGTGCGCGGTATCCGAGACGATGACGGTATCAAGCAGCTTTTTGGCTTCTTTCAGCTGGAAGTTTGTGCGGAGCGCCGCGATGACATCCGTGATACATTTTTTGCTGTCGGTGGAGAACACCAGCGTATCAGCCGGACGCTGTTCCAGATTGAGATAAAGCGTTCTGCCTCTGGTTGCGAGGGCGATGGAGGCTGCCTGTGCGATGGTGGTACTGCCGGCGCCGCCGTTTACCGGGAGGAATGTGATGACCTCCGCAGCGACGTTTCCGCCGTCCGCAGCGAAATCCTCTTTGATCTCATGCTGTGTGTGCTCGGTATAGATGCGCATGATTTCTTCAATGATTTCGGAAACGCTGCTGTATTTATATATAGTATCCGTATCCTTGATTTTGTCCTTTACGGATGAGATAAACGCGAATGCTGTCATTTTCCGGCTGTAATCTGCCGGGCTTTCCGTGTCGAATTCTGCGTCGAATAAAACGACCTGAAACAGCTCTTCATTGAGCATTTTCTTGCATATATCCAAGTCATTGCAAAGCGAAACCTGTATGTCACCCTGTTTGCCGAGAAACTGTGCAAATCTTTCGGCATAGGCTTCATTCCGGTCAAGCAGCAATACTTTCATAGCACTGATTCCTCAACTTTCTTTCTGTGGTATCCTTGTGTTATGTAATCGGGATTTTCCAGTTTGTTGCTTCGCCGGAAAACAAATGTCAAATAGTAAATTGTCGAATTTTGTCGAATCCTGTCACATACTGTCGATTATCGAATGTCGGTTTTTGTCAAATATCCATGCTGTCAAGCCATGATGATCGGTAAGCTGTCGATTTTTCAAATGTCGAATTTTGTCGAATTGTCGATTTTTGTCGAACCTTGTTGTCTATCAGATTGTCGATTTTTGTCGAACCATGCTGTCTATCAGATGTTGTTGATTTTGTTAGCCCATCATCTCGTCAAATTGATCGGAGACAGATTCAAGCTCCAAAAGATATGTAAAGAAGCTGCGAACCGCGATGAAGAATTTATGCTCCGTAATGGTGAAGCAGTGCGGTTCCGTTCCGTAGTGGACAAGAGCAATCGTGCCGTTGTCGTAGCAGTGGATCGAAACATCCGGGGAGATTTCGAGGTATTCACCGGACACGCGGCGCGTATCGTTTCCGGATTGCGAAGCACGCCGAATCAAAGCAGCGCGATTGAATCTCGGAACCGGAAGCATCAGGCTTCCGGGGAGGTCGCGGAGCACGCCATTTTGGAGGAAGGCGTCCGCGTCGGTATTGGTGTGGAGCACGCAGCGCATATGATTGCCGGCGGCGCTGATTTCGCGCTTGACCATGGAAAGCAGGGCTTCCCGATCCGGAAGTTCATCGGGCAGGCAGGTTTTCAGGAGACTTTCGTCAAGTCCCTGCAGATAACTGATGCCGTGCCGCAAGACAAAAAAGCGTTTTGTGCAGGATTCTTCGAGTCCGGAGAGCGTCCAGAGGCTGTCCAGTACGCCGTCCGCGCGCCGCATCAGAGCGGGCCGCTTTTTGTAAACGGCGTTGAATTCCTCCCGATATCTTGCGATCACCTTGTCGTCACGCAGGAGGAAGCCGTTTTTGAAGTCGTGGGAAATCAGAAGCAGGTAGCGGTCTGTTACGAGGTAGAACGGAAAAGGAATCATGCTGTCATTTACTAAGTTGAGGTGGTCGTAATAGTACCGCGCTTCGTATGCGATGTTGAAGCAGGATATCTTATCCGCCGCAAAGACGGTCTGCATATAGTCTTCATCAAAAAAGTTGCCGTCAGAGTTGTCAATGCAGATCAGGTGCTTTACTTCGGACGCACAGCGGAAACTGTTTGCGCAAATCGCGTCGGATAATCCGCGGAATCTCGCCGGACACTGCACATAAACCGCGCCTCTGCCCCATGCGTCTCGCAAAATCGCAAGGATCATGGCTTTCAGCTGTTGCTCGCCGCGGATGTCGGTGTGCGCTGCCGGATCGGGAAGATCCTCTGGGATTCGCGGAACGGAATCGTCCGACATACTGTTGACGCCGCGCCGGATGACCTCGACCTCTTTGTAGCGATCTTCGCCAAACTGTGCCACTTTGTAAAGCGCTCGGAGCGTTGTTTCCTCGGAGCCTGTCGGGCAGACGGTCTGAATAAAAACGTCAAGTTCTTCATCTGTCAAGCGCCGTTCACCTTTGAGCTTGTGGGAAAGGTTGCTTTTGGAGATGCGGATACCGGCAGCTGCAAGTTCTTCCAGAAGCTCGGTATTCGATGTTCCGTATTTTTTTTGCAGCAAGTCCAGATATTCGTAAAAATTCACTTGGAATTCCCCTTTGCTTCGGTGTTTCCGTGTTGTGTTTCCCTGTTATGTCTGTATTATACACCTGTTTGTCGAAATCCGCAATGCAAGTTAATTTATTTCTAGGCGGCAACATTCTTGGCAATCTACTTTTTTTCACGTAATTACGTATTTTAAAATTTTTTGTAAAATTTTTCTAAAATATTTTTTAAGGCTGATTTCAGCGTCTTTTGTGCAATTTGACATGGAATTTCACCGAAAATTACCCCGAATCCGCCCCGTTTTCTGATGTAAAATACGCAATCGCTCAAAATGCGCCATATATCATAAAAACTTGCGTGGCAACTATCGTGGATTCTCTTATATTGCACTTTTGCGCGGCAGGAATTCGGCGTCTCCGACGGATCGGTAATGGGGCTACCGTGCAGCGCCAGCTCCAATTCAGACCCCTAAGCGAAGCGATTCACAATCTGCTGCAAGTTCCTCCAGATACCACACTATATATAAACGAACCGGAGCCTGCTGCTTGCAAGCTCCGGATTTGCGGTTTACTGAGTTTACCGGGTTTACTGGGTTTACTAGATTTACTATAAATCTAAGGCAATACCGCGCAGGGCGAGGGGAGAACCCCAAGAGGAAAAAGGGGAAGCTCGCTACATTCGCATTCCCCTTTCCCCTAAAGAAAATTGAAGTCAGCAGAGGGGAGAGAGTTAGGAAAGAGCGCGCGCGAGAGGGAAAACCTAAGAGAGAGGGGAGACCGGAGCGCAGCGACGATTCCCCTCTTTCTTGGGTTGTCCCTCTCGTATTCGTACTCCGCGCAGATACGCAGGGCTAGGGGAGACCGGAGCCTGTTGCTTGCAAGCTCTGGCTTTGCGGTTTACTGAGTTTACTCGGTTTACTCGGTTTACTGGGTTTACTCGGTTTACCGGATTTACTGGGTTTACTAGGTTTACTATAAATCTAAGGCAATACCGCGCAGGGCGAGGGGAGAACCCCAAGAGGAAAGGGGGGAACTCGCTGATCTCGCATTCCACCTTTCCCCCTTAATTGCAAAGCCGCGAAATAAACTACTCTCCGCTGCACAGCAAAAGAAAATTCAAGGCAGCAGGGGGAGAGAGTTAGGAAAGAGCGCGCGAGAGAGGAGAGACCGGAGCACAGCGACATTGCATCGAATAGATCTCGCAACTGCACCAAATATGAATTTGATGCAATACGAATCTGAACGAAAACGGCGTATTTTCATCACTTCCGATTTTTATAAAAATCCGGATGTGCAAGATACGCCAAATTTTAGCCGGTTTGTTCTCCCACCGCGGACAAATTTAGCCATACCCTACCCCGTTCACGGTGGGGCTGATGGTGCGTGTCGCTCATATGTTGCTCATCAAAATTGACTTATAAATTGTTCCATCAACGATTGACAGCACAAAATGATTGATATAGAATCAGAATATAGAGATTTGCTGTCACACAAAAAACGAACGACAAGAACAATCCTCAGAAACAATTCGATTCGCAGAAAAACAAGAATAGAGACGGTATTATGATGATTCGCAAAGAAATTGCCCTCAAATCACAACCCCTCCGATGACCTGCACCGGAGGGGTTGCATTTTATTCCCTATTGGCTATTGTCTTATCGAATAAGCAATGCTTATTGATAGAGACCGGTTCCGAAGAACACGTTATTGAAGAATGTGGTCGTGACCTGCGGGCCGAGGCACATATTGAAGATCGCGGTCGAAACGCCCGGATTTGCGATCAGATTATCGACATAATTCTGAACGATGACGTGCTTTGCATCGCGTGTTGCAGGGTCAAGAACCGGTGCATTCACGGAAGCGTCCATGGTGATCCGGATGCTGTCATAGAGCATCTGGCTGATCGCCGCATCATCCTGATAGGTCGAAACCTTGAACAGACCCATCGTGCGAACCTCGTCGAACCAGCCCGGTGTCGGCGCGGTATCCATATACTGTGCATACCGATCCTTCAGCACTGCAAGATCATTGAATACAGGCATATTCTCATCGCCGTTCACGCCAAGACCATAGAATTCGATATAGGAGATTCTGGATTCACCCATGAACATATAGTCCGTAGAGATCAGCGGCATATCCTTGTCAAACGGAGTGAGAACGATGGTGCTCATCTGCTGTACGCCGTCCGTCTTCATGATAGACAGATTGCCGTAACCCTCGACCAGATATTGATCTACCACGAAATCCATGTTGACGATCATACCGGGTGCTAGCGGCGCTGCAATACCGATATTTGCAAACTCCCCTGCGTCAATCGGCGTAACGGTGTAATACTGCGAGAGCATATCCAGAACCGTTTCCGCTTCTTTGTCCATCATATAGCTATTGAACTTTGTGATATAGGAAGCCTTTGTTTCCGAGCCGGAGCCGATGACATCCGCGCCGGATCTGTTGTAGTTTGCGTTGACATTGTTTGCATTGAGCGTAATGGTATCCGCAACGACAACAACATTATTCAGATTGATATTATTCGCGGTGATGATGACATCGCCAAGCGGTGCGTAAATCAGACCGGTGAAATTGAAGTTATTCGTATCAATGATGATATCACCGAATTCCGAGTACAGAACCGCATTGTTGCAGTTTGCGACATTGCCGTCAATATAGATATCGGAATCTGCTCTGAGCGAAGCATTCATATTGACGTTGCCACTCAGATATGCCTCACCTGCAACATCCATTGTCTGATTCAGATTGACATTATTTTTCTTTGTCTGGATCAATTCGTCAACGACCTGTGCACGGGAAAAATACTTGTTTGCGAGCTGGTCGCCGGAATACGGCATATCCACGCCGGCGTATTCCGTCTTCTTACCATTCAGGTTTCCGCGCTTTCCGGTTGCGATCGTGCCGTTCGACGCGATACTGCCATTGATGCAAAAATGCTTTGCGTTGATCGTCAATGCGCCCTCCGCACCGGAACCGGCAAACATTGTATAGGGGAAGGCGGAGTTACCTGCTGCGCTTGCGCTCATCAGTGCAGACATTGCACCTGACGCCATCATTGCTGCTACCATCATTGCAACAGCTGCGGACGTTTTTTTCATAATCTGCTTTCTCATTTCCAAAACTCCTTTACAATGTATTGGGTTGGTTTCTCTATATTGGATATTGTTGGTAATTTTTCGAACCACCATCATCATTGTACCACCTTTTTTGTAGAAAGTCAACACAATATTTCAAAAATATCGTGTATTTTCGTATTTTTGTATGATTAGATAAAAAATTAAAACTTGTTTGTGCATATTTTCGAGTTGTACGGTTGGTTTTGAATGATTTGCAAGTAATTTCGTAACTTTTCATTAACAGAAATTTAAGAAAATACCGCACAGAGCTGGTAGTGCAGATGTGCAGGGCGAGGGGGAAACCCCAAGAGGCAAGGGGGAAACTCGCTGCACTCGCGCTCCCCTTTTCCCCCTAATTGCAATTCGCTAAATACACTACTTTCCGCTGCGCAGTAAAAGAAAATTCAAGGCAGCAGAGGGGAGACCGGAGCGCGACGACGATTCCCCTCTCTCTTGGGTTGTCCCTTTCGTATTCATGTTCCGCGCAGTGCGAGGGGAGAACCCCAAGAGGCAAGGGGGAAAACTCGCTGCACTCGCACTCTCCTTTCCTGATTCCCTTCCCCCCTAATTGCAAATTCGCGAAATAAACTACTCTCCGTTGAACAGTAAAAGTAAATTCAACTCAGCAGAGGGGAGAGAGTGAGGAAAGAGAGAGCGCGAGAGGGAAAACCTAAGAGAGAGGGGAGACCGGAGCGCAGCGACGATTCCCCTCGTTCTTGGGTTGTCTCTCTCGCATTCGTGCCCCGCGCGGTGTTGCCTAAACAA
>JAZNTW010000093.1:0-1731 GCA_045591925.1 Oscillospiraceae bacterium
CGGTACGGTGAACGCGGCAGTGACCGCTGCACCGGTCTTTTCTGCGGATTCCGGTTTTTATCAGAACAATTTTGCATTGACGCTTTCCTCTGCCAATCAGGAGCAGATTTACTACACAACCGATGGCAGCGACCCGACTACATCCTCTACGGCGCAGCTGTATTCCGGCACAATTACCATTCAGGATCGCTCCAATCAGCCCAATCTGTACAGCGAATATGCGGAAGATGAACAGTCGGCGCAGTCCGTCTCCCGCGGTACGGGCTACAAGAAGCCGCCGCATTCAGTGGACAAGGCAATGATTGTGCGTGCGGCAGCCAAAAACCGTGACGGCGTATTCAGTGACGTTGTAGACCGGACGTATTTTATCACGAACGGCGTGCTTTCCAAATATAAGGATATGATGGTCGTTTCCCTTGTGACCAATCCGGATAATCTGTTTGATCCGGATATCGGTATTTATGTCACGGGTACGCAATATCTGAACTGGCGAAACAGCGGCGCATATAATCCGCAAAAGAGCGTCTGGGATACGGATAATATCTCGAACTTCTTTTTCAAGGGCAGAGAATGGGAGCGCGAAGCGTCTATCACCATTTTTGAGAATGGCTCCCCTGTTGTCGCGCAGAATACAGGAAAAAACAATTGCAGTCGCACGGTCAACCAAGGATTTTTATATCTACGATCCGGAATGCGATATTTTTGACAGCGAAAAAACAATTCCTGCGACATACAGATATTTAGAATATACCGAAAGCGACGGAGATTTCGGCACGCTGATTGACGGTAAATTCTATAAAGAATCGAACGTATATAACGATGTGATTATTCATGGCTATGCCGGCTCTACGGCACAGGCATATGCGGAAAAGTATGATCGTCAGTTTGAAGTGATCGAGGACAACGTCATAAAGGGCGATGCGAATGCTGACGGCAAATTTGATGTATCCGATGTTGTAGCTGTTCAAAAGTGGCTTCTGAGCGTTCCGGACGCCGCGCTTCCGGATTGGAAGGCTGCGGATTTGTGTCAGGACGGTGTGCTGAATGCGCTGGACCTTTCCCTGCTCAAGCGTCGGCTTCTCTATCCGGATGTGTCGGATATGCCTGTAGAAAAACTCGTTTGAAGTGTGGATTATGGACATAAGCGCCTGTGGCGAACAGATCGTTACATGGAAAACCAAATCATAATAATAAATCTCCTCACGCTGATAAGCTGTGAGGAGATTTTTTGCGCGTTGTGATCTGCCGGATTAACATAATATGGTTAAATATTTATAAAATATCAGAAAAGACTTGACATCTTATTTATTTTATGTTATTATCATATTGCAAATATCAGAAAGGAGCGATCATATGAATTATGAAAAAGAATTCCTTGCAGGGTATCGTATCGAAGATTATGAACGGCCTTCCGTGACGGCGGATGTTGCCGCATTCATGATTCGTGCCGAGGACAAGGAAAATTACAGGAAGAATCCGGAAAATAAGCTGCTGTTGCTGCTGATCAAGCGCGGCGGTCACCCTTATAAGGATATGTGGGCATTGCCGGGCGGATTTCTGCAAAAGGGCGAAACTGTAGAAGAATGTGCGCTGCGCGAAATTCAGGAGGAAACAACGGTCAAGCCGGTCTCGATTCTTCCGGTCGGCGTATTCAGCGAGCCGGAACGCGATCCGCGCGGCTGGATTATCTCCCACGCCTATGCCTCCATCATTAGCGAGGACATTGTCCGG
>JAZNTW010000094.1:0-8048 GCA_045591925.1 Oscillospiraceae bacterium
CAAGCGGCCTCGCTATTTTATCTTTGAAAACGTACCCGGACTGCTGGGTATTGAAAAAGGGCAGACTTTCAAAGTCATCCTTGAAACGCTTTCAGAGCTGGGGTATTGCGTGGAATGGCTTGTGCATGACAGCGCCGGCTTCGGCGTCCCGCAGTCGAGAAAACGAGTGTACCTTGCAGGATGTCTTGGAGTCGATTGTTCCGGAAAAATACTGGCTTTCGGAAACTGCGACGAGGAAAATAGCCGGAAAGTTAAACAGCTGATCGGCGGTTCACAGGGACAGCGTGTGTATGCTCCCGATGGATTTGCAGTTACACAATGCAGCGGTTCAGGCGGTATGGGTGGAAAGACGGGGTTGTATCTGATAGATATGAACTATCCCCCAACCCTCACGGAAAAAGCCCGATGTATTACGGCTCGTCAGGACAGTGGCGTGAGTAAGCATAAGGGCGAGCATTCCGCAGTATTCTGTGATTTGAATGAAAATCCGCAGATTACGGAGAACGCAAGATGCCTGCACACAAGATATGACCTTGGGGTAAGCTCAGGAAAGCATAAGGGAGAACGCTCAGGCGTTTTGATTGAGGATGGACCGAGAGCCATCCTCAATCCGTTTAAGGAAGAAGTCTACCAGAACGGCAGGCGTGTGAAAGAACCCAATGAGCCGATGTTTACGCTGACAGTTGTAGACAGGCACGGTATCGTTCATCAGGGCAGAATCCGTAGACTCATGCCAATTGAGTGCTGGCGACTGCAGGGCTTTACAACTGAGCAGTTCCGTAAGGTAGAAGCCGCAGGACTTTCCGACGCACAGCTGTACAAGCAGGCTGGCAATGCAGTCACGGTGAATGTGGTCGAGGCACTTGCAAGGAATCTTTTGAAATTTGATGAGGAGGTGAGAAAATGCCCAACCATGTAACAAACATCATCACCTATGAGGGTGACAGAAAGCAGATTGCCGAAATGCTTGAAACAATTAAGGATGACGAACTCGGTATCGGAACGGTATCGTTTGAGAAAATAATCCCTATGCCCGAAGATATCTACAGAGGAAATCTCGGTCAAAAGGAAAGAGAGCTTTACGGCGATAGAAACTGGTACGATTGGTGCAGAGCAAATTGGGGAACAAAATGGAATGCCTATGGATATGAGGACGGCAGAGATTACAGTAACGAAAATCCTCTTGAATTCCTCACAGCTTGGTCTGCTCCTCACCCTGTTATGCAAAAGCTTTCCGAAATGTTCCTCGAAATTGAAATCACTCATGAATGGGCTGATGAGGATATCGGTATGAACTGCGGCAGGCATTGCTATCTCGGAGGTGAATGCACAGAAGAATACTATCCCGAAAGCAATTTCGATCGAGTAAGCTTCGCCACAACCTTTGTGGAACAGCTCAACAAAAAGAAACCGAAAAACATCGAAAAGATAAAAGAACTGTGGTACAGAGGGAATATGAGTGACCAATACCGACATTATTCGGACACAAGATACCACGCACTGAATCTGCACAGCTACTTTCAGCATCATGGAAGAATGTGATTTTCAGAAGGATCTGATCAACATGCTGACCTGCATCACGATCGACCGCTTCGGTGTGATTCGTGATTATCTCTACGATAGAGATGAAAACGGCGAATATTTCTTCGGCATCCCAAACGGCAACAAGATTGAGGTTTACTTGCTGACTTCTCCCGATGATTTGTATGAATATCTAATGGAACAGCGTGAGGGATTTGTGCTGTTAGCGGGGAAGAAAAAATGAGTGATGCGTTTAAAAATCTCGAAAAATCGGGTAAAAACGAAGTGATCAATTTCGTCACGTATTGACATTTTTATGTGACGAAATTGATCACATACCGAGAAAGTCCGATTTATCGGGCTTTTTTGCGTTATAGGAGCAAAATTTTTATAGTGAAAACCATGGATCACCTAACGCTATTTTCGAGCATTTTTGGGAGTTGAACGAGCGTTTTTTGATTTTGCAGAGAATTTAGAGCAGATTTGGATGAAAAATTTCGATATCTGCTCTTTATTTTTACAAAAATCTTTCACAAAGTTTCAAACCGAATATTGTTGCATTTGCCGAATTGATTGAGATTGATAATCTCGGTTGATTCGGCTTTTTTTATTTCCCCTATACAATTATAATGAAAGGACGACGATGCCTATGAAGAAATTAACATTCAATAGCACCTTGAACCACAAGGCACGCCTCAGGATGCTCCGTGAATTCTATCCCAAGGGCATGAGAGTGCAGCTTGATCGGATGTACGATGATCCTCACCCGATTCCGTCCGGTATGAAAGGAACGATTCAAGGAGTTGATGACGGCGGGCATATTTTAATGAAATGGGATAATGGCAGAACGCTGGCACTTGTGTGGGACAAGGATATCTTCCACAAGATCGGCATGAAGAATGCACCTGTTGCCGAGCGTTATCCGCATCTTGTGGGATAATCTGTTTCCGCATCTGACAATCAGAAAAATATTACCCTTGCGCCGGTCAAGCTCGGACTCATGAGCAAGGAAGAAGCAAACCAAAAAGCAGATGCGCTTCTGAAAAAGGTTGGGCTTTCCGATAAGGCGGAGCAATATCCCAATCAGCTTTCCGGCGATCAAAAACAGCGAATTGCCATTGCGCGTTCTCTTGCGATGAATCCGGATGTTATGCTGTTTGATGAGCCGACATCAGCCTTAGACCCGGAAAAAGTATTGTAAACATCCGAAATTGATTACAGAGGTATTGGCGAAAGCTGATGCCTCTATTTGTTTTCAGCTACTTGTTTTCATCTACAAAGCATAAATAAAATTTAAAAAAATTGTTGCAATTTCATAACGATTGTGATATAATAGGTGTAGTTGTTTTTAAGGCTATACCGCACAGCGCTGGCGGTGCAAGTTTGCCGCCATGCCGTGAGGCGAGCTTTGTGCGGTGTTGCTTTAATACAATGTTATGCTGAGGTGTTCGGCGTGAAATTCAAATTTGGAGGTATCTCATGGCAAGAACAGTAAAAGAACTTATGGATATGATTAAAGATAATGATATCCAGATGATTGATTTCAAAATTGTTGATATCAATGGTCAGTTCAGACACGTTACAATTCCGGCAGGACAATTTTCAGAGTCAACCCTTACAGAAGGTATCGGTTTTGATGCTTCAAACTATGGCTATGCAGTTGTAGAAAAGAGCGACATGGTATTCATTCCGGACCTTGATACAGCGCTTGTCGATCCGTTCTGCGGCGTACCGACATTGTCCATCACAGGTAATGCAATGGTCATTGATTATCCTGAAAACCGTCCGCTTGATCAGTATCCCAGAAACATCGTACAGGCTGCTGAACAGTATATGAAAGATACGGGAATCGCAGATACCATGCTGATTCTTCCTGAGTTTGAGTTCCATCTGTTCGACAGCGCAGGCTGGTCGGTAACACCCGAAAGAATCGGTATGTATGTCGATACATCTCAGGCATACTGGAACAGCGAAACTGAGGGCAAGGGCTGCGTCGTCGCACATCAGAAGAATTACCACGTAGCAAAGCCGTTTGATACATCTTATGAGTGCCGTTCGGAAATGTGCCTGGAGATGCAGAAGGCTGGCATTGCAATTAAGTATCATCACCCGGAAGTTGGTGCAGCAGGTCAGTTTGAGATTGAGCCGATGCTCGGCAAGATGTCTGACATGGCAGATGCAACCATGATGATCAAGTACATCATCCACAACACTGCACTGAAATATGGCAAGGTCGCAACATTTATGCCGAAGCCTGTTTACGGTGAAGCCGGAAACGGTATGCACGTTCATATGCTCCTTATGAAGGACGGCGAGCCTGTATTCTCCGATGATAACGGCTATTCGCACCTCAGCGAAACAGCGCACTACTTCATGGGCGGACTGCTCAAGCATATCTCCTCGCTCTGTGCAATCACAAACCCGAGCACAAACTCCTTCAAGAGACTTGTTCCCGGCTTTGAAGCACCGGTCACAGTCGGATATGCAACATCCAACAGAAGTGCTGTTATCAGAATTCCGGCATACGCAAAGACGCCGAACCTCAGACGTTTCGAAATCCGTAACCCTGATGCAACCTGTAACCCGTATCTTGCATATGCGGCAATCCTGATGGCAGGTCTTGACGGCGTAAAGAATAAGATTGATCCGCACGCAAATGGCTGGGGTCCGTATGACTTTAACCTTTACAAGCTCTCCGAGGAAGAAAAGGCAAAGCTCTCCTCCCTCCCGACCACACTCGATGCAGCGCTTGATGCGCTTGAGGCAGATCACGATTACCTCACAGCAGGCGGCGTGTTCCCGGAGCAGCTGATCAAGAACTTTATCGCAAACAAGAGAAAGGAATGCTTTGAACTTTCAAAGATTCCGCATCCGGCTGAGTTCGACAGATATTTTAACCTTTAATCTAATGAAAAATAAGCAGTATCGTAAAATACGGTACTGCTTGTTTTGTATTTGATTGATTCCCCTATCATCACGAAACGTGCGGAGTGTGGTTTTACCTGCAATATACTTCGATCGCATCGCTCATAAACTGTGCAGTGCCATCGCCCTGCCGATCAATATTTTCCTTGAAACGCGCGTCGGCAGCATACATCTGACCAAGTCCTGAGAGGATTTCCGTTGTGCAGCTATAGTAATGCTCGGAAATATACTCCTGCCACTTATTCACAAGTGCCTGTGCTGCATCGCTCTGTGGCGCAAAACCGTCGCCCTTGCATCTTGCAAATTCCGCAATGATGCCGTTCATTCCGGCAGCAAGCTCGTTCTGCTGTTCGTTTGAGTAATCTTTTGTTTTTTCGGCAAATTCCTTGTACGCGGAGGATGTTCCCCAACGCGCATTCGCTTCCTTTTCATACTGCGCGCGCTGTGCTTCAAATTCGCTGTTGTCAAAAATATTCATCGTGATTTTTTCTCCTTTCATGGCATGGTCAAGAGCCGCAATCAGCCGTTCCAAACGCGCTCTTTTCAGCGTCAACAGATGCTTTTGCGCCTTGAATGCCTGCTGCTTGTCATAATCGAGGGCGGACAGTATTTCCTTGATGCGTTTCAGTGGAAAATCCAGCTCACGATAAAACAAAATCTCCTGCATACGCCCAATGCTTCCCTCGTCATAATATCGGTAGCCGTTCTGTTCGTCAACAGCCGAGGGCTTCAGCAGTCCGATTTCGTCGTAATAATGCAGTGTGCGCACACTGACACCTGTGAGTTTTGCAAATTCCTTAATGTGCATTTTCATGCTCCCCTCCCCTGCTTTCTATTATATACTATGACGTAACGTGAATGTCAAGCGTTTTTTGAAAAAATCTCGAAAAAGATAGTGCCCCACAAACGATATATTTCGAGTGTGGGGCTATGTTTGTACATGAATCCATCTGCAACCAAGCGCATACGCCTCAGAAAGTGCCTGATGACCTGCAATATCTCCGACATCATTTACGCCGCCTGCAAAGATTATGCGGACAAACTCAGCATTCTCAAAGCAATCGACCCAGCCCTGTACCGCCTGTACCGAGCCTGCGACTGTTGTATCTTCATCCTCTGCGGCAGCTGCAAGCAGATAGACCTCACGGAAATGATAGTCCGTAGAGTAAAGCGGATTTGCACGATCCATCATGGTTTTGAGCTGTCCGCAGATGGAATCGTAATACACAGGCGTTGCAAACACCACAACATCCGCGCTCAGCAGCTTCTCGTTTCAATATATATTGCAACCTGTATCTGTGGGATTGCACCCCAATCAAAATATGACAAACTTGCCATCAAAAAATTACCGATATCCATAAATAATATAGACATTCTCTGTTTCATCGTACACATAGGGAATCGCATATTTTTTCATCAAACCTAAAAATTCTTCCGTCATGTCATGACAAACGACTTCATCCTCAACCAAAGCTCCTTTCCACCGATGCTCCTCAAATTCAGGACGCACCTTTACCCATTCGATCTCCTTGAAATCGTAGAAGTTGAAGGATTCGCAGTCATAGCCTGTCCCGAAGGACAATTCGTGGGGTTCTTCCCATACAGTTTTATAATCATATGGCGGTTCAAAAGGCATTTCCTCGGTCATCGCGCGGAGAAATTCTTTCCATTTGGTATTGTTCATATAGGACACGAGATTTCTGTTCCGGATGATTTCCTGTAGTTTTTCTGCATTTGATTTCTTATTATCATATTTACCGTCTGAGATTTCATTGACAAATTTCTGAATCCGCACTATGTAGCGATTCTTTATGATATCCTCGCCCCATGTCGAATGAAGATTTCCGATTGTACTGCCGTTTCTTGTGATAAAATAGGTTAGCATGAACCGATATTCAGACAATATTGCTACAAAATGAATGGCGTTCTGATACGCAACATCAATGATACATTCCTTATTTTGCACATTCTCTTGTATCACGCCGTTCCTGAAATCAATATGCTCCAGGATTTCAGACTGAATCTGATTGTACCATTTCTCAAAATAATATTTTTCTCGCATTTGCAGCACTCCCATTCATGCTTCGACAATGTATTTTCCCGTAATATGCTCCGGATGCAGTTCAAGCAGCAAGGTTCTGTGCAGACTCTCATATTCATTTCGTAATTGCTTCAATTCATCCTTCATATATTTTACCCACATACAATAAACTCGTAGAGCGAAATACACCCATCGCACAAACTTCGTTTTATACTCTGTGTATTTCTCATAAATATTTTTCCCAAACACTACTGTATTTTAGCGACATGAAACATTGCACGATTTGTTGTTAACAGTTCTTCATTTATATATTCCTTAAAATCATCTGCAATATATTTCCCGAAACTCTGCCATACTGCTTCTTCATCTGAAAGTCGTTCCAGCAATGTGACATCAACCACATTTTTTACTGCATCATCTCCATAGCGCCACATTGATTCTATGACCTTACAATAAATCTTTACATAATCGCAAGTATTATTGTTTTTTAGTAATTCTACAAGCGGGTAGCCTACTTGCTCGCTTGCATACAGATGAAGCAATACTTCACCATAATCATCTATGTGTTCTCTCAACCCATTGCTACCGTTTCTGGTCAATTTCTGAATCAAAGCAGCACAATCTTTCACTGTCATCTGATTCGTATGAAAGCTTTGTACTTCTTCCAATGTTTCCTGCTCCCAATAGTATTGAAGCATGTCTTCATAAGCATTCCGCTCAAAACACCAGTTCATTTCAGCAAACCATATTATATTTTCATCTTGTTGATATGCCGAATAGGTATAATTCATTCGACGACGAAATAGTTCCTCATCCCAGTTTTCACTTATCCATTGACGCCATTCTTCACTGTTTACCTCTGAAATCGCAATGTTATCACCATATCGCTCCCAGTCCTTATCTGTATAGCTTTCCAAATACAAAATCCCATGAAGTATCTCCTCTGAATAATGATACGACTGGCGATTAACCAATCCAAATCGGTTCCAATACACAAAATCCTTCGTTTTTTCCACTTCTGCAACAATTACGATGCAGGAATAATCCAAATCATCCGGGCATAAATAAATTGGTAATATTGCCTTTTCATATGAGACTAATTCCCATGTGAATCTTACCTCTCCAAAATAATTCAGCCCCTTCGACCATGCGGGACATAAATCATCAAACAGCTCCGTATTTGCAGGCAATTCCTTGTTCTTGTTTTGTTTTAAATGCTCACTCAAACGAACTCCATCAATGAACCATTCAAAATCAATCCAATTATCAGCTTTACAAATCTTTTGAATTGCAATTCTATTCATCATTCTCCCTCGCGAATTTCAGTTTATATATTGCACATTTACAGTCACAATTCTTTCCCTTATTTTTCCCTTATGAAAGTTCGTAATTAGTCTCTCCTCATTAAGACCATAATTTCAAAAGCGGCCCAACAGGCCATATGATAACCTGTAATTAAGCACGAACTGAATGAAGTGCAAAAGCATCGCCGCAAGGCGGTCGATGTTCATTGCAATGATGCTGAGAACGATTGATGCTCTTGTTGTATCTTCTCTTTTTG